>CAMNDE010000067.1:0-18077 GCA_946534895.1 uncultured Clostridia bacterium
CGTCAGCACGGAAAACAATCTGGCATTTGCGACCACGTCAATTTGTCGCCGGACAGAATACTGTCGTCAGCGGATGTGCTTTTTCAATGACAATCAGGCATGAATCTTCCAGATCTCCGCAGCATACTGCGCGATGGTACGGTCAGAGGAGAATTTGCCGGCCATGGCTGTATTGATGAGACATTTTCTTGCAAAGCCTTCTGGATCCGCGGCATAATCACGGTTTGCACGAAGCTTGGCTTCCATATAGGAAGGAAAATCCTTCAGGATGAAATAGTGGTCCGGCTTATGCCAGCTGGCTCCGTCGAGAAGCGCCGTGTACAGCTCATGGAATGCACCGTCATCATCCGGGAAGGTACCGTCCACAAGATTATTCAGTACCCGGGCTATTGTCGGATCTGACTCATAGATTTTCCTGGGATCATAAGAGTCCCGGATCGCATCAAGCTCTTCCACGGTGGCCCCGAAAATGTAATTATTTTCCTCACCGGCCTGTTCCACAATCTCCACGTTGGCGCCGTCAAACGTGCCAAGGGTGACAGCGCCGTTGAGCATGAGCTTCATGTTGCCGGTTCCGCTCGCTTCCGTACCTGCAGGGGAAATCTGTTCCGAGATGTCCGCGGCGGGAATGATTTTCTCAGCCAGTGAGCAGTTGTAATTGGGGAGGAAAGCCACTTTCATGAGGCTGCTGACATCAGGATCCGCATTGACCATATCCGCGATCAGATTGATCAGGTGGATCACTGCCTTGGCACGGTCATAGCCTGCAGCTGCCTTGGCACCGAAGATAAAGGCCGTAGGCGTGAAGTTCCGGATCGTTCCGTCCTTGATCCCATGATAGATGGCGAGCAGGGAAAGCGCATTCATCAGCTGGCGCTTGTATTCATGCAGACGCTTGACCTGCACATCAAAGATCATGGAGGGGGAGACTTCGATCCCGGTGGTGCGCTGAATTTCATCGCACAGCTGACGCTTTTTCTCAAGCTTGATCTGCTGGAATTCATGGATGGAATCAGCATCCAGGTGATCCTTCAACTTTTCAAGAAGTGTCAGATCCTTGAGGTAGCCTTCACCGATGCGGTCGGAAATAAAGCGGCACAGTTCTGGATTACACAGTCCAAGCCAACGGCGCTGCGTGATGCCGTTGGTTTTGTTCTGAAAGCGTTCCGGATAAAGCGCATACCATTTCCTGAAAATGGTACGCTTGAGAAGCTCGGAATGAATCTCAGCAACACCATTAGTGGCAAAGCCTGCGTAAACAGCCAGCTGGGCCATATGCACACGCCGGCCTTCAATTATGCACAGATCCGGCGCAACCGTCTGTCCGCGTGCCTTCATATCCCTGCGGAACGCCTGGTCGATACGGCGGATAATGGCCACCACGTCCGGGCAGACAGAGGAAAGAAGACTCAGATCCCACTTTTCCAGGGCTTCCTGCATGACTGTATGATTGGTATATGCAAACGTCTGCCGCGCGATATCCAATGCACTGTCAAAGTCCATGCCGGAAAGCATGAACAGCCGGATCAGTTCAGGGATAGCCATGACAGGATGCGTATCGTTGAGCTGTACGGCGTACTCTTCCGCAAAATGGGAATAGTCCTCTCCGTGACGTTTTCTGTAGCGGCGCAGCATATCCTGGATACTGGCGCTGACCATCACATACTGCTGCTTGACACGCAGCTGCTTGCCTTCACGGCGGTTGTCATTGGGATAGAGGAATTTGGTGATGTCTTCAGCACGGTTCTTGTCCGCGCTTGCCTTGGCATAGGCCTGTTCATTGAAAAGATCAAAATCAATCTCATGCAGACTTTCGCACTGCCAAAGACGCAGCGTGCCCACATGATCCGTTTCATAGCCGATAATGGGCATATCATAGGGAACCGCAAGGACGTTTCCCGTCTTCATGCGTACCACTACAGCCTCATCTTCGCGGCGTATGGACCACGGATCTCCGTAACGAGACCAGTCATCCGGCTCTTCATGCTGACGGCCATCCACAAAGGACTGCTTGAACAGGCCGTATTTATACCTCAGTCCATAGCCGGTAAGCGGAAGGTTCATGGTTGCGGCACTGTCAAGGAAACAGGCAGCCAGACGTCCAAGGCCTCCGTTTCCGAAGGCGTCGTCCTCAATATCTTCCAGCATGCTGAGCTTGACCCCGCGCGCACTGAGAAGCTGATCCACTTCCTCAAGAATGCCCATGCAGAAAAGATTGTTGAATACCATACGGCCCATCAGATACTCCGCGGAAATATAGGCCGCCTGCCGTCCGCTTTCCGCCTTGTGTTCAGTTTTCACCCAATTCGGTGCAACCGCCTCCATACAGGCACCGGCTATGGCCCGATGCAGCTGCTGCGCGGTGCAGTGCTGAAGATCTGCGTGATCTCTGGCAAGGAGCAGTTCTTCAGCCCGCGCAAGGATTTTGTTTGGTTCCATCATATTTGTTACCCTCTTTCGGATTCTTTGTTCAGCTGCAGAAGACGCTCTGCAATGGATGCATCCGGCAGCTCTTTCATGCGCCATCCCCAGTTGCCGCCGATCGTGGAAGGAGTGTTCATGCGGGCTGAATTGTCCAGGCCGAGTATATCCTGCATGGGAATCACGCACAGCCGGGAAACAGAGTCAAAGGTGGCTTTCACGAAAGCTGCCGGGCCGTCTTCAAGCTCCTTGAAGCCAAGCTGCTCTTTTGCCATATCCACTTCCATTTTCTCAGCGCGCTTCAGGTAGCCCAGCACAGTGTCGTTATCGTGGGTGCCTGTATAGGCAACGCTGTTTTCCACCCAATTGGACAGGGCATGAACATTGGCTTCGCCTTCCGTAAATCCGAACACAAGCACGCGCATGCCCGGATATCCCGTATAGTCGATCAGCCTGCGTACGCGCTTGTTGACACAGCCAAGATCCTCTGCAATGATCTGCACTGGAATATCCGACTTCTTGAGCGTTTTGAAGAATTTCTTGCCCGGAGCCTTGATCCATTCTCCCTCCCGGGCATTGGGCGCTCCGTAGGGAATGGAATAATAGTTGGCAAACCCGATGAAATGATCAATCCGGATAATGTCATACAGTTCGCTCATCCGGTGCATGCGGTCCAGCCACCAGTCGAAGTGATGCTTCTGGAGGTATTTCCAGTCATACAGAGGATTTCCCCAGAGCTGACCGTCCGCGGAGAAATAATCCGGCGGCACGCCGGCCACACGCTTGGGCAGCAGTTTCTTGTCCAGCTGGAAGACTTCCGGATGCGTCCACGTATCCGCACTGTCTTCCGCCACATAAATCGGCATATCCCCGAAAAGCTCGATGCCTTTTTCATGGCAGTAGCGGTGGAGATTCTGCCACTGCACTTCAAACAGATACTGGCAGAAAATATGGAAGCGCACCTGGACGTCCAGCTGCTTCCGCCATTTTTTCAGAGCACTCTTTTTACGTCTGCGCACATCCTCGTCCGGCCACTGACTCCACATCACATCATTGAATTCGTGCTTCAGTGCCGTGAACAGGGCAAAATCCTCCACCCAGGGCTGCTCCGATACAAACTGCTCCAGTTCATTCTGGAGATTTTTTTCGCTCTGTTCAAAGCTCTGGAACAGGAGACGTTCATGCACCTTCCGTACCATGGGGAAGTCAATCACGGCATCATCAAACCCGCTCTGGAGCTCCTCCTCTGTGCAGGCGAGGAGTCCCTGCTGACGGAGTGTCTCAAGGGAAATCAGGAGCGGGTTCCCGGCAAACACGGAAGAGGACTGATACGGGGATTCTCCGTAACCGGTAGGGCCCATGGGAAGTACCTGCCATACTCTGCATCCGCTTTCCTGAAGAAAATCGGCAAACTGGAAAGCTTCCTTGCCAAGGGAGCCAATGCCGCCAGGACCGGGCAGGGACGAGATATGCAGAAGAATACCGCTGGATCGTTTCATACTCGATACCTCACTATCGCAAATTGCAGCCTGTGGATTCCTGCCAGAGTATCCTGGCCGGAATTTCCACATGCACAGGTTGGGAACGTGGAACAAGAAGCTCCAGTGTTTTCGCAGCAATCACTTCTGTATCCTGCGCCACGGAAGAGAGTTTGGGAATATAGGCCTGACCAAGTTCCAGGGCATCCACCCCCAGAACGCTGATCTGATCAGGCACGGAAATGCCCAGCTCCCACAGAGCACGGATCACGCCGATGGCAATGACATCGGACATGCACAGGACACATGAAATATCCGGATGTGCCGGGAAAAAGTCAAGAGCGCATTTTTTCGCATGACTGAAGGAAAAATCAGTGGGAACAACATGCTCCGGCAGAAGATGAAGCCCTGCATCCGACAGGGCGTTCTGGATTCCCCGGAGACGCTTGCCCATGCTTCCTTCACCATCCGGATTGCATCCGAAGACGGAAAAGTTTCTGTGTCCAAGGCGGATAAGCTCGCCGGCTGCCTCCTGAAAAGCCGCTTGGTCGTCTATGGACACGGAAGATGCAAAAGAAAGGGGTGTATCCTTCGTGGACACAGTGGAGAACACAACAGGAATATCCAGGTCTTTCAAGACAAGTCCGCGCTCATCCGGAGATGACCCTACCATGATCAGTCCCTGCACTGCCTGTTCCCGGGTAATCCTGAGCGCAGAAGCCACTTCATCTTCATGCTCGCCGATATAGAAGGGAACCAGTGGAAGGCCGCGCTCCTGTCCCATCTGCAGAAGAGACTCCGCCACATCCTGCAGAAATGGATTATTGTGTCCGTGCAGGATCACAGGAATAATCCTTGGCATGGCCTGTTTGAGCATTCGGGCACTTGCATTGCCGACAAAATGTGTATCTCTCAGGATTTCTGAAACCCTCTGTCTGGTTGCTTCACTGACATCCGGACGATGATTCATGACTCGGGATACGGTTGTCACGCTTACGCCGGCCAGATCGGCGATATCCTTTATGGTCAGACTCAATTATACGCCTCCTTCCTTCGGCGGATAGAGTCCGGAAACGTTTCCGGAAACGTTTGCAATTATAAAACGCATCGGCGAAATGTCAATCTTGCAGAAAACGAAAAGAAAAAGCGGTTCCGAAGAACCGCTCAGGGAATTACTCGTCGTCGCCCGGATAGAGGAGACTCTCTTCAGTCTCGGGATCGAACAGATGAATGACTTTGCTTGGGAATGTGAAGTACAGCTTGTTGCCGCCCTTCAGCTGTGCCCTCTGATCACGTGTAAGGTCAATGGTGGGAATGCGCAGAATGACCTTGTCGGACGCAGTGGTGGAGAGGTGCAGATGCAGCTCAGAACCCATCATTTCCACCACATTGATGGTGCTCTCAATGGTATTGGGCTGTTTTTCGAACAGTACGGTGGAGTGTTCCGGCCGCACGCCCATGACCACATCCATGCTGCCGCAGTTCCGCTTTGCAAGCAGCTGACAGCTTTCCTGTTCAAGATCAATACTGATACCGAGAACGCGCACAGAGTAGCTGCTGCCGTTTTTCTCAAGGCGCGCCTTGAGGAAGTTCATCTGCGGCGAGCCGATAAAGCCCGCAACAAAGAGATTCTTCGGGGTTTCAAACACCTGCTGAGGCGTCCCGACCTGCTGAATGTAACCGTCTTTCATGACAACGATACGGTCGCCCAGTGTCATGGCTTCCGTCTGGTCATGGGTGACATACACAAAAGTAGTATCAATACGCTTGCGGAGCAGTATGATCTCAGCACGCATCTGATTGCGCAGCTTGGCATCAAGATTGGAGAGTGGTTCGTCCATCAGGAATACCTGGGGTTCACGCACAATCGCACGGCCGATAGCCACGCGCTGGCGCTGACCGCCGGAAAGCTGCTTGGGCTTTCTGGCAAGGTATTCAGTAATGCCGAGGATATCCGCTGCCTGGCATACACGGCGATGAACTTCTTCATTGTTCATTTTGCGGATGCGCAGGGAAAAGGCCATGTTTTCATACACCGTCAAATGCGGATACAGGGCATAGTTCTGGAAAACCATGGCGATATCGCGGTCCTTGGGTTCCACATCATTGACTACCCTGGAGCCGATCTTCAGCGTGCCTCCGGAAATATCTTCAAGACCTGCGATCATTCGCAGTGTAGTAGACTTTCCGCAGCCGGAAGGCCCGACAAAGACCACAAATTCCTTGTCACGGATCACAAGGTTGAAATCGTGTACAGCAACGACGTGATTGTCATATTCCTTCTTTATATGTTCCAGTGTAACACTTGCCATTTTGGTACCTCCTTATCTTCCGATCAGCCTTTGACAGCGCCGCCGGTGACTCCTTCTACATAGTATTTCTGCAGGAACATGAACAGGAGCGTAATGGGAATTGCCACCAGTACGCCGCCGGCACAGAAACGGGTGAAGAAGCCCTGGTAGTCATTGGTGTTGACCCAGCGATACAGACCGACAGCCACGTTATAGCTGGCGGAATGGCCAAGCGCAACATAGGAAGCGAATACGTAGTCACCCCATGGAGCCATGAAAGCCATCATGATGGTATAGATGACAATCGGCTTGGACATGGGCAGAATAATCTTCCGGAACACCTGAAAACGGGTGGCTCCGTCGATTCGTGCGCTTTCGTCCAGGGATTTCGGAATGGTGTCGAAAAAGCCCTTGGAAATGTAATACCCCATGCCGGAGGAGGCACAGTAGATAAGAATCAGGCCTGGAATGGCTCCCTGCTGTGTAAGTCCCAGTTGCTTGAGAAGGAAGTAGAGCGCGATCATGGTGAGGAAGCCCGGGAACATGCCCAGAACCAGCACCACATTCATGAACAGCTTTCTTCCGCGGAAGCGCATTCTGGACAGGGCATAGCTCACAGAAAGCACAATCACCGTCTGAACAACTGCACACACGCATGCAATCAGCAGCGTGTTTCCATACCAGCGGAAAAACAGTCCGTCCTCGAAAAGATAACGGTAATTATCCAGGGAAAAATGGTGGGGAATGACATAATCCACCATACCGCCGCTCTCGGTCAGGTAAGAGCGGAAAGACTGTAGAACCAGAAATACAAACGGGCAGAGCCAGACAATGGAAATAATGACAAGCACAGTGTGAATCGTGTTGTTGATATGCTTTTCATGCGCTTTTTTGCTGCGCAGATGTTCTTCGCTTTTGACTTCCCGGATGACGCCCTTCTCCTCATCCACGACAATGTCGACTTCCGGGATTTCCTTTTTCCTGTTTGTCATTGGAAGTCCTCCTCGTTCTGCACTGACGGAATCAGGTTGTAGACAACAAGGTTGATGACCATGGTCACCACGAAAACAAGAATACCGATAACAGCGGCAATTTTATAGTTTGTATCCGTCACCGTCATCTTGTACAGCCAGGTGATCAGCAGGTCCGTATATCCGGCGTTTCCGGCAAGATCCAGCGACAGCGGCTTGCCCTGGGAGAGAAGGAAAATCACGTTGAAGTTGTTGATATTCCCGATAAACGATGTGAGGAGGTAAGGGCCCGTCACGAAGAGCATATAGGGCAGTGTGATCTTTCCATACATCTGTATGGCGTTGGCACCGTCCATACGCGCACTCTCATAAAGGTCCGCCGGAATATTCATGAGAATACCTGTGGCGATCAGCATAAGATAGGGAATGCCAATCCACAGATTGATCAGAATCACCGTGAAGCGCGCCCACGAGGGATCTGTCCAGAACGGTATCGGCCCGGAAATCCAGCCCCACCGCATGAGGGTACCATTGATCAGGCCGTCAGCTGCAAACATTTTGGAGACATAGAGCAGGGAAACAAACTGAGGCACAGCAATGGTCATGACCAGAATGGTACGCCAGAGTTTCTTGAGCCGGATGCCCTTGCGATTGATCATGATAGCCACAAACATGCCCAGGAAGTAATTCAGGAATGTGGCAAAGAATGCCCACAGAAGCGTCCAGAAGAGCACCTGCCGGAACGTGCCTCCGTAGTTGGCCCCGCCGGAGGAAAGAAGCGTCTTGAAGTTGTCCCAGCCTACCCACGTGAAGAGCTTGGACGGCGGCTGATGCTCATAATCGAAATTGGTGAATGCCACCAGGATCATAAAAATAATGGGAAGCACTGTAAAGGTAAAAATGCCGAGCGTGGGAAGGGCAAGCAGTGTCTTATGGAACTGCTCGTCAGCCAGAGAACGGAGATCTTCCCTGGCATTTGCCATCCGGTGTCCTTCCTTGACGTACTTCTGTGTCAGCTTGGCCTGACGGACATTGACACGCCATGTATAAAGAAATGCAAGGATAAAGAAAATGGTAAGAATGCCATAGAGAAGGATAAAAAAGGAATTATCGCCATATACCGTGACGCGCCCCTGCTTTGTGGTGGGAACATCGCCGAGGGTATGGAATTTGGCAAGATAGGCCATGCCGAAATTCACCATATACAGGTTGAATACGGTCTGAAAAAGGAAAAACAGAATTCCGCGGAAATACTGTCCGCGGCTGGCATTGCCAAAACCCATAATCAGAAAGGAAAGACGGGTTTTCCAGTCACCGTTTGCAAACGTGCCCGCAATATCCGCAATTTCCCTGCCAAGAAATGCGAAAAAGTCAATAATGGATTTCCACAGTTTTACGCAGCCGCGGACCAGGGCACCAGGGATGCCCCGTATGAGTTTCCCGGTCCGGTACGCCAGCTTGGAAAGCCTGGATCGCTTCAGATAATCCAGATCAGTCATGAAGATTTTCCTCCCGTCCGGTGGTCAGCTTAGTAAAAAAGAGGACTGGAAACGCAATGTTCCAGTCCTCTTGCCACAAAACTTACTTGACGTAGGTGGAAGCCGTATCCTGGAAGTTCTGGAGTACCGCCATCAGTTCTTCGTCTGTTGCGTTGTCCAGCTTATCAGCCAGAATATCATCACCCAGGGCAGAAGCCAGTGTCCAGTATTCACCAGGATACTGTCCCTGAGGCATGGTATAGGCAAGCTGAGCACCGAGAGCAGCCAGAGCTTCATTGGCCTGAACTGCTTCATTCTGCTGGGCAGTCAGGTTGGAGGGACCCCACTGAACAGCATTGTAACGGGCAAGCTGCACGTCACCGCTGGTCAGATACAGAGCAAGCGCATCGCATGCAGCGAGCTTTGCTTCGTCCACCTGGGGCTTGATGCCGAGCATCTTGAATCCGCCGAAACCACCGAGCTGGAATCCATCAGCCACAGGCAGCTTGGCAGCTGCAAAATTCTCGCCGAGAGCTTCCTGCATGGCATTGGCATCCCAGGTTCCATCCACGATGGCACCGATATTGGTGGCGGCAGAAGCAGAAGAGCCGTTCACGAAAGCGGGGGATTTTGCCATGTTGATCATGGCCTTCAGAGCCTTCACACCATTCTCTGAAGCATAGTTGCAATTGATGCCGACCAGATTGCCTTCGGTATCGGTATCATAGGTGAGGGTGCATCCGGCACCGAAGAAGAATGCGGTCTGATACCAGCCGGAGTTGATTTCCATGTAGAAGTTCTTTCCGGCAGCCTCGCAGTCAGCCAGGATGGCTTCCAGGGAGGTGGGATCCTTGACAACGCTCTTGTCATAATAGAGGAAATAACCGTTGTCACTGGTCATGGGATAGGCATACATGGTGCCGCCCAGCTTGACAGCGCCGACAGAGCCGGCATCGTTCTCAGCAGCAATGATTTCTTCGTTCTCGGGAGCTACAACTTCCAGAGCACCGGCAGCCACCAGACGGGCCAGCTGATCCTGGGCAAAACCATAGATGTCAGCGCCGCCTTCGACGTCGGTAATCATGTTGGAAGCAGCATCGCCTTCGCCGACGGGCTCGATGGAAACGATCATGTCGGCATAGTCAGGATTGGCTGCCTTGAAATTCTCCACCATTTCCTTGGTGAAATCCACGGTGGCTTCGGCAACCCAGATTTTGATTTCTCCGCTGAATCCATCGGCATAAGCGAAGGAAGTCAGTGAGAGAAGCATGGTAAATGAAAGGACAAGAGCAATCAGTTTTTTCATGATATCTCCTCCAAAGGTATGAATTTTTGCGGATTATTCCGCATAACCGTATATAGTATAGCACGCAAAGAAAGCAATGTCAAAGTGGTTTGTTTTTACTGTTTTCTGAACATGCCGCTAAGGCCGGGATGGTTCATAAGAAGACAGCACGACCAGAGAATAGGGCGGAAGTGTCAGCACTCCGGAGCTGAGACTGAAAGCGGCTTCCGTTGCCTGAAGTCCTGCAAGCGCTTCAGCACTTTCGCCAACAGGGATCGATACTTCCCTGGACGCGGACAGATTCATGCACACGAATACTTCTGAATCCATATTCTTTTTCCTGAGCACACAGCTGTATGGATCCGAGTAACAGATTTCCGACACCCGACTGGAAAGAACGGGATACTGTTTACGGATTTCATTGAGCCGGCGGATATAGTGAAGCAGCGAATCAGGATCTTTCAGCTGTTCATCGGCACAGGGATAGGCATACTCGATCTTGGTGGTTCCGGGCGGCTGCAGCGTCATATCCGAGTCATTCCAGTACATGGCGAGACGTTTGTTGGGATCGTCACCGGAACCCACCATGCCGATCTCCTCACCGTAATAGGTAAACGTGCATCCGCCGAGCATGGCAAGGGCAGTATGGGCAAATTTGACGGTTTCCGGGCGGCTTCGTCCCTGCAGGCTCCCCACAGCCCGGCCCGTATCATGGTTGGAAAGAAATGTGGCAAGAAGCCCGTCAGGAATTGCATTCTGCAGGTCCTGCAGATAACCGCAGTAGGTTTTGTCAGGCTGCCGTGAGCGCAGGGAACGCGCGATCCAGCCCTCTGCCTGAGAAGCAGGAAACAGAAAAAAGCTGTCTATGGTGCTTCTGTAGTATTCAGCCAGCTGACTCAGACCGGTCCAGGCCTCAGCTACCAGAAAACTGCCTGGGCGGCATTCCGTGCAGATGTCCCGGATTCCGTTGAGCAGCTCAATATTATGTTCTGTATTGCCTGTATCAAAATTTGTCACGGAATCGAGACGGAATCCATCCACATCACAGTCAATAAGCCAGAAGTGTATTATGCTGCGGATTTCCTCCATGACTTCAGGGTTGTCCAGATTCAGGTCCGGCATCCCGCCGCCCTGAAACTGCTCTTCATAAAACCAGTCCGAGCCTTCCACCGGGGTCTGCACGGAACCGGGGGTATGCGAAAAATGATAATAGGCTATCCTGGTATTCTCTGTACTGCCGGATCGCAGAGCCTGGACTGCTTCCTGAAACCATGGATGCCGGGTCGAGGTATGGTTCAGGGGAAGATCCAGAATCAGGCGGATCCCGCGGCTGTGACACGCCTGAACCAGCTGTTTCAGGTCATCGACTGTTCCGTATTCCGGGTCCACGTTCTTGTAATCTGTCACATCATATTTATGATAACTCGGACTGGGCATGATGGGCATGAGCCAGATTCCGTCAAAGCCCAGGTCTTTTATATAATCCAGCCGCGAAGTCAGCCCGGGAAGGTCTCCGATCCCGTCTCCGTTTGAATCCTGGTAGGACCGGACAAAAACCTCATACCATGAGAAGGAAGGGGACGGATCTGCCAGCGAGCACTGCGGACAGATACAGCACAGGCACAGCAAAAGAACCAGAAATTGTTTTTTCATGCGATTTTCAGGCGAGGACCTCCGCCTGCTCCTTTCCTGTTTTTCTTAATAATTTTTCGTTCCTGGAAACACGATACCTGACCCGCTGCGGCTTGTCAATGGGACAGTTCCAGTTTTTAATCGTTCTCTTATGGTTTTTTTCGTTCCGGCGTCGTATACTTTTTTTGAACACAGCCGGGAATGGCAGAAAGGAGGCCGTTTGCATGACAGAGCAGGAATCCATGCTCAGCAGACCCAGACAGTTTCTGACAAACGCACTGAAAGCTGTCCGCGGAGACAATACTCAGGAACTGGTTGAGGCGTTCACTTCAGAAATGACTCTGGTTGCGGAAGGTCTCTGTGAGGACCAGAGCCGGATCCGCAGCGCTGCAAGCGAGCTTGAAAGCAGAATGGACAAGCTTGAAACAGAGACCGGAAACGAACTCCGGCACCTGGAAAAATCGCTGGATACCTATATCGAGAAAAGCGAAAAGCAGTTTCAGGAGCTCCGGGGCAGACTGGACCAGATCGAAAAAGAATGCAGCAAAAGCAGACAGGGGCCAAAGATCGGGAAGCTGCATCTGCCCACAGGCTTCATGAGCCAGCTGATTGTCCTGGTTTCCATTGCCGCCGGCGCATGGGTGATCGTGAACATACTCCAGTTATTCAGGTAAGGGGGCGAATCCATGAAGACCTATGAAGAGATTGTCAAAACGTATAAAAAACGGAGCCATGACACGGTGGTGGACACTGTCGCCACCGGCATGACCTATGTGGACAATATCGCAGTGGACAGCGGACTGCTGGAGGAAGCCGGCCAGGTGAGTTCCACCGTATCTGCGCTGTGCGGAGCACTGCCGTTCATGGTGATCGCTGCCGTGGAAGGCACGAAAGTCCTGCTGGGACGCAAACCCGCAAAAAACGGAACCCGGGATGCTGCAAACCGTATGATCAAAACGGGCATGGCACTGGGAGCCGGAAGCCTTGCTGCGGGCATGGTCGGCGCATGGGCGGCTGCCCCGGCAGCAGTCGGCACTCGACTGGTCCTTGATAAGAAAAAGAGCCGCCTGATGAACAATCTCCGGGTCAAAAGCCGGATCAGCCGCCTTCAGGAGCTTGGGCATCAGCTTGAACAGGCACAGAAGGATGCGGCAGGCGAGGAACATGAAAGGCTCAGGGATGCCGCCATGGTGACTCAGGGGGATGTGGAATAAGCCTTCAGAAGAACAGCCTCGGCTGTTCTTTTTTTGTATTCTGATAGCATGATGAAGCGAAAAAGGGAAAAAACTGATATACTGCCGGAAGTGTGTGCCGGGAAGGGGGTTGAATGCATGCGGTTCACCAAGATGCATGGAATCGGAAATGACTACATATATGTCAACGGTGCTGAAGAATCTGTGCCGGACCCGCAGGAACTGGCGAGGATCATCAGTGACCGGCATTTCGGTGCCGGAAGTGATGGTCTGGTTATTATTGATCCCATCAGCCCCGGCCGGTTCCGGATGCGTATGTACAACAGCGACGGATCAGAAGGGCGGATGTGCGGAAACGCCGCGAGATGCGTCGGAAAATATGTGTTTGAGCGCGGACTGACAGACTGTACGGAACTCATTCTTGACACAGCCAGCGGAGAGCGGAAACTGAAGCTGTATCCGGAAGAGGGCACGGTGAAGCGTGTTCTGGTGGATATGGGCATAGCAGAATTCTCCTCGGAAAAGATTCCCGTGCTGCTGAATACCGGAAAAGGAGAGCCTGTCCATGTTGACGGGGTCGATTCGGATCTGATCTGCGTTTCCATGGGAAATCCGCACTGTGTGCTCTTTACAGATGAGGATCCGGAAGACATGGATATCAGAACAACCGGAACCTATCTTGAACATCACCCTGTATTTCCGGAAGGTGTGAATGTCGAGTTCGCAAAAGTACTTGATGCACAGCACGTCAAAATGCGTGTATGGGAACGCGGAAGCGGCGAAACCATGGCCTGCGGCACAGGTGCGTGTGCAGTGGTCGCAGCCGGAATTCAGAGCGGCCGGTTGTCCGGGAAAGTGCAGGTGCAGCTTCTGGGCGGAATCCTTCAGGTTTTTATGACGGATGAAGGAAGAGTGTTTCAGGAAGGTCCCGCAGAGTTTGTCTATGATGGAATTTGGTTGGAATAAGGAGTGTTTCTATGTTTCGTGTAAATGAATCCTATCTGCAGCTGCCCGGGTCCTATCTTTTTGCTGAGATTGCCCGCAGAGTCAAAGAGTATCAGCAGGCCAATCCTGACAGGGATCTGGTGCGCCTCGGCATCGGAGATGTGACACAGCCCCTTGTTCCGGCAGTTATTAACGCCATGCATAAAGGCGTGGAAGAAATGGGGCACAGGGAAACATTCCATGGATATGGGCCGGATTATGGGTACGATTTCCTGATCCAGGCCATCCGGGAGCATGACTATGCTGCAAGGGGGATTCAGCTCTCCTCTGACGAGATCTTTATCTCCGACGGTGCTAAGAGTGATGTGGCCAATATCCAGGAGCTCTTCTCCGCGGATGCCCGGATTGCAGTTACGGATCCTGTGTATCCGGTCTACGTGGACAGCAATGCAATGAGCGGACGGGCGGGTAATTATGATGGAGACCGGTGGAGCCGGCTCGTTTATATGCCCTGCAATATGGAAAACAATTTTGTTCCGGATCTCCCGTCTGAACCCGTCGACGTCATGTATCTGTGCTATCCCAATAATCCCACAGGCACCGTGCTGACCAGGGAACAGCTGAAAGGATTCGTGGACTGGGCCAGAAAAAACAGGGTGCTGATCGTCTATGACGCTGCGTATAAGGCCTATATCACCACAGAGGATATTCCTCTGTCCATTTATGAAATCGAAGGTGCCAGGGAAGTAGCGGTGGAATGCTGCAGCTTCTCAAAAACTGCCGGTTTCACCGGAACCAGGTGCGCTTACACCGTTATCCCGCACGAAGTCAAGGGACTGTGCAGTGACGGACGCGAAGTGGAACTCAATGCCATGTGGAAGCGGCGGATGTCCACCAAGTTCAACGGGGTCAGCTATCCTGTTCAGTGCGCCGCGGCAGCCGTATACACAGAGGAAGGCGCTGCCCAGATCAAAGAAGTCATACGCGGATATATGGAAAATGCCCGTGTGATCCGTGAGGGCCTCCAGGCAATGGGCTATACGGTATACGGTGGGAAAGATGCACCGTATATCTGGATGAAAGTGCCTGACGGCATGAACAGCTGGGCGTTCTTTGACGAGCTTCTCAAAAAAGGCAATGTGGTCGGCACCCCTGGTGCCGGGTTCGGTCCCAGTGGAGAAGGCTATTTCCGCCTTACAGCCTTCAATACGCCTGAAGCCACCCGTGAAGCGGTTCATCGTTTCGAGCGTCTGTAAAAAACTGGCCATAAATAAAGAGATTCCGGCATACGCGTCCGGAATCTCTTTTTCTTATGTCAGTACGTCCTTCGCAGTTCCCCGGTAATGCCGTACTGCGCTTTAAATGCCTCAATGTCTGAAGGGGACTCAATGAGGAGTATTTCCATGAACTTTCCATCCGGCATCAGAAACCCGGCAGCCGTTTCACCGGTACAGATACTGGAATGCAGAACAGGCTCAGCGCCTTCGGGAATAGGTTTAACGGCTTGCTGCTTTTTCTTTCCAAACATCTTTCATTTCTCCGCTGGTTTTCCTGTGTAAAGCTGGTAGTATTTGCCTTTTTCACTGATAAGTTCATCGTGGGTGCCGCGTTCAATAATGCGACCCTGTTCCAATACCATGATACAGTCGGCGTTGCGTACCGTGGAAAGGCGGTGGGCGATAACGAAGGTGGTACGGCCTTTCATCAGCGCATCCATGCCGCGCTGCACCAGGGTTTCTGTGCGTGTATCAATGGAAGATGTGGCTTCGTCCAGAATCAGGCAGGGCGGGTCAGCCACTGCGGCACGAGCAATGGCAATGAGCTGTCTCTGACCCTGGGAAAGATTGGCTCCATCACCTGTAAGCATGGTTTCATAGCCGTTGGGAAGGCGCCGGATAAAGCCGTCTGCGTTGGCCAGAACAGCCGCCTGTATGCATTCTTCATCGGTGGCGTCAAGTCTGCCGTAGCGGATGTTATCCATGACGGTGCCGGTAAACAGATGCGTATCCTGAAGCACAATGCCAAGAGAACGTCTCAGATCGTCCTTGCGGATTTTATTGATGTTGATCTCATCATACCGGATTTTACCATCCTGGATGTCATAAAAGCGGTTGATCAGATTGGTAATGGTGGTTTTGCCGGCTCCTGTACCGCCGACAAAGGCGAGCTTCTGACCAGGCCTTGCATACATGGTGATATCATGGAGAACCATCTTGTCCGGAACATACCCGAAGTCAACATGATTGAACGTGACTCCACCCTGGAGCCGCGTATAGGTCACTGTGCCGTCAGCCTGATGCGGATGCTTCCATGCCCAGATGCCGGTGCGGTCTTTGGATTCAATCAGACCCTTTTCAGGATCTTCCACCGCATTGACCAGCTGTACATAGCCTTCATCTGTTTCAGGGGCTTCATCCATCATGGCAAAGATTCGCCGGGCACCGGCCATGGCCATGACGATGGAGTTCATCTGCTGCGAAACCTGGGAAATCGGACGGGAGAAATTTCTGTTCAGTGTCAGGAAGGTTACAAGGCCGCCCAGAGTCATGGAGGCCACCTGATGAATGGCCAGCAGGCCTCCGACCACGGCGCATACGACATAACTCAGATGTCCCAGATTATTGTTTACTGGGCCGATGATATTCGTGAATGCATTGGCACGGTTGGCCGAGTCACGGAGGTTTTCGTTGAGTTGCCGGAAATCCTTGATGCTCTGCTCCTCATGGCAGAAAACCTTGACCACTTTCTGGCCTTCCATCATTTCTTCGATATATCCGTTGAGCGCACCGATATTCTTCTGCTGCTGCCCGAAATATTTTCCGGCGCGACCGCTGAGCTTGGCACTGGCAAGCAGCGTAAAGGATACCAGAAATACGCTCAGTAGTGTCATCTGCCATGACAAAAGGATCATGCTGACAAACGTCATGACAATCGTAACCAGAGAATCAATAAAAGTAGGAATGGACTGTCCGATCAGCTGACGGAGGGTATCCACATCGTTGGTATATACGGACATGATATCGCCATGGGCGTGGGTATCAAAGTAAGAAATGGGGAGCCGCTCCATGGTGGAAAACAGCTGCTTGCGGATTCTCAGAAGACTTCCCTGTGAAACATAGATCATGATCCGGTTATAGGCAAACGAACAGATAACTCCGACAGCCAGGATCAGGGAAAGACGTATCAGGGCGGATTTCAGCTGAGCAAATCCGGCGGCTGTATCAAGCGTTTTCTGGAGCATGGGGGAGATGTAATCATCAATCAGAGACTGCATGAACAGTGTGCCCTGCAATGTGCATATGGTAGCACCGATAATACATAAAATGACGGCCAGGAAATGCCATTTGTAGTACTGGAAAATGATTTTAAATACCCGTCCAAGGACTGACCTCTGCTTTTTCAGGTCCTTGATGGCATCCACGCTGCTCCTTCTGGGTCCGCGATTCATACAGCGTCACCTCCGATCTGGCTGGGCTGGTCAAAGTCTCCGCCGCCCTGGGTCTGGGTCTCATAAATCTCTCTGTAAATCTCATTGCTGGAAAGAAGCTCTTCATGGGGAGCAAATCCGGAAACATGGCCGTTATCCAGCACTAGAATCCGGTCAGCATGCTGCACGGAGGAAATACGCTGGGAGATAATCAGCTTTGTCGTATCCGGAATGGATTTGGCAAAGGCTTCACGGATTTTAGCATCCGTTGCCGTATCCACAGCACTGGTGGAATCATCTAGGATCAGAACTTTGGGATGCTTGAGCAGCGCGCGTGCAATACACAGTCTCTGTTTCTGACCGCCCGATACATTATTCCCGCCCTGCTCAATATGCGTGTCATAGCCATCCGGGAAACGGTCAATAAACTCATCAGCACAGGCAAGGTGACAGGCTTCCCGGCATTCCTCCAGTGTGGCATCCTCCTTGCCCCAGCGGAGATTTTCCAGAATGCTTCCGCTGAACAGAATGTTCTTCTGAAGGACAACCGAAACCTCATTGCGAAGCATTTCCAGGTCATACTGCCTGACATCCACACCTCCGACCCGGACGGTTCCGGATGTCACATCGTAAAGGCGGGAAATCAGGTTGACAAGGGACGATTTTCCGCAGCCCGTGCCTCCGATGATGCCGATGACTTCACCGGAACGGATATGAAGATCGATATCATGCAGCGTATCCTCGCCTGTTCCAGTTCTCTGGTAGGCAAAGTTGACATGATCAAAATCAATCTGTCCGTCACGCACCTTCATGACAGGATTGGCCGGATTCACAATGTCAGCTTTTTCCGTCAGCACTTCACAGATTCGTCTTCCACTGGCAAGCGACATGGTGAGCATGACGAAAATCATGGAGAGCATCATCAGCGACATGAGCACGCTCATGACATAGGAGAA
>CAMNDE010000068.1:0-17805 GCA_946534895.1 uncultured Clostridia bacterium
CAGTCCGGGGACTAAATCCCTGGAAGCACGCGACTTCAGTCGTGTGAGGCTTCACCTGATCGTATCGGATATCATGATGCCCGGCATGGACGGGTTCGAGTTTGCGCGGACGGTTCGGGAAACCAGCCGGGAGATCCCCATTCTGTTCATGACCGCCCGGGATGATTTTGCCGCCAAGCGGGAGGGCTTCCAGATCGGCGTGGACGATTACATGGTCAAGCCCATTGATCTGGAAGAGCTGGTGCTGCGGGTGGGCGCTTTGCTGCGCAGGGCGAAAATCAACAACAGCCACCGTCTCGAAGTGAACGACGTGATACTGGATGCGGATGAGCGCTCCTGCATGGTCAGGGGCGAAGAGGTCAGCCTGACCACCCGGGAATTCAATATTCTGTACAAGCTTCTGTCCTACCCCAAAAAGACGTTTACCCGGGCACAGCTGATGGACGAGTTCTGGGACGCGGATTCTTCCTCTTCCCTGCGCACGGTGGATGTGTATATGACCAAGCTGAGGGATAAGTTCTCCGGCACGGACGCTTTCGAGATCCAGACAGTGCGGGGGCTTGGATACAAGGCGGTGATCCGGGAATGAACAGGGAACGGAAGACATTCATGGTCTGGCGCTATGTGACATTTTTCCTGATGGTTTCCTTCGTGGTCACATGCTCTTTTCTCCTGTTCCTGAACTCGATGCAGATCGACATGTCCGTGCTGCCCCGCAATGCGGTGTTCACGTTCGGCAATATAGCGTTTCTCAGCGGCTTCCTGCTTCTGATTGACTGGCTGTTCCGCAAGTGGACGGTGGACAGACCTGTCCGCAGGATTCACGAGGCCACAAAGCGCATGACGGCAGGGGATCTGACAGCACGCATTGACACGTCCGGCTTCAGAATCTTCAGCGATGACTTCAACGGGATTGCGGAGGACTTCAACCTGATGGCCGAAGAGCTTTCCAGCAACAGTTCCATGCGGACAGACTTTGTGGCCAATGTATCCCATGAGCTGAAGACGCCCCTGGCCGTGATCCGCAATTACGCAAGACTCCTGCAGAGTGGGGGACTGACGGAAGATGAGCGCATGGAGTATGCCCAGGGGATTGACCGGGCCACTCAGCGCATGACGGCGCTCATTACCAATATCCTCAAGATGAACAAGCTGGAAAAGCAGCAGATCAGCCCGCAGGTGCAGGAGTATGACCTGACGGAGCAGGTGGCAGAGTGCCTGCTGGCCTTTGATGATATGCTGGAAGAGAAAAAGATCGGCCTGGAGTGTGAAATGGATGACCGGATCCTGGTGGCGGCGGACCCGGAACTGCTGACTCTGGTGTGGAACAATCTTCTGTCCAATGCGGTGAAGTTCACGCCGGAGGGCGGAAGCATCACGGTGTCCGTGAGACCGGAAAAAGAGTGGGCGGCTGTTTCCGTCAGGGACACGGGATGCGGCATCACCCGGGAAACGGCAGAGCATATCTTTGAGAAATTCTATCAGGGCGATACAAGCCATGCCACGGAAGGCAACGGCCTGGGTCTGGCACTGGTGAAGCGGGTGATTGATCTGACCGGCGGGGAAATCGATGTGGACAGCACGCCCGGACAGGGCAGCACCTTTACCGTCAGAATCAGACGGAGCGGAGTGAAATGAGTCAGCGGAAAGCGGGGAATCAGAGGATGGACAGGCCGGAAAACAGGGTGCATATTACCTATTCGGCTGAACAGCAGAAGCAGCTGGCGGACATGCGGGCAAAGTATCGGCCCGGTGACGGGCATACGGCCGGGAATCTGGATACGCTCAGAAAAATGGATGCCCGGGTGGAAGGGAAAGCCCAGGCGTGTGCGCTGACAGAAGGGATCATCAGCACCCTGATCCTTGGGATCGGCATGACCTGTGTGCTGAAATGGGATATGCCGGCGGCAGGCGTCCTGATCGGGGCAGCCGGACTGGCCGGGGTCGTGTATGCCTGGCCGCTGTATCAGAAGGTGCTGAAAAAAGAAAGGGAAAAGGCAGTAAGGGAGTTGCCGGAATCCGGCGGAAACGCATAAAGCCCGGACAGCGGGCATAGTTCCTTTTCCACATAAAATCGAGCCCCGGTCTGGCAGTCAGGCCGGGGTTTTGCATGCTGACTGCCGTGAGTGCAGGTGAGACGGATAAGGCGAAATCTTTCATTATAAGACAGAAACAGGTATAATATGCTGCAGCACGGTTGGAAACCCGTGTTTTTGCATGGGCAGAGCATTCATGCAGGAAAAGCTTGCCGGCAGGTTTTACCGGCAATGAAAGAAAAGAGGATTTTTCATGGCAGCCATTCAGGAAAAGGTGAGTCTGACAAAGGAAAATGCGGCTGAAAACAGCCGGGGCCGCAAGATTATTCAGACGAGCATTATCGGGATTCTGGCCAATGTGTTTCTGGCAGCGTTCAAGGCCGTGATCGGACTGACGTCCAACTCCATCGCCATTGTGATGGACGCGGTGAATAATCTGTCCGATGCCGCCAGCTCCGTGATCACCATTGTGGGCACCAAGCTGGCCGGACGGGAGCCGGACCGGAAGCATCCCTTCGGGTACGGGCGCATTGAATATCTCAGCGCCATGATTATCTCGGTTCTGGTTCTGTATGCGGGCATCACGTCCCTGACGGAGTCTGTCAAGAAGATCATCCAGCCGGACGTGCCGGATTATTCCGCTGTTGCCCTGGTGATCGTGGGCGTGGGTGTTGTGACAAAGATTCTGCTGGGCCGCTATGTAAAGGGGGTCGGTGAAAAGGTGAACTCAGACTCCCTGATCAATTCGGGCGAGGATGCCACCCTGGACTCGATCATCTCCGCCTCCACGCTTGTCGCTGCCGTGATTTATCTGGTTTTCCATATTTCCCTGGAAGCGTGGCTCGGCGCGGTGATTGCCCTGGTGATCATCAAGTCCGGCATTGAGATGCTCAGGGATACGCTGTCCAAGGTACTGGGCGAGCGCGTGGACGCAGAGCTGGCCAGGGACATCAAGGCGACCGTCAACAGCTTTCCGGAGATCAGCGGTGCCTATGACCTGATCATCCATAACTATGGACCGGATGCCTACAATGGCTCCGTGCATATTGAAGTGCCGGACACGCTGAATGCTGACGAACTGGATCAGCTGATCCGCAATGTGACCATGGAAGTCTATCACAGGCATCATGTCATCCTGACGGCTGTGGGCGTGTATTCTGTCAATACCAGGGACCCGGAAGCCATCGCCGCGCGCAGCCGCGTGACAGAGATCGTGCTGACCAGGCCGGAAGTGCTTCAGATGCATGGCTTCTATGTGGACAACGCAGCCAAAACCATGCGCTTTGACATCATTGTCAGCTTTGATGCCAAGGACCGGCATGAGGTGTACCGTGAGATTTATGCCGATGTGCAGAAGGCATTCCCGGAATATTCCCTGCAGATCGGTCTGGACACGGACTTCAGCGAGGAATAAAAAAATCCAGGCATGGCCTGGAAAAGAGAAGACAGGGAGCTCCGGCTTTTGGCCGGGGCTCTTTCCGTTTCCGCGCGGCGGAAATTACGCGCCGGCAGGGGCGCATCTGCCGCAGTCGGAGCATCCGTTGCAGGTATATTTCATGCCGCAGGTCCGGCAGCGCGGGCCGTAATGCGGGTGATACAGTTCCTGTTCCGGAATGGGAAGCCCCCAGGTGTCGCGCAGATCAAACCGGACAGGCTTTCCCTGAAAGCTCAGGCCGGACAGGAATGCCTGCCGGGTCTGGAGCTCCGTATTCTCAATGCTGTACAGCCGGCCGTCCTTGACAAAGCGCCGGCCGGTGCTGCAGAAGACAAAGGTGACATCGGCACTGACGCATTCATCATGCAGCTGCTTTACCCATTCATAATGACAGGGCCTGGCTCCGGCGTAGTTTTCACCGTCGCACAGCACCTGCTCGATCTGTCCTGCCTGCAGGTACCGGGCGATGCTCACAGGCCCGATCATCGGCGCGCACATGATGCCCTTGTGCCGGAACGGAAGTTCCAGCAGAAGTGGGATCCGCTCGTCGGCCCGGCGCTGGTTTTCGCAGGTGACGGAAAACATGACATGCTCCCAGCCGCTGCCCCAGTCCCGGGGAAGACACTGGGAGACGCGCTCCGGGCGCTTGGTCAGCAGGAAAAAGCGGACATCGGGGCGCATGGCAATAATGCTCCAGGCTTCTTCCCTCCAGGGATCCGCCTCCTCCAGAAAGAAGTCGGAAGTCATGCAGACCCGGAGCATTTCGCCGCTTCTGACCTTGTACCGGCCGCTCCGGTCCCGGGACAGGGGATAGCGGAATGCGGAGCCTGTTCGATAGATCTGGGCTCCGTCCCGGTTTCGCTTCGCGTCAAGATAGTACATATAGCAGTTTTCGCAGCCCTCGCTGCATTTCCGGCAGCCATGCCATGGGTTCCAGATATCGTGCAATGCCTGTTCACTTCCTTAATGCGCACATATATCAGTCCGCCGCCGAGGACGCTTCCCGGGCGTAGAGCTCCTTCTCGTGCTGAAAGCCCCAGTTCATGATGGCATAGAACACCGGGAGCAGGTCCCGGCCCATACCGGTCAGCGAATACTCCACATGCGGCGGAATCTCATTGAACTGCTTCCGGCTGATCAGTCCGTCCTCTTCCAGTTCCCGCAGGGCCTTGGTCAGCATGGAGCCGGTGATGCCGGGCAGATCCTTTTTCAGCTGCCCGAACCGGACTGTGTCATACATGCACATTTCATACATGAGCTGGGATTTCCAGCGTCCCTGCAGCATGACCAGCAGCGGGGTCACGGGGCAGTGCCCGTCCTTGGTCACAATGCCCTGCCGTATGCCTGACAGGTATTCCTCATAGGTCATATAGGTCTTCGGGTCACTCATGCTGCACACCTCCGTATCGGCTCCAAGTCCGTACACGCGCTTTCATGCCTTCCACGTCCAGCACGCCCAGCGCAAAGCCCCTGCGGACCAGTTCCGGCGGCACGAACTCGTCGTATTTTTCAAACACCGGGATTTCCTTCGGGTACAGAAGCTCCATGGGATCCAGGTCTTTTTCCGCTTCCTCGCAGACAATTCTGTAGAAATCCTCTTCATCTGTCCGCATGGTGAACTGCATGTAATAGGGGCGCGCGGCGTTCAGTCCCCTGAGGCCCAGACGCGCACCGCAGCGGATTTTCAGAAAGCGTTCCAGAGCCAGGAAGGCGTAGCTTCCCAGCCAGGGGAAGAGCGCCCACATGTTTCCGCCCAGATGCATAAGCGGGCATTTGTCCATCCCGGTCTGGCGGAACAGATTCCGGGCTTCGGCCAGGCGGCATGTGGCGTGGGGCATCAGGTAGGGGTAGGTTTTGTCCTCTCTGAGCACTTCCTGCATGCGCTCCAGAATCCGGGTGTGAATATCGCCCGCCACGAGTCCGAAGAAGGCGGGAATCCGGCCTTTGACCAGCGTGCACCAGACTTCCCGGCGCTTGTGGTCCACTTCGTCCACTGCCCAGACGCGGCCGGCAATGGCGATTTTGTCGCCCACGGGCGGCGGCTTGACAATGGTGCCCAGCTGTTCCGTGCCCGCGTGCACCGTGTATTCAATGTTTTCCTGAAAGACTGCATAGAACTTGTAATTGTTCACGATCCGCTCTCCGGCAAGCCCCAGGATCAGGCCGCCGTTTTCGGTCCGGCTGATGTGCCCGGTCTCAAGCAGGTGCCGGAGCAGGACGCGGTAGTCGTCCTGCGTGATGCGGCGGAAGCAGTTCAGCGTCAGGACCCGGGAGGCCAGTTCCCCGGGTGTCATCTCCCCGTGGGCGGCCAGCGTGCTCATGGTCTGGTGATACAGAAGACTGTAGGGCAGACGGTCTGTACGCGGCGGTTCCACAAACCGCTCCTCCACATACAGCTGGACAAGGGCGATGCCCTGAATGAGATACCAGGGCAGACATTCGGGCGGCATGGAACGCGCTTCGGGATGATCCTCACGCATGACAAACCACATTTCCGAGGGATTGCCCCGCCTTCCGGTGCGGCCCATGCGCTGGAGGAAGCCGGAAACAGTGAAGGGCGCGTCAATCTGGAACGCGCGCTCCAGACGTCCGATGTCGATGCCCAGCTCCAGCGTGGCGGTGGCGCATACGGACATGAGGGAATCGTCATCCTTCATTTCCTCCTCCGCGCTTTCGCGGTAGGAGGCGGAGAGATTGCCGTGATGGATCAGGAAGCGGTCGGGCTCCCGGTTCGCTTCGCAGTACCCGCGCAGGGTCTGGCAGACGGATTCGCATTCCTCGCGGGAATTGGTGAACACCAGGCATTTTTTGTTCCGGGTATGCTCAAAGATATACCCGATGCCCGGGTCTGCCCCGGCCGGCGCATGGTCCGTCGGCGTTTCCGGAGACAGCGTGTCATTGGCCGTGTTTATGCCCTCATCCGCCTGGGGAGGGGTGTTGTAGAAGTGTTCCATGCCCAGGCGCCATATGTCCCGGCCGCCGTCAATCCTGGGAATGATGGTGCCCCGGCCGCTGCCGGCGGCCAGAAAGGCGCCGGCGTCCTCCGGACTGCCGATGGTGGCGGAAAGCCCGATTCTCCTGGGCGAGCAGCCCGCATCACGGCAGAGCCGCTCGATCAGGCAGAAGGTCTGAAGCCCGCGGTCCGCCCGGAGCAGGGAATGGATCTCGTCGATCACGATAAAGCGCAGATCGCAGAAAAGGGACGGGATTTCCATGTGCTTGCCGATCAGCAGCGCTTCCAGGGATTCCGGCGTGATCTGCAGAATCCCGGATGGTTTTTTCAGAAGCTTCTGTTTCCGGGATGCGGCCACGTCGCCGTGCCAGCGGTGGACGGCAATCCCGGCATCTTCGCACAGCTCGGTCAGGCGGCCGAACTGATCATTGATCAGGGCCTTCAGCGGCGCGATATAGAGCACGCCGACGCTGTGGGGCGGATCTTCCTCCAGAAGCGTCAGGATGGGGAAAAAGGCGGCTTCCGTTTTTCCGGAAGCGGTGGATGCGGTCAGCAGAACATTCTGGTCCGTGCCGAAGATGGCTTCCCCCGCGGCGTTCTGCACGCCACGCAGGCTCTGCCAGCCGGAACGGTAGATAAAGTCCTGGATAAAGGGTGCATACCGGCTGAATACATTCATATTGAAAACTCCGCAAATCCCGGGTCCGTCTCGTCGGACACCGCATCCGACTTCGCAAAGGTGAATGCATCCGACTGAAGCAGTGCCGTGAGCTGCATGTCGGGATGCTGATACATGAGGTCCAGCAGTTCAATAAAGTCCCGGATCACTTCCCGGGGCGTGATATGCTGGTCCGCTCCGATCCGGCTGTATTCCGTTTTGATGAATTCTGCCAGGTCCTCCGTGCCAAGACGCCTGTCATAGCCGTAGAGGCCGGCATGCATGTCGGAAAGCTTTTCACACAGCACCAGCATTTCCTCGGCCGTGAGCGCCTCCAGATGGATCACCGGAGCCAGCAGGTCCCGGGCTCCGGGTCTGGAGAACCGGCCCTCGGACAGGCGTGAGCGCAGGGCCTCATAGCTGTAGATGCCGCGTCTTTTGTCTTCGAGGGCCTGGGGCGTGGCACCCATGATGATACCCAGGTATTTTGCGCGTCCCTGAAGCACGTCGTTGTACATGGTCAGCAGCTTTTCATAGTTGTACTGCCGGGAGATGCTGTTGGGAATCTTGTAAAGGTTCACCAGCTCATCGAGCATGATCATCATGCCCTGATATCCGGCAAGACGGAAGAAGACGGCAAAGAGCTTCAGATAGTCGTACCAGTCGTCATCCCTGATGATCATGTTGACGCCCAGCGCTTCCTTTGCCTCGCTGCGCAGCGTGTATTCCCCGCGGAACCAGCGCAGGACCTTCGCCTTCATCTCATCATCCCCGCTGAGATAGGCGTGGTAGTAGGCTGAGAGCAGACGCGCGAATTCAAACCCGTGCACCAGTTCGCTGACGGAGGAAGTCACCGCGAAAATCTTCCGGTCCGTGGCCTGGGAGAGCGCGGGATCATCCGGTGCAAGCCCGGTTTCCTGCATGGCTTCGCTTTGCACAGTGGAGATCCACCTGTCCAGGATCAGTGTCAGGGCGCCGCCTTCGGGCCGGGTCTTTGTGGACAGGTTTCCGATCAGTTCCCGGTAGGTGGCAAGCCCCTGCCCCTGCGCGCCGTGCAGACGCCGTTCCGGGGAAAGGTCTGCGTCGGCCACAATAAAGCCGCGCTCCATCACATAATTGCGTATGGTCTGAAGAAGAAAGCTCTTGCCGGAACCGTAGCGTCCGACGATAAAGCGGAAGGAGGCCCCGCCTTCGGAGATGATGTCCACATCATGCAGCAGGGCTTCAATTTCATGCTTCCGGCCCACCGTGATATAGGGAAGGCCGATGCGGGGCACCACGCCGCCTTTCAGGGAGTTCAGCACCGTCTGTGAGATTCTCCTGGGTACTTTCTGTTGAATGGTCATTTGCCTGTTCCTCCAAGCATCTGAAGTAAATCTTCCCGGTAATCTTCCACCAGGGAAAGCTGGTCGTTTTCGCAGCTGACCACGGTATCGCCGATGAGGTCAAACATCTGTTCATTGATGGCGTCTGCTGCCATGGTGGGCATAAGGTGCGCCTCGCGGATCATGGCGGATGCGCTCCGGCCCTCAAGCAGCGCCTGAAGAATTCTGCGCTGCACATCGTCCAGCGGCAGGTCCGGGACGATTTTTTCCGGTCCGGGGTCGGGCGGCGCCGGAATGTCTGCCTCTTCCAGGTCTTCACGCTCTTCCTCGGTCAGCAGGCTGTCCCGCGTGATGAGCGCGTCCTGCCGGATCTGCTCCAGTCCGGACAGGTCAAGGGTGATCTTCGCTTTTGCCTGTTCGGCGGCGGTGCGCTCTTCCTCCGCGAGCACGGCGAGCACATAAGGCGCTGCCCATGCGTCTTCAGACTTTTCCTTCAGGTAATGTCCTGTTTTCAGACGGCGGCGCAGCATCAGGTCTGTCTGCCGGAGAAAGGCGTGGAAAAGCCTGCGGCTGAAGTACAGATTTTCATAGGTGGTCATCTGCCAGGCCCCGTTCCGGCACTGGTATGTGCGGACGGGATTGAGATGATAGACGCGGTCTTCGGGTATGGTTTCCCAGAAATATACTGCATTGGCAAAGGGATACCATGAGGAAGTGACAGGCGTTCCGAAGCACCGGGTAAACAGGTCCGGTTCGGAATCCGGCGTATCGTTCATGGCGTGTCGCCAGACTTCGCAGAAGAGATGCCGGCCCTTTCCGTCGGGAAGGCCGGAAACCGGGGATCTGGCAAGCTGGTCTCCGTCAAAGAGGCAGAAGGCCTGAAAAAGATCTTCGTCCGTCGCATCCGACGGGGAGCGCAGGGCCTGCAGGGCACTGTCGCGCCTTACGATCACGGGATCGGCAAACTGCCGGGCCATGTCCTGGGGCAGTCCGTGCACCACAATGAACTCGGTCATCCAGCGGTGCAGATAGGACTGCAGCGGTATATCGTCCGTTCCGGCGCGTATATATCCGGTTTCAAAGTCTTTCATCCGCACAAGCGCTTCTTCCGGGGAAGCCACGCCGATGCAGTTGATCAGTTCGAAAAGATAGACCTGGGCTGCGGAGAAAGATATGCGCTGAAAATCGCCTTTCCGGGCATGGGCGCGCCAGGAAAAGTATCCCCGGAGCTGGCGCGTGGTCATGTCATGGTAGGTGGGAAAATAACAGGTAAAGCCGCCGGGCCACGGCGCCTCATCTTCAAAGTCCGCCATGAACCTGCCCTGACGGCAGAAGTTTTCCGCAATGGACTGCAGGGAGGTTGAGCCGTACTCGTACAGATGCTTCATCTGGCGGATGCGCTCGGGAAACACTTCAGGTGTTTTCACAGGCGGTCTTCCGGGAAACGAAAGCGGCGTGTCATGATACACGGATTCTGACGCAAAAGGGTCAGTATTTTTCAGAACCATGGTGAATCCGGACTGGGTGTCATCTGCCATGGCCCGGTCAAAAAGCCGGAATACAATTTCCGGCTCTGTGTCACGTCTGAAGGCGATATCGATCCATTTCGGAGCTTTCATGCGCAGCGGAGGGGAAAGATACGGCCGGGAAAACTCCCTCAGACACTGGATATCGCATTTGAGATCACAGCGCTGGATCTCCTCCCCCGAATCGGTATCCCACTGCCGCATGAGCAGGGCCACCCATTTGCCTGTCTGCGGGTGCACAAGGACGGAAAAACCCGGAAAATCCGACCATTTATGCTGCTCTTCCATCTGATAGGTATCCCTGGCATAGTCCAGGAGCTCGGACAGCTCCATCCTGACACCCCCTCTCCACTGACAGTTCCGGAACAGTACAAATATTGTACCATGTCTTTGAATAAGAACAAGTACTATAAAAAACCATACATAGTATCATGCGTGCTACCATGGAGGGGACAAAAAATGCTGTTGACAGGATCCGGGATGCCATGATATCATGCAGTAGTTAGATGAAACTAATCAAGCTGCCTGGCAGGGGCGCCCCGGACAGGCGGCTATTCAAAAGACGTAGGGTTAGGCAAATCTAACACAAAGAAACAGGAAGGAAGGAATCCATATGACCACCAGATCCATCCGCAATCTTTTTGCTGCGCTTCTGGCTCTGTGCATGCTGCTTGCCATGGGCCTGGCTTCCGCCGACAAGACCCTGGAAGGCGATGCCAATGTGGACCAGCGCAATTACCCCTCTGCCATGCCGTTCATTCATCCGCCGTTCTACAATGTGAAGGTGAGCGTGGACGTGGATGACCAGGGCGTCATTCAGGCTGTCCGGGACAACGGAACCGGCACGGAAGGTTCTGTTCAGGCCGGCAACGAGGAATTCTGGGCCAAGAAGAACAAGGCCTATTTCGACGCTGCGGTGAACGCGGGACTGTTTGACCGTTTCACCGGCAAGACGCTGGACGAAGTCAAGGCCATGGACATGGCCGGCGCGGACGCGGTCAGCGGCGCGACCATGGTCAGCGCGGCCGCACAGGAAGCTGTTGTGAACGCACTGGAAGGGAAAAGCGGCAAGACGTTCCTGGAAGTGGAAGGCCAGGCACTGAGCGTGGAAAGCATCAGTGACAACAAGGTCACCATGGCAAGCGCGCTGCCGGAGGACTTTGATCTTCAGGTGCTGGACATCCGCTGGAGCGTATACAATGATGAAGTGATCCCCGCGGACCAGTACACCGCTTCCGTGGAAGACGGAAAGCTGGTCATCACTTTCCAGGATATGGCGCAGCTCAAGCCCGGCTACTATTATGTGAATGTGGTGGACGCCAGCGGCAAGTACCGCTCTCCCAGCTTTGAAGGCGGCCCCGGCGCAGCCCAGGCAGCGTACTTCATCGTGGACAGCGGTCTTACTGCGGAAGATATTTCCTTTGATGGTGCTGCCATCGTGCTCGCAAAGGGAAACATTGCGGACTACGTGCGCAACATCGAGCATGTGCAGATCCTGGCTGAAGGTGCGGAAAAGGCTGTGGAGCAGGAGCCGGTGGGTCATCATGGCACGGCGGGCAGCTTTATCGCCCTTGATGAGCAGGGCGTGCTGAACGCGGAAGGCGTGGTGAAGGCCCGCGACGGCAGCGAATCTCCGCTGTTTGCGGAAGGTACTCCCTGCACGGTGACCGTAGCTGCCTTCGGTTATCCGGAACTGACCTTCTCCTTTACCAGAAACTGAGATCGATAAATGATCCTTTGGCCCGCACAGCAGCTGTGCGGGCTTTTCCAGTGTCACGGAATTTTTCGGACATGCTTTTCCTGCGGTGAAGGATCGTGTATACTTGGCGGGATTTTCCCATTATGCAGTAAGGAAGCGGAAGCATGAGAAACATTCTTCGGTATTTTCGGAAAGAAATGATGCTGACCCTGTCGCTGCTGGCAGCGGCGGCGGCCCTGATCATTACGCCGCCCACGCCGCAGCTGCTGAAAGCGATTGACTGGCGGACACTGGGAACCCTGCTGATGATGCTGTGCGTCCTTGAGGGGTTCAAGCAGGAGCATATCTTCCGGCCGCTGATCCGGCTGGCCTCGCGTCTTGAGCACATGCGCTCCATGACCCTGTTTCTGGTATTCGGGGTCTTTTTCACCTCCATGTTTGTCACCAACGACGTGTCCCTGATCATCTTTGTGCCGCTGACCATCCTTCTGTTCCGGGGCGGCAGGAAGGAAAAGTATATTCTTCCGGTGCTGACGCTGGAAAACATCGCGGCGGTGCGCGGCTCCCTGCTGACGCCGTTCGGAAGTCCCCAGAACCTGTTCCTTTACGGTCAGGCCAGCGTGACAGCCTGGCATTTCATGCTGCACATGCTTCCGCTGTGCGCCCTGTCCGCGCTGCTGCTGGTGGGGTTCATCTTTTTCCTGTACCGCAGGGATCCCCGGGAAACGATCTGCGCGGACACGGAGGACACGCCCTGGGAAAGGGAAGGACGGGTCCGGCGGTGCGTATACCTTGTGCTGTTTGCGATGATCATTCTGGTGATTGTCACGCGGACGGAGCTGTGGCCCTGGGCCGTGGCGGTGGTGCTTGGCGCCGTGCTCGCGGTGGACCGGAAACTGCTTCTCAAAGTGGACTATGTGCTGATCATCACGTTCCTGTGCTTTTTCGTCTTTTCCTCCTCCATCACGGCCAATGCGGAGATTTCCCGGGTGCTGCGGGAGGCGGTTGCCGGGTATGAGTACTGGTGGGCCATCGGGCTGAGCCAGCTGATCTCCAATGTGCCGGCCACCATTGTGCTCTATCCGTTTTCCGGAAACTTTGCCGGCCTGATCTACGGTGCGGACACGGCCGGACTGTGCTCCCTGATCGGCTCGCTGGCCTCCGTCATCAATTACCGCATGTACGTCCGGGCCTATCCCGGAAAAGGACGTCAGTTTATCCGGGTGTTCACGCTGATCAGCTGGGCCTTTTTCCTGCTGGTGGTGGTGCCGGGATTCCTGCTGAGTCACTGGCCTTTCTTCTGATAGCGGGACAGCACTCAGGTATTTCTTCTCTGCAACGGGAAATCTCACTTATTGACAGGCGAATTCTGTTTTGTTTACAATCCATTTCAGATCAGGAATCCGTTGTAAATGCTGATTCATGATCGGCATGCGGGCGCAGGGGCTGACGGGCAGAAGCGTGTCCGTGAGGCAGAAAAAACGAGCAGGAGGAAAACAGCATGATTTATGATTACACCATTACCACGGGCAAGGGCGAACAGCTGAACCTGAGCGATTACAAGGGCAAGGTGATCCTTGTGGTCAATACTGCCACCGGATGCGGATTCACGCCCCAGTACGCGCCCATTGAGCAGATGTACCGGGACTATCATGACCAGGGTCTGGAAATCCTGGACATTCCCTGCAACCAGTTTGGCGCGCAGGCCCCCGGAACGGATGAGGAAATCCATGAGTTCTGCACCATGCACTTCAATACCACCTTCCCGCAGATGAAGAAGGCGGACGTGAACGGAGCCAATGAGCTGCCCCTGTACACCTATCTGAAGTCCCAGAAGGGCTTTGAGGGTTTCGGTGAGCATCAGTACAAGGAACTGCTGGAGAAGATGTTTGCCGCCGCGGACCCGGACTGGGCCAAGAAGCCGGACATCAAGTGGAATTTCACCAAGTTTGTGATTGACCGGGAAGGCAACGTGGTTGCCCGCTTCGAACCGACAGCAGACATGGCTGAAGTGGAGAACTGTGTGAAAGCGCTGCTGTGAGGACGGACATGAGCGAACAGAACAAGGGTTTTGACATTCAGGAATATATGACCCACGGCGTGGAGCGGGTGGTATCCGATGCCATGCGGGCCACGCTGAAAAATCCCCGGGAAAGCGCTTTTATGGTGAAGTTTGCCGCGGCCAGCCGCGCTGCTTCCCGCAAGCGTAGAAAGGCGGAGGATGCCGGGGAGCATATTCCTCCGTTCCTGATTGCCAGCATTACCAGTCAGTGCAATCTCCACTGCGCCGGATGCTATTCCAGATGCAATCATGCCACGGTGGACGCGGCACCGGTACGCCAGCTCACGGACGCGGAATGGCTGCGCATCTTTGATGAGGCAGACGAACTGGGCATCAGCTTCATTCTTCTGGCAGGCGGCGAGCCCATGCTGCGCCGCGACATCATCGAGGCGGCCGGGAAAAAGCCGTCCATCCTTTTCCCCGTGTTCACAAACGGCACGTTCATGGATGACAAGTATTTCGAGCTGTTTGACAGATGCCGGAATCTGATTCCCATCATGAGCATTGAGGGCGGCCGGGAGATCACGGATGCGCGGCGCGGAAATGGCATCTATGACCGGCTTATTGCCAACATGGATGAACTGCACCGCAGAGGCCTGATTTTCGGCGCCTCCGTCACCGTGACCACGGAAAACATCCGCGAGGTTTCCTCGGAAGCTTTCCTGAAGAGTCTCTCGGACCGCGGCTGCAAGGCTGTGATCTTTGTGGAGTTCGTGCCGGTCACGGAGGAAAGCAGTCATCTGGCGCCCGGTGAGGAAGAGCGGGCATATCTGCAGAAGGAGATCCAGCGCCTCCGGAAGGAAAGCCCGGAAATGGTGTATGTTTCCTTCCCCGGTGATGAAAAGAGTTCCGGCGGCTGCGTGGCGGCGGGACGCGGGTTCTTCCATATCAACAGCCACGGCGGCGCGGAGCCCTGTCCCTTCTCCCCCTATTCGGACATCAATGTCCGGGATACGTCCCTGAGGGAAGCCATGCATTCCAGACTGTTCATGGCGCTCCGGGAAGGCGGACATCTGCTGGAGGATCATGCGGGCGGATGCGTCCTGTATGAGAAGCGGGAACTGGTGGAGCAGCTGCTGAATGCGCCTGCTAATTGACCGTGCCGGTTCTTCGGATGGAAAAACAATCACTCAGCATCCTGTCTTGGCGGCAGGATGCTTTTCTGATGCTGTATTATGCATAAAAGGAATATCACGATATAAACAATAACCATTTGCAGGAAAAACGGGCGTGACATACAATACAGATGCCGGAATGATTCGGAAACGCCAGCGGTGCCCACGGACAGGGACTGCAGCATACAGGAGGCAGAAGATGATTTACAGAGATTTTCAGGGAATGAAGCTTTCAGCACTGGGATTCGGGGCCATGCGTCTTCCGGTCGTGGACGGGGATGACAGCCGCATTGATGAGGAAACTGCCGTCCGTATGGTGGACACGGCGATGCAGGGCGGGATCAATTACTATGATACGGCCTGGGGCTATCATGGGGAGAATTCCGAGCTTGTGATGGGAAGAGCCCTGGCGAAGTATCCCAGGGACAGCTTCTATCTGGCCACCAAGTTCCCGGGCTATGATGCCTCCAACTGGGCGCACGTGGAGGAGATCTTCAACCGGCAGCTGGAAAAGCTGCAGGTGGACCATTTTGATTTCTATCTGTTCCACAACGTCTGCGAGATGAATATTGATGCCTATCTGGACGATGAGAAGTACGGCATCTACAGCTATCTCATGGAGCAGAAACGCAACGGACGCATCCGGCATCTCGGCTTTTCCTGCCATGGGAACATGCCTGTGCTCAGGCGTTTTCTGGAAGCCTACGGGAAGGATATGGAGTTCTGCCAGCTGCAGCTGAATTATCTGGACTGGACCTTCCAGGGCGGGAAGGAAAAGGTGGAGCTTCTCAATCAGTGGAATATCCCGGTATGGGTCATGGAACCGCTGCGCGGCGGAAAGCTGGCACATCTGGCTCCGGAGGACGAGAAAGCGCTTCAGGCGCTGCGTCCGGATGAGGAGATTCCGGCCTGGGCCTTCCGTTTTCTGCAGAGCGTTCCGTCCGTGACCGTGATTCTTTCGGGCATGTCCACGGAGGAGCAGCTGGAAAAGAACCTGAAAACCTTTGAAGACGAGCGGAAGCTGAATGAGACGGAAATGGGCGTGCTCATGGATACCGCCAGACGGATGCTCTCGAAGAACACGGTTCCCTGCACGGTCTGCCATTACTGCGTGAGCCACTGCCCCCAGGGCCTGGATATCCCGCATCTTCTGTCGCTGTACAATGAGCATGTCTATACCGGCGGCGGGTTCATCGCGCCTATGGCGCTCAGCGCGCTGCCGGACGACAAGAAGCCTCAGGCCTGCCTGAAGTGCAGAAGCTGTGAGCGGGTGTGTCCGCAGCAGATCCGGATTTCCGAGGTACTGGCGGATTTTTCCGCAAAGCTCGGATAAGCGCGCATATACCATGGATAAGCAGAAAGCCTTTTCCCCAAAAACGGGAAGAGGCTTTTTTTCACGCGGGCAACGGGGGCCGCCCGGAGGAAATCCGCATTCAGGCTTGCACAATCGGCGCGGGTGTGGATAATGATTTTTTGAGACAGAAACAGAAGGGGGGCGGCTCGATGGCCCGAATGGACTCAGACATGACAGAGGGGAATATCTGGCTGCACATGATCCGCTTTTCCGTGCCCATGGCAATCGGTCTGCTGTTTCAGCAGCTGTACAATACCGTGGACACGCTGGTGGTGGGTCAGTTCGTGGGAAAGCAGGCGCAGGCAGCCGTGGGTTCCACCGGACCGATCATCAATACGGTGGTGGGGTTCTGTGCCGGTCTTGCCACCGGTGCATCCGTGGTGATTTCCCAGCGATACGGCGCGCATGACCGGGAAGGGCTCAGCAAGGCCGTGCATACCACGGTTGCCCTGACATTCCTGATGAGCCTGGTGGCCACTGTGATCGGTCAGATCATTATCGGTCCGATGCTCCGGTTCATGCAGACGCCGGATGATGTCATGGCGGACTCGAGCCGCTATCTGTCCATCTACTTTGCCGGGGTTGCGGGGATATTGTTCTACAATATCGGAAGCGGCATTCTGCGTGCCGTGGGTGATTCCCGGCGGCCGCTGTTCTTTCTGATCATTTCAGCGCTTCTCAATACGGTGCTGGACCTGCTGTTCGTGCTGGTGTTCCACATGAAGGTGGACGGTGTTGCCCTGGCCACGGTGCTCGCGCAGGTATTGTCCGCGCTTCTGATCCTGGTGACGCTGAGCCTGGAAAAGGGTGATTACGGCATCCGCTGGCGGAAGATGCGGATCGACAGGAATGCGCTGAAGCAGATTCTGCGCCTGGGCCTGCCCAGCAGTATCCAGTCAGCCATCACGTCGTTTTCCAATGTGTTTGTCCAGTCCTATATCAATGCCTTCGGATCCGCCTGCATGGCCGGGTACGGCGTGTACGGGAAAATTGATGCCTTTGCCCTGGTCCCGGTGCAGAGCATCAGCATGTCTTCCACCACCTTTGTCAGTCAGAACTGGGGCGCAAGACAGCCTGAACGGGCCAGGGAAGGCGTGCGCATTGCCACGGTCATGAGTCTGATCGCAACCGTGGTCCTGGGCCTGGTGGTGTTTGTGCTGGCAAGACCCCTGATGCAGCTGTTTTCTCCCGAAGAGGACGTCATTGACTACGGCATACGCTTCATCCATATTGTGACACCCTTCTATATTGCGGTGTGCTTCAATCAGATCTATGCCGGCGCACTGCGCGGGATTGGCGATGCCACCATGCCCACGGTGATCATGCTGATCTCCTTTGTCGCCTTCCGGCAGGTATACCTGGCGGTGACCCGCATGCTGGGGGCGGGATTCGTGGCAGTGGCGCTTGCCTATCCTGTGGGATGGATTCTCTGCTCGACGCTCCTGGTGATCCGCTATTCCAGAAGCGCGCTTGCGCACGGCATCAAAGTGTAAGGCAGGCGCTGTGAATGAAAATCGCCCTTTGGAAACGGTCATATCCACCGTTTCTGAAGGGCGATTTCGTTTTTTCCGGTTCCTGGAAGGGAAAGGTCAGGGAATTCGGAAGCGTCTCGTCCGGAGTCCGGACAAGGTCGCACTTCAGG
>CAMNDE010000069.1:0-17376 GCA_946534895.1 uncultured Clostridia bacterium
ATCCTAAAAGTCGTAAAATAGTCATGTGTTAATCATATAGCTGTGACACCCAGCATGTCCAGGAACATGCGGTCACGTTCTAGGATTTCCGTATTCCACCTTTTTGATTTGATTCGAGAAGAAACATTGGTTTCTTCAATTGCATCAAACCAAGATAGAAGAGTAAACAGCGATTGTTTATTGAGCCAGGTGAGCAGTTTCTGCTTCTTTGCAGCTATAGTCTTGTCTTTCCCTGTGATCTTTGACTGGGTGATGTCACTCTCAAGCACACTTTTGATTCGCTTGGTTTCGTTCATGAGGGTGTCCTCGTAGATCAATGCAACGAATTGAATCATCAGCCTGCCCATATAATTATCACCGTACCAAGAACGGACAGTGTTCCCGTCCATCGACTGCTTTTCCGCACGAAAATGGTCTTCGATGTGTTCGCGATTGATATAGGTTCTGAATGCCGTCTTTGTATCACGGACTTGCTGAAAACTTCCGTAGCCAACAGCTGCGAAGATCCCATAATATTTGCAGGCTTCTGCAACGGTCTGATCATCAATATATGCGACTTGTTTCTTACGAATCGTTTTATACCGAATGTGTCTTTTTGCAAGATCCTGGGCTTCCTTTGACAGTCCGTCAATGGGCATACCGTTATGAATCAGATTCAGTATGTTCGACAGGGAAGAACTGAAATCTGCCTTCATCCTTGTGCGTTTATCTGTATCCAGAAAGAAATGAAGCGGAATACGCTTGCGCCATACGTGCACAGTTCCATCATCATCTTTCTTCTGAAAGCAGTGAACCACGGTTTTGGTAATACCGACGACAAACCCGTCTTCAGAGCAGCTGCAGCTGGATGCGAGTAAATCCTCGAGACTTTCATCAAGATAAGACATGACCCATTTCGTGTTGATCTCAATTCGCATGAGAAAACTGATGCCGTTATCGATCAAGTCATAGGCATTTTCTTCGCTGTAAAACCCATTGTCTGTAACCAGCACAATCCTTTGAGCGGAAAGAACCAGCAACTGTGAAATGGCATTTTTCACAGAAACAACATCCGGGATGTTGCCTGGCTGCTTTGCAAATCCAAGCGGTTCGTTGGTTTCAGATGAGTACAGTGCAAGAAGTTTGATCGTCTTTCGTCCATCCTTATCTTTATTGAACCCATATCTGGCATCGTTTTGGTTTTCGGAATATGTGGAGACTGTGGACGCATCAAATGCAACAACAAGAACATCGGCTGGCTGTCGGAGCATGCGTTTGGAAAACAATCCTTGTCTGAAGTCTTCGTTTCTGCCCAGATCCTCGGTAAGTTTGTGACAGATGTCCTTTGAGAGACCCTCTGCATATGGGATCGGATGCATCAGTTGCCACGTATCAATATGTGACAGACACTCACCATCAGTACATGTCAGGAATCTTGCACATGATATCAGCTTCTGAGCTGTCCCGACATCTGCATCCAGGAGAGCGTAAATATCCTGTTCAATTCCGCTTTTCTCTGCAATTGCATCCAGGATTTCGCTTGAACCGATATGTTTTCTGATTGCACTGATGTAAGAATCAGCAGCGGCTTCAAGATCAGTTGGCAATGATTTGCTGGTGTCTCCAGCGGATTTCTTCTTCGGACGAGTCGGCACAATGTGTCCTTCTGGATCGTTTGGTAGAATTTTCCCAAGGAGTACATCCTTGCCGTTTTTACGCATACGTCCGTTCTCGTATCGCTCGGTCCGTTCATAGACATAGTAACCACCGTTTGGCCGCTTCACCTTGACCTGGTAAGTTTTGGTTTCCCCTGAAATCGGCTTCGACATTGCTTGTTTCCCCCCTCATTTTAACACATGAGTATTATAAATGATTATGTGTTAAAAGTCGAGAGAGTTAAAACAATTTCTGGTCACAAAACACTGTTGTTATGCAGTTTTTCCCAAGTGTCTCAGGATTTCAACAACAGCAAAATGACAATAGTCATGTTTACACATGAGTATTATGCGAAATTTAGGTATACTGCTCTTTTTCCCGGTTGTCCATATTGCTCTTCCCCGGATTACTTTCCGCACTGCGGCATCAATGTCATGCGCAGCGTGGTGCAGCCATAGGGACTAAGAAGCATGGACACCTTTTCCCCGATGGCATTTCCCGGCAGATCCGCGCAGACCGCGCTCTGCCCCGGATACATATCCCAGTCCACGCGGACCATATCCACCTTCAGCTGCACCGGCGGATATTTCCGGGAAAAGGGAATATCGCTTATTTCACTTTCCACAGTCTCGGCCCGGTCCCCGGCAAAGCCGTAGCGCCACTCGCCCGCGGGCCGGATCAGATAGTCGCACCAGGGCATTTTCCGCTCCACGCCGTCTTTCACATATTCCCATGCTTCCGAAATACCGGGAACCGGAAGCGCAAAGACCAGCGGCCCTCTGCGCAGGCAGCGCAGACCGGCGTATCCCTGGACCCACTCCGGCTGCATCTCCAGCTTCACGTCTATGGTTTCGCCGTCCTTCCAGGCCCGCTTCTCCTTCCACACCGTCCCCGGCTGCACACTCTGTCCGTTGACGGCGGCCGACCGGACCCCGCCCGGAATCCGGATCGCGAACTCAAAGCACGCGCCTTCCCCGCAGCGGATGGTATAGCACATATTATCCCGGAAGGGATAGTCCGTATCCAGTGCAATGCTGACCGCCTGGTCCCCGATTCTTGTATGTACCTGCGAAGGCACCGGCACGGCGGAGAGAATTCCTTCCTCCGTCCGCATGAACGCGCTCATGGCCAGCTTCGGCCACCCCTGACTGAAGTTCGCCGTGCAGCAACCGAAATCGGGTTCCAGCCCGAACAGGTTCGCATCCGTCCGGTTTGTCCCGAACACCGGCGGTTCCTGCTGAATCGTACACGAAATCTGGTTCAGCATCTGGTCGTACTGATGCGTCCACATGTCCTCGGAAATGGTGGCCGGCAGGGAATTGAACCCCAGGCTTTCCACAAGGTCCATCCAGAACGGGTTGCCCGTGATGGAAAACAGGACTTCGCAGGAATACATGGCTTCCACGATGGAGCACAGCTCCGTCCCGCGGACAGGACTTTTCCCCGCCAGACATTCGTCCCCCTGGATATGCCCGATCGGCGTGCCATGATATTTCAAAAGATCCGTATACATCTGCATGGCGAACGCGTCCGGATCCTCCCCGGTCAGGCCGGACACAACCGCCTCGCTCTTCAGGGCCATCATGAGATTCACAATATGCGTCTGATGGCGCCAGACGCCGTGCGCATCCGGTTCCTGATCATGCCAGGCACCGAACATGCTGCGCCAGGAAAACCCCTGGGCATGCATTGTCACGGCAAGCTCCTCCATCCATGGCTCCGCTCTGAGCTCCCAGAGCCACTGCAGCGGCAGCATCGCCTCGAACCAGCGGCTCTGCCCCCAGTTGAACAGCGTATGCACCTGAATATGATCGGAAAGATTCCGCATGGCCCGGTACGCGGCTTCCACCGCGCGCGCATCCCCGGAGCACTGATGATAGACCATGAGCGCCTTGCAGATCAGGATCACGGCCCAGGTATCATAGTGCGCGCGTTCCTCCTTCCGGCAGGGACAGATCCACCCGTCCTCACTCTGGGCGTCCATGATCGCGTCCATATACCGCTTTGCCACTGCCTTGAGGCGCTCATCCCTGAGCAGCCAGGCCAGCGGAATCAGCCCGTCCAGCCAGTAGGGCACCCGCTCCCAGCCCTCCGCCTTCCCGCCGATCCAGGCGGAATCCCGCACGTCCGGCCACACTTCATGAAGATGCCCGCTCAGGCCCGCGGCCTGAATTTCCAGCTGTCTGCGCAGCCAGCCCCGTGGCGCCATCTCCCCCGCGGAAAAGAACCGGTACCTAGGCTCATACATTCCACGCATCGCGCTTCTCCTCTCCGAAAACACAAAGGCCGGGGCATTCAGGGACTGCCCTCTCCGTTCTGTGCCATGCATGCATTTGTCCGACTGCCGGATTCCACAGACAGATTATATATGGAATCGGGAACTGTTTTCAAGGTGAATTCCTCCACCGGAAGCGCTTTGCACAAAAGTAACTTCCCGCACCGGTCCGGATGCCGTCTTCCAGGTTTGACAGTTCAGGAAAGCCGGAAGGCTGAAAAGCCCTGTTCCGCGGGCTCTTTCAGGATTTCTGCATCCACACGCATGTTGTATGGAACTTTTCACACAACTGCCATTCCATGAATCAGGGCACTGCTTCCGGCTCCCGTGCCTTCATACCCTGTCAGGCTGCCTTCCATATGCCGCGCATATTTTTTTGCTAATTTCATTTTTTGCTGCCCACCTGCCCTGGTCATGCGTATCTGCAGACGTCAGGTGCAGAACACCGGACCTGAAAGAAAAAACATGTGCAGAAGCGGGAAAAGCTTCATGAAGAAAGAATAGGATACAAAAATGAGCATGAACATGAAGGACATCAATCCTGAGGAACTGAACAACGTGGAGGGCGGCGCCCGGATCATCACAAGCAGACGCGAAATCGACGAAATCTGCAGAGTCATGGCCAGAATGTGTGAACTGGGCCGGACCAATGAAGCCGGTTCCTACCTGATCTACGCGGTGCCGAACGATCCGACGGCGGTCAGCCTCTTCAAGAGCGGCGGAGTCGAGGCCGTGCGTGAGTATCTGCTCAGGCGGGGGCGGACTGATCTGATCTTCACCGGCAGACATGACACCGGTCCCTTTTCCCTGGAAACCGAAGCAAACAGAAACAGAAGATGCCATACAATGCGTCGCTGGACGCTGAAAGTCTGAGAATGCCTGCACCACAGGGTTTCTCAGACTTTTTGCTTTCTCCAGCCGCCGCAGCCGGGCTTTTTCTCGAATCCGGAATATCCCCGGGTGTGAAAATCCCGGATCCTGCTTCGCTTTTTATCTTTCAGCAGAAGATTCTTTTTCCAGAAAACCGGACTGCAGTGCAATTTACAGTGTGTCATTTTTGGTGTATAATTTGTCCAGAGTTCGCATTACGGACCCACTTTATTCAAATCCATAAGGAGGATTTCTCATGAAAAAGTATTTGAGTATGCTTTTGGCTGTCATGATGGTCCTTTCACTGTGCTCCTTCGCTTCCGCGGACAACAGTGACTACACCATCCGCATCTACTCCAACTCCAACTCCCCTGAGCGCGCTGAGTGGCTCAAGGCTGCCGCCAAGGATGCCGGCTTCAATATCAGCATCGATGACAACACCGTCATTTCCGGTGACGTGAAGGCCGTTCAGGCTGCCAACGAGAACAAGGACGGAGACATTCTCTTCGGCCTGAACGAAGTCCGCTGGTCCCAGCTGGTCAACGGCGCCTATGAAAACCTGCACATCATGGACTGGACGCCTTCCTGGGCGGACAAAGTCGGCGAGTACAAGTACGACGGCAAGGCCTACGGCCTGGTCATCCAGAACATCCTCATGCTCTACCGCAATGACGAACTTGGCACCAACGGCCAGGCCCTGCACTTTGCGCACTGGGCAGACCTGATCAATTCCGGATACACCTGGTACCGTCAGGGCAAGGTCGGCGGCACCACCAACAGCAACATCAACAACGCCATGCTCTACGCCTTCACCGATCCCACCTCTCCCGCAGGTGGCATCTCCATTGAAGGCTGGAAGACGCTGTGGGCATACTGCGCCGGCGGCAACTTCACCGGCGACAGCTACGGCCTCGAGCCCCTGATCCGCGGCGATGTGCAGCTGTCCACCTTCTATTCCTCTTCCCTGTACGGCAACATTGATGCCGCTGCTGCAGCCGGCACCTATGCCAATCCTCTGCGCGGCACCCTGAACCCTGAAAACTGGGCTCTGGTGGACATCGACGACGGCACCTACTACATCGCCGAGTACCTGGGCATCCTGGACAAGGAAGGCCGTACCGAAGAGCAGACCGAAATCGTCAAGGCCTTCGCCGAGTGGTTCGGCTCCGCCGAGACCCAGATCGCATGGTCTGAAGAGTTTGACTCCTATCCCTGCAATACCGACGCTGTGGCTGAGCTCTATGACGAAGTGCCCGCCATCTATGCCATCAAGAACTGCTCCCTGACCAAGGTGGAAGGCACCGACATGACCTACGCCGAATATGTGGGCGCCCATGCCGCCGAATGGACCAACATCATGACCAACCTCGGCTTCTACTGGGCTGACAACAGCTCCGCTCCCGCCGAACCCGACTGGGAGAACCTGGACTGGGCTACCCTGACTCAGGCAGCCGAATAATCCGCGTATCTCTCAAGGCGGGCCCTCAAAGGGGGCTCGCCTTTTTCAGAAGCGCACCCGCAGGAGGATCCGCTTCTGCACACCTGCTCATATCCCCTGCCGGCTGTCACGGCAAGAAAGGATGTCTGTATGATTCAGCTCAAGGATATCGTTGTCAAGTTCGGAGACTTTGAAGCGCTGCACAAGATCAATGTGGATGTCAAGGAAGGCGAGTTCTTTACCTTTCTCGGGCCCAGCGGCTGCGGAAAGACCACCACGCTGCGCACCATCACCGGTTTCATCGAGCCGGTGAGCGGCACCGTGTCCATGCGCGGGCAGGACATCACCCATGTCCCGATTGAAAAGCGCAATATCGGCATTGTGTTCCAGAGCTACGCGCTTTTCCCGACCATGACCGTCTATGACAATATCGCCTTCGGCCTGAAGATCCAGAAAATGAAGAAAGCGGAAATCCAGGAAAAGGTGCTCTCCATCGCCAAAAAGGTGGACCTTTCCCCGGAGCATCTGAGCAAGGCCATTTCCCATCTGTCCGGCGGCCAGCAGCAGCGCGTGGCCATCGCCCGTGCCCTGGTCAACAGCCCGGCCATCATCTGCATGGATGAGCCGCTCTCGAACCTGGACGCCAAGCTCAGGGTGCAGCTGCGCAATGAGCTCAAGAAAATGCAGCGCGAATTCGGCATCACCACCATCTATGTCACCCATGACCAGGAAGAGGCCCTGACCCTTTCCGACCGCATTGCCGTATTCAACCGGGGATACATTGAGCAGACCGGCACGCCCAATGAAATCTACAATCATTCCCAGACCGAGTTCGTGGCCAACTTCATCGGGGACATCAATCCCCTGAGCCAGGACATCGTGAAGAGCCTGAAGCTTAAGGAAAGCGATCACCACTTCATCCGTCTCGAGCGCCTGCGCGTCAACCATCCCGAAGACGACGGCGCCCTGAATCTCCCGGGCGTCATTGAGCGGCAGGAATACTACGGACTGTACATCAAGTACTACATCCGTGTGGGCAGTCAGACCCTGAAGGTGATTGAAAAGAACGACGGCATCAATATCTACAATCCCGGCGAACAGGTCACCGTGGGCATTCATCCCAATGACATCATGTCCTATCCCGGATAACAAAGGAGGATGCTTATGCAGAACACTCTGAAACGGCATACGGGACTGGATCTGGGCAAGGTATGGAAAATCTTCGGAACCGTCCTGTTTGTCTATCTCTTTCTCGGGTTCATGGTGCTTCCGTGTCTGAACACCCTGACCTCCATCTTCACCACCAAGGATGCCGCCGGAAAGACGGATCCCCTTGCCGTGATCCGGTTCTTCTTCGCCGGCTCCATGCCGTCCTTTGTCTGGAACTCCCTGAAACTGGCTGTCTGCCTGGTGGTCACCGTCAATATCGTGGGCATCAGCATTGTGCTGCTCACGGAGTACTTTGATATCCGCGGTGCCAAAATCCTGCGCCTGGGATACATGACCACCCTGATCTATTCCGGCGTGGCCCTGGTCACCGGCTACCAGTTCCTCTATGACTCCAACGGCATGCTCACCACCTGGCTCTGCGGGCTTTTCCCAGGCATGAACCGCCAGTGGTTCTCGGGCTTTTCCGCCGTGCTCTTCACCATGACGTTCGCCTGTACCAGCAACCATGCCCTTTTCCTGCGCAACGCCATCCGCGGCATTGACTACAATACCGTGGAAGCCGCCCGGAACATGGGCGCCAAGCCCTTCAAGGTGCTGATGAAGGTGGTCATGCCCACCCTTTTGCCCACGCTGTTCTCGCTGACGGTCATGACCTTCATCACCGGTCTGTGCGCCATGTCCGCGCCTACGCTTCTGGGCTACAACTCCATCAACCCGGAGATCGTGCGTCTGGCCGGGTCCACCGCGGCAGACGAGGCCTTCCCCCAGGCCCGTGCCGCACTTCTGTCCGTGATCCTGGCCATGTTCACCATTCTTCTCCTGAGCATTCTCAACCGCTACGAGCGCAGGGGACATTACCTGTCCGTATCCAAGACCAAGGCCAAGCTGGTGAAGCAGAAGATCCAGAATCCGGCGGCCAATATTCTGGCGCACATTTATGCCTATGTGCTTTTCCTGATCTATATGACCCCCGTGGTCATGATCGTCATCTTCTCCTTCCAGAACTGGCCGGCCGTGCGCGCCAAGGCCCTGAACTTCACGGACTGGACGCTCGGCAACTATTTCGGCACCCAGGATTACCCCTTCACCCGCTCCAGCGGCAAGGTATCCATCCGCAGGGATGCCATTTCCGGCGTGTTCGCCAATGAGAAGACCGTGGGCGGCATCCGCCTGAGCTTCATTCTCTCCGCCGTGGCCGCGGCCCTGGCCTGCGTGATTGTGGTCATCGCCGTGAACTATATCTTCAAGAACAGGAACAAGAAGCGCGCCGTTGTGGTGGAAGCCTGCCTGCTCTTCCCCTGGCTCCTGCCCACCATCCTGATCTGCTATTCCTACCGCATCTTCTTCAACGGCGATGTCTGGTATGTCTTCAATCAGAACCTGTACTTCCGTGAAAACGTGCGGATCCTGATCATCATCGCCTACACGGTGGTCAAGCTACCGTTTGCCCTGCGCATGGTGAAGGCGGCCTTCTATGCCATTGACGATGAGCTGGAGGACGCCGCCCGGAACCTTGGCGCGTCCCAGCTGGTCACCTTCCTGCGCGTCAAGCTGCCCATTGTGCTGCCCAGCGTGCTGGCCGTGTTCGCCCTGAACTTCAATGCCCTGTTCACCGAGTATGACATGGGTGCCACCTTCCAGAAGTCCGAAGGCACCACCTATGCCATGGTCATCCAGAGCATGTGCAACGAGGAAGGCCGTGACGGCATGAACATGAACGCCAGCGGCCGCCGCTGCGCGTCCACCGTGTTCATCATGCTGGTGTCCGGGCTCATCCTCTACCTTGTCTACGGCGTGGGTGCCAGAGACCTGGGCGAGCGCCTGGAAGCCCGGAAGAAATGGAAAAACCGCTTTGCGCGCCTGATGGGACGCAAGGCATGAATCATCGGAGGAAACGCATGACGGAGATTTTTGCCACCCTGGGACCTGCGTGCCAGACACGCACCATCCTCGCTTCCATGATCCGACTGGGTATGACCGGTGTCCGGCTGAATCTCAGTCATGCCACGCTCCGGGAGAGCGCCGCGCTCCTGAACGAGTACCGAGAGGCCTGCGCCATGACCGGCGTCCGGCCCGAAATCCTGATCGATCTCCAGGGCCCATGCCAGCGGCTGGGCCCCATGCGTGCGCCGCTTACGCTGGAAAGCGGACAGCACGTACTTCTCTCAAGCCGGCAGACCCCCACAGGCCTGCCGGCCCTTTGTATTCCGGAAACCATCATGGAGCATCTGCGGGAACATGATGTGCTCATGATCCGGGACGGACAGATCCGCATTGCCGCCGGCGCGCCCTGCGCTGACGCCCCGGGCATGCGCACAGGCACCGTCCTTGCCGGCGGCCTTCTGTCCGCGCATCAGTCAGTGAAAATCCAGGACAGGGAAATCTACGGCCCGCTGCTCACCCAAAGCGACCTGGAAAGCCTGGACCTTGCCCGGGCATACGGCATCACCTCCGTCATGCAGCCCTTTGTGCGCTGCGCAGATGACCTCAGGCAGGTAAAGGCCGCCATGCGTGAGCGGAATCTTTCTCTGCGCCTTTTCGCCAAGATTGAAACGCTGACAGGGTATGCGCACCTGGAGGAGATCATGCCGGAAGCGGACACCGTGGTCATCGCCCGGGGCGATCTGGGCAACTGCGTGCCGCTCTGGGAGCTTCCGCGGCTGCAGAAGGACATCAGCCGGCGCTGCCGGAAAGCAAATGTGCCCTTTATGGTGGTCACCCAGATGCTCAAGTCCATGGAAAGCGCTCCGATACCCACCCGGGCAGAGGTTTCCGATATCTTCAATGCCGTGCTCGACGGCGCTTCCTCTGTCATGATCACCAGCGAGTCCGCCGTGGGCATGTTTCCCGAAAAAGCCGTGGAATACCTGTCCCGCACCGTCCGGGAGGCGGAAATGTATCTCACCGGTTCCGCAGCGCTGTAAAAATTCTGCGCTTTCCTGCGGAACTTTTCCCCTCATGCCGCGTCCCATCTGCTGTGAAGGCGTAAAGCCTCCAAATTTCCCCCCAGGGAACAAGGAAGTGAACACCATTATGAACACAGCCGTAGTCATGGGCGGAAGCTTCAATCCGCCGACCCGCGCGCATCTTGAGCTCATGCGCTCCGCCATGGACAGAGTGCAGGCATGCCAGGGCATCTTTGTGCCCACATCCCAGGCCGCGCTGGAAAAAAAGATGAAACGCATGAAATGCCCGCAGGACACCCTGAGCGCATCGCTCCGCCTTGATATGCTGGACAGCTTTGCCATCCATGACAGCCGCGTCTGCGTCAGCCGTCTGCGGCTTCTGAATCCGGAGTGCTCCTTTGAGTTTGAAATGCTTACGGAACTCAAGAAGGATCTGCCGGACGTCCAGCTCTATTTCGTCACCGGAAGCGACAAGCTCTACGCGCTTCCGCGCTGGCACCGCATTGATGAACTGCTCCGGGATTTCCGTATCCTGGTCGCACGCCGCGCCGACGATGACCTGGAAAAGATCCAGGAAATCCGGCCGTACCTGACCGAACACTGGGACCGGTTCACGGTCCTGGACGTACCGGATGAAATCACCACAGTCAGCTCCAGCGCTTTCCGGGAAAAGCTGCATGAGCATGATGAAAGCGCCGAAAATCTGGTGACCCCGGAAGTCTGGGAACTGCTGCGAAGAAACGGAAGGCTTCCGTGGTGCAGCATCACGGACTTCCATGAGGAGCAGTACCGTTTCCTGAGCAACTTCTTCGAGTCCCCGGTCGAATACGGCGGACTGGTCTTCGGCAGCAGCGAAGCGGCCTTCCAGGCGCAGAAATGCATGACGGAAGAGGAAAAGAAAGCCTTTGTGGAATACGGCCCCGGAAAGAGCAAGGGCGTCGGACGCCGGGTGCCTCTGCGTCCCGACTGGGAACAGGTCAAGGTCGGCATCATGGAAGAGATTGTGCGGGCCAAGTTCACCCAGAATCCGGAACTGGCCGCGCGTCTCATGGCCACCGGAGAGAAGATCCTGGTGGAAGGCAATACCTGGGGCGATACCTGCTGGGGCGTGGATCTGCGCACCGGGCAGGGTGAAAACCATCTCGGCCGCATCCTGATGAAGGTCCGGGAAGAACTCGCCGGCAGCGGGCAGGAACGGAACTGAAAGGAGCAGGCAGTATGACGGACCTTCAGGAACGCTATGATCTCTTTGCCGCCGCGGCCTGGGTTCTCGGCCATGCAAGGCGGACCGGCATCCCGCAGCTCCCGGAGGCGCTTCTGTCCAAGCAGGCACCGGACTGTTCCGACGCGGAGCTTGAACAGATCACCCTTGCCGGGCAGGACGCCGGACTGAAGCTTTACCCGTTCAAAACCGGCACGCAGACACTGGCCCGGACCCGCAGGACCCTTGGCTTCCTGCACTCCATCGCCTTTGAAACCATGCTGGATGTCGGCAGCGGGCGCGGCGTGTTCCTGATTCCGTTCATGAAGGAATTCCCATGGGTGCAGGTGACAGGCCTGGACCTTCTGGAAAAGCGCGTCACCTTTCTAAGTGAGCTGGCGCAGGGCGGCTTTCCCCGGCTGCGTGCCCTGCAGGAAGATATCTGCAGGCAGCCCTTTGCGGATAACAGCTTTGATGTCATCACCATGCTGGAAGTGCTGGAGCACATTCCGGAGGTGGAAAAGGCCATTGCGTCAGCCGTGCATATGGCCCGCAGATATGTGGTGGTGACAGTGCCGTCCAAGCCGGACAGCAATCCGGAACATATTCACCTGCTGACGAAAGACCGGCTGACCCGGATGTTCTCGGACGCAGGCTGTACACGGCTGCACTTTGACGGCGTGGAAGGTCACCTGTTCATGGTGGCCGCCATTTCATGACCGTCCTGACACAGAACCGGAAAGGAGGGATCTGCATGGATCCGTACAAAATCCGCAAATATCCGCGTACCCCGCATATCCAGGGCTCCCGGCTTCAGCCCGGGGATGAGGATCTGAGCCAGATCCCTTTTGACATGATCCGCGGAAAGCATCTGGTGGTGGAAGAAAAATGCGACGGCGCCAATTCCGCCGTATCCTTCGGCGCGGACGGCCAGCTTCTTCTCCAGAGCCGCGGGCATTATCTCACCGGCGGCTACCGGGAGCGCCATTACAACCTCATGAAGCAATGGGCCAATGCGCACCGGGACGCCTTCTACTCCCTGCTCGGCAGGCGGTACATCATGTACGGCGAGTGGGTCTATGCCAAGCATACCGTCTACTATGACGCGCTTCCCCACTATTTTCTGGAGTTTGACATACTCGACCGGGAAACAGGCATATTCCTGGACACACCCACGCGGCAGGCAATGCTCAGGGATCTGCCCGTCACTTCCGTGCCCGTGCTCGGGAGCGGCACCTGGCAGACCCTGGAGGAACTGCTCCGGCTGCTGGGGCCTTCCCGCTACATCACCGGAGACCAGCGCCGGCATCTGTATGACACCGCCTCTGCCCTCGGTCTGGACGCGGAAAAAGCCTGCAGCGAAACCGATCTTTCCGGAAACATGGAGGGCCTGTACATCAAGGTGGAGGAAAACGGACAGGTCGTGGACCGGATGAAATACGTCCGGGCGGCCTTCCTGCAGTGCGTGGACTTTTCGGAAACCCACTGGATTGACAAGCCCATTATCCCCAACGGGCTCTCGGTGCCCGTCGAAACCCTGCTCACATGATTTCCCCGGGGAAAGGAGGACGAGAGCATGACATGGAACGAACAGCTTGCGCAGTGCATGCCCGCCTTCCCTTCCCGGGAAATACCCTGGGAACGGATTGACCGTCTGTTTGCCGGAAATAGCTTTCAGCGCATGAAATCCACCCCGCAGAACCCGGTGTATCACGGGGAGGGCGACGTGTATCTGCACACACAGATGGTCTGCCGGGAGCTGATCGCGCTTCCGGAATTCCCTCTGCTTCCCGTCCGGCAGCAGCAGGCCCTCTTTCTGGCAGCGCTTCTGCACGACATCGGCAAGACCGAAACCACGCGTCTGGAAGACGGAGCATGGACGTCCCCGCACCACGCTTCCACAGGCAGTCACATGGCCCGGACCCTGCTCTGGCAGGACTGGGGCATGTGCGGAAACATGGACGCGCTTTCCTTCCGGGAAACCGTATGCACGCTGATACGCTGGCACATGCTTCCGGTACGCCTGATGGAGCAGCGGGATCCGGAAAAACGGGTGCGTGTCCTGGCCGCCGCCGGGGCCCTGGCCAGGGATTTTTCCTGGCATCTTCTGTGCCTGCTCTCCCGGGCGGATCTGCTCGGCCGCATCGCCGCGGACAGCGCGGACTGCTTTACGCAGACGGAGCTGAGCCGGATGCTGGCCGAGGAATCCTCCTGCCTGCACGCGCCTTATCCATTCCCGGATGCCTTTACGGCGCACGCCTGTCTCTCCGGCCGGAACGTGGCGCCGGATCAGCCGCTGTATGATGACACCTGGGGAGAAACTGTCATGGTCTGCGGGCTTCCGGGAACCGGGAAAGACACATGGATCCGAAACACGCTGCCTGACACGCCCATGATCTCCCTCGACCATATCCGCAGGGAACTGGGCATAAAGCCGACAGACAACCAGGGCCTGGTCATTCAGACGGCGAAGGAGCGGGCACGAAGCCTGCTCCGCCGGAAGCAGCCCTTTGTCTGGAACGCCACCGATACCACCCGGGAAACCCGGGAAAAGCTGATCCGGCTGTTTGAAAACTACGGTGCCCGGGTACGTCTTGTATACCTGGAAACCGATGTGCAGACACGTCTGGCCCGGAACGCCGGAAGGCCTGAAGCCGTGCCGGAATCCGCCGTGAGCAGCATGCTTGCCAGAACCGTTCCGCCCATGCCCGAAGAGGCGCAGACCGTGGAATGGATCTGCACCTGATTCCTGCCGGCCGGGCAGGACATGCCGCGCCCTGAAAGGAGGGACATGACACGCATATTGTCGTAATGGGCGGATCCTTCAATCCCCCGACGCTGGCGCACCTTGCGGTCATGCAGACCGCGCTGGAAAAGGTCCGTGCAGACCTCGGCCTGTTTGTGCCGGTCAGTTTTCCCTATCTGAAACGCAAAATGATCCGCGCGGGACAGAGTCATCTGTGTCTGCCGGACGAAATACGCGTCCGCGCCCTTGAAGCCATGGCCGCGGAAGACCCGCGCCTGCGCGTCTGCACCCTGAACATGCACAGCCCGTTTTCCGATGACACCGGCATCATGCAGCTGATCCAGGAAGCCTATCCGGATTCTGTTCTCTATTATGCATCCGGCGCGGACAAGCTGGATCTCCTGGACCACTTCGCCGCAAAAGGCGGTTTCTTTGACCGCTTCCGGTGCGTTCTCTATGCGAGAAACAGCGCGGATCTGGCAAAGGAGATCGCCGGGCACGAACACCTTGCGGCCCATCTTCCCGCCTTTGTGCTGATGGATGCACCGCCCGGCATGGAACAGGTCAGTTCCACAGCCGTCCGCCGGCATCTCTTTGACCTGGAAAACGCAGCCGGCATGCTTCATCCCGGCGCAGCAGCCGTGCTTGAGGCCCTGAAACAGGAGGATTTTCCGGAGGAAATCCTGCAGTTCAGCGGCGACTTTGCATTTCTCTCCGGCAGTTTTCCCGCCCATGTCCTGTATGAAGGCATATCCTATCCCTGCGCCGATTCCGCGTTCCTGGCCTCCCGCTTTAATGATCCCGACAGAAAAAAGGTCATCTCCGGGATGAACCCCGCAAAGGCAAAGCAGAAATACTGTTCTTTCCCCGGATACCCCGGCTGGGAAGCAGAGAGCATCCGGATCATGGAGGACATTGTCCGGGCGAAATTCCATCAGCACCCGGATCTCATGGAGCTGCTCATATCCACCCGGCCCCGCCGGCTGATCAACGGCGGCAGAAAAGACAGCATCTGGGGCATGAATCTCACGACCTGGCAGGGCGAAAACCGCCTCGGCCGGATCCTGATGGACATACGAACGGAGGAAACCCGGTTATGAAATACACCAGAGAACAGATCATGGAACGCTTCTCCAAAGATGAACGGACGCCCGTCATCGCCTTCTGGGGACATACGCCGAACCCGAAGAAAATCACAAAGGCCTGTTTCAGCCAGTGGTACGACTGCAGCTTTGAAGTCGATGGAGTCCGGTATCATACCGCCGAACAGTACATGATGGCACAGAAGGCCGCGCTGATGAACGACCAGGAAACGCTTGCCCGGATCATGGCTTCGGACAGTCCCGCAGACTATAAGGCACTGGGACGCGAAGTGCGGAATTTTGACGCCGCCAGATGGGATCAGGAAAAATACCGGATCGTTCTGCGCGGCAATCTGGCAAAATTCTCCCAGAATCCCGAGCTGTTCCGCTTTCTGGACGGTACCGGTGACAGCGTACTTGTGGAAGGCAGTCCCTATGACGGCATCTGGGGTGTCAGGCTTGGCATCCAGGATCCGAGAATTCAGGATCCCGCGCAGTGGCAGGGGGAAAACCTGCTGGGGTTTGCCCTGATGGAGACCCGGGACCTGCTCAGAGACCAGATGGCCGGGGAAGAAAAATGACAAATGAGGGGCTTCCTGTCCGGCAGCCCCTCAGGCTGACACAGGCTTGTCCGGTTCGCCATCTGGCACGCTCACCGAAAAACAGAATCACGATATTCCGACACAAAAGATACCCGGCGGATCATTCCATGCCGGGTGTCTTTGTCATCTTCTGTTCATGCCCTTTCTCTGTCCATTACAGGGCAGCTGTCAGCGCATCGTATTCTTCCTGGGTAATCACATTGTTCTCCAGCAGTTCAGCAAGCAAACCGCCTTCAGCAGGTTTCTGCCCGTTCATTTCAGGCATGTCCCCGGACCGCCCGCCATTCATTTCCGGCAGATTTTCAGGCTTTTTGCCATGCATTTCCGGCAGGTCTTCAGGTTTATGCTCTTCCATGAACGCCTTGATCTTATCGCAGGTTTCCTGGGAAATGACTCCATTGGTCACCATGGCATCAAAGTCGATCATCACAGGGGCTTTCATATCCTGACTTCCCTGGCCGCGCCTGCCGCCGAATCCCCTGCCCTGTGCAGGCCGGTTTCCATTCCGGGCATTCTGGTTTTCCGCAGCGCTTTCCGACAGATCTTCAGGTTCTTCAGGAGCATCCGCAGGCTTTTCACCGGTGGGCTTTTCCGGAGCATTTTCCGGTTTTTCACCCATGGGAGGCTGTCCCCTCATCCCCTGCCTATTGCCATCCATCTGTCCATTCATTCCACCCATGGGAGGCCGTCCGCCCATCTGTCCATTCATGGCCCCCATCGGAGGCTGACCCATGGGAGCACCCTGCTGTGTTCCCTCCACGGTCTGTGTCTGTTCTGTCCCAGTATTCTGATTTTCATTTCCTTCAGCAAGCGCCGATACCGACATCACCAGCATGGCAGCGGCGAGAATCAAAGCAAAGATCTTTTTCATGACTGTTTCCTCCTCATTTTCCGGATTCTTTCTGCCGGGCAGGGAGTGTGCACGGTTCCCTCCCGACGCTGTCATCTTATCAAGGCTTTCTTAAACGAACCTTGAAATATCCGTCATGAAAAAATTATTTCTTTTTCGGTGCTTCGGGGAAATCTGACCGTTCCTTCATATATATTTTATCCCACGCAAACCGGATACCCGGATTTTCATCATCCGGCTGCCATATGCTTTTCCGGAGCGTATCAAATACTGTGCGGCACATGAAAGCCGCCCCAAAGAAAAAATCATGATCCGGAGGATACAAATATGTCGGATAATAAAGAACTGGAACTGAAAGCAATGGCAAACGCCACCGGCGGCATGCGGGACCCGGTTGGAGAAAGATGGCTGAACATAGTAAACCGTGAAAAGGAGCAGCGGGAAGACTTTCTGAGAAGACGCGCGGAAATGCAGGACACAGCTGCCCGGCGGATGCAGGAAAGCGAAAATGCCGTCCGGGAAGCCATGGCTGCCCAGCGTAAAGCCCTGGACCTTTTCTGATTTTCCGCAGCGAAGTATTCCGGATGGCATATTCCATCCC
>CAMNDE010000070.1:0-16506 GCA_946534895.1 uncultured Clostridia bacterium
CAACGGTATCCCGACTACATAAGTCTATTAGTACCAGAATTCTGGATTTTTACGTGTAAAGCTCCTCGGTAAAGGCAATGCCCGTCATCTGCGTTTCATACAGGCTGATCCGGAAACTGAGCTGGGATACGGTGCGGCTGACCGCGTCCATGGCCAGGGACTCATAGGTCCGGTCATAGGTGCTGCGCCGCCTGGAATCGATATAGACGTTCAGGAGCAGGGTGCCGATGACAAAGATCATCAGGGCAGAGGCCGTCACGATCAGGCTCAGGGGAAAGCGTCTTCCGCGGCTTCGCGCATGCATTCGTCATCACTCCTTTGCGTCCATTATATCCCGTCCTTGCACTGCGAACAATGCAGAGCGGCCAAAGGAGGCATGGAGATGCGCTCCATGCCTCCGGATCATAAGCAGGGGAGGATTACCATTCGCCGTTGGTGGCGATATAGGCCTGATACTGCTCCTGCCACTCCTGCTTGACTTCACTCCAGTGTCCGCGGGACTCCAGCTGGCTCTGGAACTCGGTCCAGGTACTGTCAAAGTCGCCGTCGGAGCCGGCCATGATCAGGCGGGCGCCGTATTCATCGGCCACGGCCTGCAGGGAAGGCAGATAGCGTTCCAGCTTGCCGCCGGCCAGCATGGGCACGGCGTCATAGACGTGCATGGCGCGGGTGGTGCCGAAGGAGGAGGAGATCAGCTGGCAGCACTCATTGAGCCTGGCAGCAAACGGGTTCTGGCTGGTGACCCGCTGGGTCCACCAGGGATACCATTCGCGGCTGTAGTTGCTCAGGTAATACATCTGCGTGGTGCAGGAATCCACCAGGGCCTGATCGCCGCTGTCGCGCTTGGCCTTGTATTCCGGCACGAAGTCCCACTCGCCGTAGGGCTCATCCACCCAGTACCAGTACACGCCTTCGGGGCCTTCATTGACTTCCTGCTGGGTGATGGGATCCTGACGGTTGCACCAGTCCAGATAGGTGAGAACGGCGTCGAGGTTCTTGCAGTCCTTGCTGATGAAGACCATGGCATTGTTGTAGGGGTTCACATAGCTGATCTTGCCGGCGGCGGTGACGCCCTCGGCCAGGGGCACCTTCACGGGCTCCAGATTGGCCGCGGCAATATTGTCTTCCTCGGTCTGCATGGCGTACCAGGCATTGTTCAGGCCGGGTGCCCAGGCGTTACCGGGATAGATGGCGATCTCGCCCGAGTTCATCTTTTCGGTGAGCCGCTCGTTCTTCTGGGTGGTGACTTCCATGTCCATGAGTCCCTCACGGTACATTTTGTTCATCCAGGCAAAGGCGCTCTTGAGATTGGGATGGTCATAGAGGAAGACCACCTCATTATCCACCAGGCTGACGGCGGGCATGCCGCTCTTGCCGGCGCCGGTGTCAATGCCGAACGCGTTGAGAATGATGTTGTAGCCGACCTCGGAGGAATAGCTGATGGGCTGCACCAGCAGTCCGTCCGCAGTGACCTTGCCGAAGCAGGCGCGCGCAAACTTTTCAAAGCCTTCCAGCGTGCCCAGTTCATCCAGGGTCATGCCGGCCTCAGCCAGCAGGTCTTTGCGCACCCACCAGGCATCCACGGTCCAGCCGGGCCAGGGATTGTCCACTTCAATGGCATAGTTGCCGGGCAGATACCAGAGCTTGCCGTCGGGGGAGCTGGCACGGATGTAGTCCAGGGTCTCGGCGGGGATGGCGGCCAGGTTCGGATACTTCTCCGGATCCGACACAAATGCGTCCACGGGCTGCACAAGCCCGGAATTGATCAGGGCGTTGGCGGCCACAGTGTCATTCCAGAACACGCAGATGTCCGGCAGCTCACCGGCATTGATCTTCATGTTCAGGGTGGTCAGGAAATCGCCCTGGGTCCATTCCACGGTATAGTTAATGCCCAGCAGATCCCGGATCGTGCCCTGGTGCAGGGTTTCTTCGGGACAGTTGGAAGACATGCCGGCCCACATGGTGATGGTGGGCATGTCTGCATTTTCCGCCACTGCCCCGGTCAGGGAAAGCAGCATGGCGGCGGAGAGCAGCAGGGCCAGTAACCGTTTTTTCATAAGAACATCCTCCTTTTCGTCTATGTTCCAAACGGATCCGCATCCGTTGGGAATCCAGGGGTGGATCAGCCCTTCACGGAGCCTGTGAGCATGCCCTTGACAAAGTACTTCTGCAGGAAGGGGTACACGCAGAGTATGGGCAGGGTGCCCACCATGACGGCTGCCATCTTCACCGAGGTCGCGGTGAGCCGGGCTGTCTGGCTTTCGCGGAAGGCGGCTTCCGCGTTGAGCACATTGTTGCTCTTGACCATGGAAATGTTGTTGGCGGTCAGCAGCTTCTGCAGGTAGGTCTGCACCGGCATGAGGTCATTGGTCTGCACATAGAACGCGCCGGAGAACCAGTCATTCCAGTGCCAGACCGCGGTGAACAGGCCCAGGGACGCCAGCATGGGCAGGGACAGGGGCAGGATGATGCGCACCAGCACCTGCATATGTGTGGCACCGTCAATGCGCGCGCTTTCCCGCAGGCTGTCCGGAATGTCCTGGAAAAAGCGCTTCATGACGAAGATGTTCCACACGCTCACCAGGGACGGGATCACGAACACCCAGAAGGTGTTGTACAGGCCCAGGTTCCGCAGCTGCAGGAAGTAGGGGATCTGTCCGCCGGAAAAGAGCATGGGGATCAGGACAAAGGTCATGAGCACGCGCTTGAACGGCAGGGCGCGCTCAGAAAGCGTGTACGCGGCCAGCGCGTTCACGGCCAGCCCGAGCAGCGTGCCGAGTACCGTGCGTCCCACGGTGATCAGGTAGGAGTTCTGCAGAAGCCCGTTGGACAGAACGTACTGGTAATTGAACAGCGTGAAGGCGCGGGGCCAGAACCAGATGCCGCCCTTCATGGAGTCCGTGCCCTCGTTCAGGGACAGGATCAGCACGTAGTAGACGGGATAGAGCATGACAAGACAGAGCAGGAACATGAAAACCGTATTGCAGGCATTGAAGATCTTTTCACCGGTACTGATCCGGATGGCGTTTGTGTGTCCCGAATGTTTCATGCCGATCCCTCCTCACCAGAGGCCTTCGCCGTTGAGCATATGCGCAATCCTGTTGGTGCCAAGGACCAGGAGCAGTGACAGGGTGGAGCTCACCAGGCCCAGGGCGGTGGACATGCCGTAGTACCCCTGCTGCAGGCCGTTGCGCAGTACATAAATGTCAATGACCTCCGCCACGCCCATGTTGGCGGTGTTCATCAGCGGATAGATTTGGTCCGTGCCGGCCTGGATGAGTCCGGGCATGGCCAGGGTCAGGAGCAGCACAATGGTGGGCATGATGCAGGGCAGGGTGATGAACCGGGTCTGCTGCCATTTGCTCGCGCCTTCCACCCGGGCGGCTTCATAGAGCTGCGGATCCACGCCGGACAGCGCGGCCAGATAGACAATGGTGTTCCAGCCGATGTCCTTCCAGATACCGCTGATAATCACAATGCCGCTGAACAGGTCTGAGCGTCCCATATAGAAGACCGGTGCCCGTCCCATGAGCCGGTTTACCTGATTGAACAGGCCCGTAGGCGCCAGCAGGGATTCCAGCAGATAGGCCACCACAATCCAGGACACGAAGTGGGGCATGTAGCTCACGGACTGGACCACCCGCTTGAACCGGGGATAGACCAGCTCATTGAGAAGAAGCGCGAGCAGAATCGGTGCGGGAAACCCGAATACCATGCGGCCTATTGTAATGCTCAGCGTGTTGCGCACCACTTTCCAGAAATGCGCGTCCTGGAAGAACTGGAAATTCTCCCAGCCGCACCAGGGACTGTTCTGGAGGGTGAACCCGATCCTGTAGTCCTTGAACGCCCCGATGAGTCCCACCATGGGCATGTAGCTGAAGAGGATCAGGAGTACGGCAGCGGGCAGGAACATGAGGTACTGCCAGCGGTATTCACGGACCCGGCGCCAGGTGCGCCGCCGTTGTTCTTTTTTGTCAAGAGACTGCATCATGGAACAGCATCTCCTCTGTCGGTCACGCAGTGCAGTTTCAGAATCCATGTGTATTATCTATGACTTTTTTGCCAGATACTATATGAATTTGTTTGTTGAAACAGTGAATTCTTTGGTTTCCGCCCCCCTGCGCTCCGGAAATCTTTTTCAGTGAAGTGTCCGGACCTGCCCTGTGAGAGGGTACTGCGGCAGGGAAATGCGGCAATTGCCGGGAAGGGGAAAATATAGTAGAATCTCTCTGCCAGGTCTGCGCGGAAGCGTGCGCAGCATGTAAACATCTGAATACCGGGAGGACGAAATCATGATCAAAATCTATGGAATGCCCACCTGTCCCTACTGTGACTATGTGGAGGAGCAGGTCCGGGGCCGTGAGGACGAGTTTGAGTACATCAATATCGGGGAGCATATCCGTTATCTGAGCGCGTTCATGCGTCTGCGGGATACCAGCCCCGTGTTCGACCACTGCAAGGAGATCGGCGACGTGGGTGTGCCCGCCTTCGTGTTTGAGGACGGCCGCGTGTCCATTGATCCGGCTGACGCGGGACTGATCGAGTACGGCACGCCCAATGCCTGCTCCGTGGACGATCACAGGAATGGGAGAAAGGGCTGCTGACATCCGGTATGGAAACCATGAGGGAGAGAAAAAACACCGGTGTTGCCCGGCCGTGCATGCGCCGCTGATCCTGCTTTCGCTTGTGCTCCTGATGCTCGGCAGTGCTTGCGCGGAAGGCGGGATCGACTACTCTGACCCGTACAACTGGGCATATTACGGCATCGGGGAGGGGAAGGACGCGGACCTGTTCCTGATCTGTCCCACCGTGGACAGGAAGGACGAGTATCTCATGTCCATCACGGATGAGGAAAACCGCGCATCCTTTCTCGGCGCGCTGAACATGGAGCGCGGCATCTATGAGGACAGTGCGCGATTGTTTGCGCCATATTACCGCCAGGCCACCATGAAGGCTTCCAGCCTGCCCGCCGAGGAGTGGGACCATTGGACCGAGGAAGCCTTCCGGGATGTGTCGGACGCGTTTGCGTATTACCTGGAAAACGAGAACCAGGGCAGGCCCATCATCCTGGCGGGCTTTTCCCAGAGTGCGGACATGTGCTACCGCCTGATGGACAAATATTTCGGCGATGAGGAACTCTTCAGTCGTCTGGTGGCAGTGTACGCCCTGGGCTGGCCCTGCCCCCGGGAAATGGCCGAGAGATGCCCGCAGATCGTACCGGCTTCCGGGCCCGACGATATCGGCGTGGTGATCAGCTTTGAATGCGAGGCTGAGGATGTGACGGACACATTCGTGTACCCGGCGGGCAGGCGGGCGTTTTCCATCAATCCCCTGAACTGGAAAACGGACAGCACCCCGGCGGACAAAGCGGAAAATCTCGGCGCGTGCTTTACGGACTACAGCGGAAACATCAGGCGCGAGGTCCCGCAGCTCTGCGGCTGCTACCTGGACATGCCGCGCGGCACGCTCAAGGTCACGGACGTGGACAAGGCGGACTATCCGCCGGTGGTGCCCGGGCTGCCCGAAGGCGCTTATCATGTCTATGACTATCAGTTCTTTTTCCGGAACCTGCAGGAGAACGTGATGCTCAGACTGCAGACATACCTGAGCACGCAGTCTGAGGCGGATGCCGCGTAAAATGTTTGTAAATACACAGCCAGGCAGGCATCTGCATGTGAAAGGAGAGATTGTCCTATGTCTGAAAGCAGTATGGGTTTTCTGAAAGAACTTCTGATCGCGGTCCTGTTCCTGTGCCTGGCCGGGTTCCTGCTCCGGCCCGCGCATGGCCGGGCAGAAGCGGCCACGGAGGAGATGCCCGTTCCATTCGGCACGGCGTCCGCGTCATCCCCGTACTTCGCAAAGCCCTGCAATGAGCGCCTGGCCTCCCTGCCCGAATGCCTGATGAAGATGGCCGAGGGCGGATATTCCTGGGAGTATGACTATGTCTCCGGCAAGCCGGCCTACGCGCTGACGCTCATGGACTATGCCAATATCTATTCCTATATCCACACCCATGACCTGGACCCCGAAAAGGTGCGGGAAGTGCTCTCCGACGCGTCACAGATGGTGCACCGCCGGGCGTTCACGCCCGAGGAGATTGACCTGCTCCTGGGCGATGATCAGGCGGCGGCCATGGCACATTTCGCGTCCCCCGGCACCATTGTGATCGGCGAAAAGGGCTACAGCCCGAAATGGATGTACGATCATACCCTGGAAGCCTGGAAGGCCGAGGGCATCACGCCGGAGATGGTCCTGGCAGCGGCGCCCGGATATTATAACGCGCTGTTTGTGCAGGAGGCCGCGGACGCGTTCAGCCGCAAGATCTATGAATTCACCTCCGAGGTGGTTCCGGTCAAGTGGCATCAGTGGAAAAACGGCGATGTGAAGCCGGACGGCACCGTGGAGGAGCATGCGGAGGAAAACGGTGTCATGCTCGATGTCATGGAGTTCTGCCAGTATCCGGACTATCCCACGGGCTGCGAGAGCGTGTCATTGTACATGCTCCTGAGCTATTACGGCGTGGACGTGAGCGTGGAGAAGATCTACGACCTGCTGCCCATGGGTGCTCAGCCCTATGACGACGATCAGGGCGTGCGCCACGGCGCGAACCCGGAGCGCGAGTTCGTGGGCGATCCGCGCAGCGAGTACTCCTACGGCGTGTTCAATGAGCCCATTGCCCAGGTGGCGGAGCAGTTCCTGCCCGGTGTCCTGACAAAGACCGGCGCTTCAGTGGACGACATCAAAGCGGTGCTCGACACCGGGAATCCGGTGCTGGCCTGGTACGTGTCCGCGCCCATGCGCGAGATCATGTACCGCTGGAGCTGGCTGGACGAGAGGGGCGAAACGGTGCACTGGCCGGGCGGCGAGCATGCCGTGGTGGTCTGCGGGTATGACGATACCTCCATTACCTACCGGGATCCCAATGCCGGGACCACGGTGGTCATCGACTATGACACGTTTGAAAAGAGCTTCCTTGAGCTCGGCGGACGCATTGTGTATTACGATATCCAGCACTGATGGAATGCATGGAAAAGGGGACTGTGAAATCGCGGTTTCGCAGTCCCCTTTATATTGTCCCCTTGTCAGTACGGATTAATTGATCGCCTCCAGGTATTCCGAGAGAATGTAGCCATAGGTATCCTGGTAGACGCACAGCAGGAAGCCGTCTGTTCTGCTCTGGTCCGGGAAGGCGAGCACGCTGGCGCCGAGCGGCACTTTCGCAAGCCGTTTTGCGGACTTGGACGGCTTTTCGCGCAGGGAAACATAGCTTTTACAGTTCGCGACGCGCATGTTCGGTCCCTGTTCCATGTGAAAGGCCAGCGGCGATATGATCCCCATGTCCTGAAGCGGAGAAACGCCGGTCACGCCGGTTTCCTCCAGGATCAGGTACGTGTGCTGCGTGTCACTTTCCACCCAGGACTCCGCGTAAATGTCATAGACGCATTCCGCGCCGGCATATTCTTCCCGGGCCGGAAAAGTCAGCGTCAGCCTGTCCATGCCCCCGCTTACCAGCTCAAAGGCCCAGGTTCCGGCGAGATCGCGTACGCTCTCTCCCGCAAGCGTGAAGGAAAGGCTCATGGTTCCGTCCTTTTCCAGGGTAAGCTGCGCCTGGTCCGCCTCCAGGGCGGCGGGCTCTTCGTCCGAGATTTCTTCGCAGGTCCATGTGCCGGGCAGCATGCCCAGGAGCTCCCCGTCATCCGCCCGGGCACTCAGGGGGCATATGGCAAGCCAGACGGCGAGGAAGAGCAGAACGCAGCGAAGGGTCCGGGATCGTTTCTCTGTCATGGGATGTCCTCCTTTTCCTGAGGCGCGGAAAAGACCGCTCCTGCATCGATGTCGTATGAAGAAAGGATTCCGCGCGGAAGACGGTTTTCCTGTCTCCCGTCCGGTCAGTATCCCAGGCGGCGGTCCACCGCGTGAACCGGCGGGTTTCCGCCAAGCCAAAGCTCAAGGTTTTTCAGGACCACATCCAGGACACGCCTGTAGTTCACGCCGGCACGGTAGCCGCCGGAAATGTGAGGCGTCATATAGACCCGTGGCGCGGTCCACAGGGGATGGTCCGGCGGCAGCGGCTCGGGGTCCATCACGTCCAGACAGGCCGCCCGCAGATGTCCGCTTTCCATAACCCGGATCAGGTCCCGGGTGACGATGGAATTCCCGCGGCCCACATTGATGAGGATGGCGGTCTTTTTCATGAGCCGCAGCCGGCGCTCGTCAAACATGCCCGCTACCTCCGCGGTGCCCGGCAGGCTCAGCGCCACCACGTCCATGGACGGGAGCAGTCTGTCCATGTCCTCCGGCGTCACAAGCTCCTGCACATAGTCCGGGCAGTCGTGGACAGTGCGCCGGACGCCAAAGCCAACGGCACCAAGTGCGGTCATTTTCCGCAGGTATGCGCTCCCGATGGCACCCATGCCCACCGACAGGACCCGGGCATGTTCCAGACGCTGGATATCCCGGAGCAGTGCCCATTCCCGGCGGTCCTGCATGTGCACGTATTCCGGCATCCGCTTCATGGCCATGAGTGTCACCGTGAGCATGTGCTCAGCGATCGAGTCACCGTAGGCGCCGTAGGCATTGGCCAGGACAATGTGCTCAGGCAGCCAGCCGTATCCGCCGGCGCCGGCGCTGTAGAGCTGCACAAAGCGCAGATTCGGCATGCGCTCCACGAGTGCCGGGGACGGCGAGCCCACCAGAATCTCCGCGCACTGAAGATCCGCTTCGCTGAAGTCCTCAGCCCGGTCCGCGAAAAGCACCCGGCAGCCGGGCAGATGCTGAAAACGCCGGATCGTGTCCTCGCTGTGCCGCGATGTCACAAGAACGGTTCTTTCCATAGGGCTGGTTCCTTTCCGTCTGTATTCACTGTTTCCTGAAAAAGTACAAGCATGTATTCTGATGACAGCATATCATGGGCGGACAGGAAAAGCCAGTGCCCGATGCTGCTGGACACAAAAAAAGAGTCCCGGCATGTGCCGGGAACTCTGATCAGATGCTGCGCGGATTATTCAGCGGCCTGGATGGAGGCAACCACAACGCCCCATACCAGTTCAGCGTTCTCCTCGGAGACGGGGGTGCAGGAGACTTCCAGGATGTATCCGAGCTCGGTGGTGAAGGCGATGTTCACGCTGTCCTTTTCAGGCATTTTATAGGAAACGCAGGGGAATCCGTTCACGGTGCCCGCTTCCACTTCGGTCACATCGGATTCGCCGGACAGGTAGGCGGCATAGTCTTCCAGGGAGGCACCGTCCACGTTCACATAGCTGATGGCCACGGCAGCAGACTCGTCATCGGGCATGAAATAGGCGATCAGGCCTTTTTCCGTGTCTTCTTCCGACAGTTCCACGGGGTTCATGCCTTCGGGCAGCCAGAATTTCACGGCAATGTCCTCAAAGGTGTAGAACTGTCCGGACAGGCCGGAGGCCTCGATCACGGGCACGACGTCTTCCCAGTTCAGGGCGGGGGTTTCTTCCGCCAGGGCAGCGCCCATCATCATGCAGATCATGAGCACAACGCAAAGAATCTTCTTCATGGTCAAACCTCTTTCGTTTCTGTATTGCTCATTCAGGAGCTTGCAATATTGTATCCCGTGACATCTGAACCGTCTACTGTCCTTTGGTACAGGTGGCGGGTCAAGTGCACGGGATGAGCATGCTTTCACATCTCAAAGGCGATGGCTTCCGTCATGTCATACCCGCCGAACACGTCATTGAGCACAAAGCAGAACAGCATATCCGTCGGATCGGACGCATCGCTCACATCCTCATAGGTGACGGAAAGGCCGCTGTGCCAGATAATTTCATCCCCGTCAAATTCGCCTTCCTCCAGGTCGTCCTCATTCTCGTCCGTGCCGTAGTAGAAGGTATAGACCGGCACAATGATGTCGCCTTCCTTAAGCCGGGTGGTGCCGCGGATGGGCAGGCCGTTCTCGTCATAGCCCGCGTTCGCGCCGAGAATGCGTCCCTCCGTGCTGCCCGCCGTGAATTCCACCACCAGATAGGTGTACTCGCCGTTGAGCTTTACGGGGATCAGGCTTCTGCGCCCGTAATTATTGCTGAGCTGATCGTACAGCGGCACCAGCTGTCCGTCCAGAATGGGCCAGGTGCCGTCAAACAGGCTGTAGATCCGTCCGGTGCTCCAGTCGATCACATTGTTCTGCACAAGGCCCAGGTCGATGTATCCCCAGGATTCCTCATCGCTGATGTCCATCATCATCATGCCTTCCACATAGTCCAGGTACTGCAGGTCCGCGGAGGAGAGCACGGCGGAGAAGGCATAGTCCCCGGCGTCTGCGGAAATGGCGATCCCGGGCTCTTCGCTTTCCTCATAGGTCTCCGTGTCCGTGTTCCAGGTCCACTGGCTGGAGGAATCTGCGAAAATGGAAGTGATGTCTGTGAAAAAGCCCGATCCGCTGATGTTTTCCGGCGTGGTCTGCGCAAAGGTGTAGCTCCCGCCGGACAGCTGCCCGGCATAGGCCTTCACGAATCCGATCCAGCCGGGCATGTAGAAGGACAGGTCCATGCCGTCCACATAGCTTTCAAACTCGCTCTTGGTATCGTGCGGGATTAATACGGAAAGCCCGCAGCACGGGCTCAGATTGTCCGTCTGCCGGCTGAGCAGCACCGCGGAGGAAAGTGCTGTGCGCGCATCTGCCGCGCCCTGCGGGTCCAGGTGCGCATAGGCGTCCAGCATGGCGCCCAGGTCCACCATGTCCCAGCTGGCGTCCACATAGGACCCGAACGTGTACATGCGGCTGCGCCCGCGCCGGATTTCCGCGGCCTGTCCGCTTTCCAGCCCGGACTGCAGGGACACGCCCAGGCTTTCCATGGCATTGCGCAGGGGCTCGATCTTTTTCAGGTTCACCGCGCTGATGGTCAGCGGCGAGTCCGGATCCTCCTCCAGCGCCCCCTGCATATAGCTGTCCGCGATCAGCTCACACAGCGCTTCCAAGGACATGTCCGGGGACCTGTCCAGGGCCTGCAGCCAGGGCGTGTAATACCAGCCGGTGCCCGGCTCCAGTTCCTCGCTGGCCAGGAACCAGTCAATGTCATAGTAGGAGAGCATGGCGGCCATTTCATAGGTGGCCATCATGCAGGCATCGCAGCCGAACAGATCGATATGGAACCCGCCCAGCTGTTCATGCAGGTCATACAGCACGCTGTTGATTTCCGTAAGCGTCAGTCCGTCATCGTCCTCGGCGGTCTCATCAAAGCAGATGCCGCCCTCGGAGCCGGCGCCGTGGTCCCAGAGAATCACGGCCGTTCTGTCGGCGGGGAACTCGGTCAGGCCGTAGCTCAGGAACTCCAGCAGGCTTTCCTCGCTGCCCATGGAAGCCCAGCCCCAGTCCGTAATGGATTCAAAATACCCGTCCCGGATGGTGATGAGGCTGCGCGTATCGCCCGGAATGTCCTCAAAGTCCCATTCCGAGGCTCCGCCGGCCAGCACCACAATGTTCACGTTCTCGCTGTTTTCGGCCAGGCCCATTTCATAGATGTCATAGCAGGCGTCGCTCTGAAGATCCGTGCCGCACATGTAGACGAGCAGGGTGAAATCCGCATCGGCCAGTGCAGGGAATGCAGGCAGGAGCAGCGCGGCCATGATCAGCAGCATCATGATTTTCTTCATTTGATATCCCCCAGTTCTGCGGCCCGGTTCAGGGCTTCCGCTCTTGTCTCCACGCCCAGCTTTTTGTAGATCAGGGCGCAGAAATACTTGACGGTGCGCTCTGAGATGCCCAGGATGGACGCGATCTTCGCGTTTCTATACCCGGCGGTCATCAGGGAGTACACCTGGTACTCACGGTCGGTAAACATCGGCCTGATGGCCGCCTGCTTCATAAACGCGGGATAGAACGCCGCCTGCCGCCGGGTCAGGGAAAGGATTCCCTGTTCCCAGGCTCCCTCCGGCAGCTGCATCTCATTGAGCAGATCAATGATGGCAATGCCCTCATCGGCGATGACCCGCGCCAGACCGTAGTGCCGGGCCAGGCTCAGCGCCTCCTGCATTCTTGTGCGCCACAGGTCATTCCCGCTGCGGAAATGGCATACGGCTTCCAGCAGGTTCAGCTGGATCAGCATGTAGGGCCGGTCATAGCTCTCGAAGTACTGACGCAGCAGCGCCGCCAGGAACGGCACCTTTTCCCGCTGCCCGAGGATGATATACAGCCGCAGCTTCAGCATGTACCGGTAGCGGTCCATGATCACGAAATCGCTGGTCTCGTCCGGCGCCTTCGTCTCCAGCCAGCTCCGCGCTTCCGACGTGTCCCCGCTGAGAAGGAGCAGGTGCAGACGGAAGACCTCCAGGTTCTGCGCAAGCCGCCTGGGCGACTGCTCCGTCAGCGAGGATATGGCATGATCCATCATGGACACCGCGGTCTGTACATTGCCCTGGGCCGCCTCCATCCGGCTCTGGATGCCGATGCCCGCGTAGTGCAGCTCGGGATTGTCCGCGGTGCGCTGCAGGCCTTCCCGCACCTTCAGCATGGCTTCGGTGTAGTCACCGTCCAGGCGCGCCTCCAGGTCCCGTTCCGCAATGGCGAGCTCAGCCACCCCGCCGCCGCTTTTCCCGAGCGCCAGCTCAATAGGTCTGCGGAACAGCCGGTAGATGCGCCAGCCGTGAGGCACCCAGCGGCTGAAGTCCAGGCCGCCGTTCAGGAGGCTGACACTGTTTCCCGAAACATTGAATCCGTTGCGCCAGGCCGGCGACTGGATGAGGGCGGGCGATTTCGCCACCGCCAGCAGCCGCTTCAGCGTGCCGCCGCTTCCGCGGTGGGAAAGGCACAGGTCCAGATATGCCCGGGCCTCCAGTGCGGTCTGGCGCCGTGCGTCCCGGGCGGGCGTGCGGCGTATGAACTGCTCCAGCGCCTCGTACCACCTGTCGCTTTCCTCCGCATGTCCCTGAAGGCATTCGATTTCACACTTGCCCTTGATCAGCTCCGGGTAGGCGAGAATGGTTTCCCGGTCCAGCATGGCGTACCCGTCCCGAAGGTCCACATAATCGCCGTCCGCGGGCCGGTTGAACGTATCCCGGATCAAAAGTTCCCGGATCTTTTCCACGTCCCCGAGCTTCCGGTAATAGGCGATGGCCTGGGGTACCTTGCCTGCCAGCTCATAGTACAGCGCGGCGCGCCGGAACTGGCCGTTGATGTAGTCCTGGGTGTAGAGATTGCGCATTTCCGAGAAAAGCGCCTGCCGGACAATGGGGATAAACACGTATTCGCTGTTTCCCTGGCGCAGAAACATATAGGACCTGCGTGAAATGTCGTCCATGACCTTTGGCGCGTCGGTGCGTCCGGTCACGATGCGCGCCATGTCCGCGGAAAAGTGCTCAAAGGGCGACAGGTTGTACATGAGCTGCCGCTCCGCTTCGGGAAAGGATGAGATCACGTCCGTGACCAGGATGCGCTTGATGTCCTCCCTTGTATCCTCTATGGCGGCGCTGAAGGACGTGCTGCCGTGGGAAAGCAGCCGGCGTGCCAGCATATGCAGGCCGAACGCCCAGCCCCACAGCCGGGACAGAATCATCTGCACATCCGAGGGAAGAAGCTCAAGCCCGTATTCGAGAAACAGCTGGACAATCTCCTCCGCGTCAAACATCATGAATTCCCTGCCCAGCGTGGCGATGACGCCGGAGGCGCACATGCTGTGCAGTTCCGCGGGCATCTGGGCGCGCCCGGCCAGTATGATGTAATGCGTATCCTTGGTCTGTGCCAGGAGCGAGGCAAGCCTGCCCTCCATTTCCGGGGCGGGGTGATCAATGCTGTCGATGACCAGGAGGCTGCCTTTCGCCTCCGCGGCGCGCTGGCGGAAACATGTCCATTCCTCCTCTTCGGGGCGGAACCACAGGATGGGCCCGTCCCAGGCGTCGCAGAGCTGACTGAGCAAAACGGTCTTTCCGCTGTAGAAGAAGGCGGAAATATAGACGATTCTTCTCTCCTTCAGAAGGGAAGCGGCTTCACGGATCTTTTCGGTTCTTCGGATAATGGGCGGCTGTGCCATGATCTTATCTCCTCATGTTCCGGGGTCCTGGCCTGATTCTGCCCGTGCTTACGGGGAACAGGCATCTGTTCTGTCTGTGTGTCCTATATTGTACCATATGCCTGTGAAGACTCCCACTGTACAAAGGTACAGTATTTCTGTCCGGGAGCAGGTACAGTTCTCCGCGGCATGACACGCATCTGTGTCAGTGCCGGGGACGCGGACATGCCTTGCGGGTTTCAGGAAATCGGGATAGAATGCACGGGAACCCGGAGCCGGCGCTGTGCATCCGGGGAATATGACTGTAAGGCAGGGAAAGGCATGACCGGTCATCGTGAACTGCAGTGCAGGATTCATCCCCTGGGCTCCCTGAGCCCGCTCCGGTTTGTGGTGGTGTGCGCGTTCGAGAACGGCCGGATGCTCCTGAGCTGGCACCGGGGACACAGGGCCTGGGAAACCCAGGGCGGGCATATAGAGGCGAATGAGACGCCGGAGGAGGCGGCCCGGCGCGAGCTGTATGAGGAAAGCGGCGTGACCCGTGCCGAACTTCTGCCTGTGTGCGATTATTACGCCTTCGATTCGGAAGGCGAATCCAATGGCCGGGTGTTTGCCGCCAGGGTGCTGGAGCGGGAAGCGCTTCCGGAGTATGAGATGCAGAAGGTTCAGGCCTTTGAATGTTTACCGGAGGACCTGACCTATCCCCGGGTGACGCCGGTGCTTTTCCGGGAAGCGGCGGAACGGCTCCGGGCAGTTGAACCATGAGGGCGGATCTTCCGGCCGGACGGAGAATCTGGAAAGGATTTCATGAGGTGATGGAATGAGCTATTGTCCTGTATGCGGTACACAGCTAGTGGACCGGGAACTGGAGCACGAAGGCATGGTGCCCTTCTGCCCCAAGTGCGGCGAGTACCGGTTTCCCATGTACAATGTTGCGGTCAGCATGATTGTCGTAAGCGAGTGCGACAGGAAAGTACTGCTGATCAAGCAGTATGGGAAAGACTTTTACCGCCTGGTGGCGGGCTACGTCAACCGCACCGAAACCCTGGAGCACGCCGCTGTGCGGGAACTGAAGGAAGAGACGGGCATGACGGCGGTCCGGCTGAGGTTCAACAGGACGGAGTTCTTCGAGCCGTCCAATACGCTGATGTGCAATTTCACCGTGTTCGTAAAGGATGAAAGCGAACTGAACCCGAACTATGAGATCGACTCCTGTGCGTGGTTCACCTTTGAGGAAGCGCGGAGAAATATTCGGCCGGAAATCCTGGCCGGGCGGTTTCTGAACGCCTATCTGGATGAAGCGGAGAAGGGCGAAGCCTGAACCGCAGGGGTGTCCGGAAGTATTCCGTGCTCCAGATGTGAAACAGACAGATCAAAAGCCGGCAGACGCTGATCATGGGCGTCTGCCGGCTTTTTCCGCTTCCGGAAGGATTCTTCGGTTATTCGCATTCAAAGATGACGGTGACCGTGGCGGAAACGATCAGCCTGGCTGCCTGCACCACGGTGCCCGCAGCAGTGTCCTCACTGGCCTCCACGCGCTTGGCGGAAAAATTGCCCACCATGTTTTCAAAGCTGGACACATCGCCTTCGATGATCTCCTCAATGCCGGTGATGGTGAGACCGGAAGCCTCAGCGAGAATCTCTGCCTTTGCCCGGGCGTCCGCGACCGCCATTTTCAGCGCCTGGGCCCGGGCTTCCTCCGTATCCGAGGCCGAGAAGGAAATGCCGTTGAGCGTGTTGGCTCCGGCCTGGAAGGCGGCATCGATCAGGGCACCGGTGCTGTCAAGATCCGTCACGCGGATGGCCAGGGTGGAACTGGCGTTGTAGGCCGAGATCTGTTCCTGACTGTCCGTGTAGTCATACATGGCATAGATGTTCATATAGTCCGTGTTGATGTCTTCTTCGCTGATCCCCTGATCCGTCAGCGCCTTGCGTATGGCCGCAATGGCTTCATTCACTTTCTGCTGTGCCATGAGCACATCCCGGTCCCGGGCACTGACTCCCAGGGAAACGACGGCTGTGTCCGCGCTGACCTGGGTTTCACCGTTACCCCGTACCGTGATGGAAGGATCCGCAGAAGCGGTGGAGAACACAAGGGTCAGGAGCAGGACGAGCATAAGAATGGTGGCTTTTTTCATATTGATCTCCTTTTCTTTCACCCGTAATAGGGCGCTGCATTGACTGGAAATAGCGGCCTGGTGTGGTCGTGTTTCTGTTCCGTCATTATATATGACGGAATGGAGAAACGGAATGTTCCCGGAAAAAAAGAGTTCGGCCAGGGCACGGGAGGATTTCAGGCGGGAAGGAGGCGCATGCTGTTCTGGAAAAAGAAACGCGGGCCGTTATCATGTCTGGTTGACATGAATCATGGAAAAACGGAAAATAAACTGAAAGAAGCAGCATTGCCGTACACATGGAAAGCGACTGCTGCAAGAATGCAGATACTGATGAAGGCAGCAGGGATGGACGGGGGCCGAATTAAGCAGGACACGGGGAATGCTGCAGGGAGGTATGGTTTCATGCGGATGAAGAAAAC
>CAMNDE010000071.1:0-15738 GCA_946534895.1 uncultured Clostridia bacterium
GCAGGGATTCTACATTGCTTTGAACAAATCATCCAGGGTTATAACATTCATAAAATCACCAAAGTATTCCACGTGTCTCAGCCCAAATGTGGTAATCAATGTATTGTATATGGAGGTTTTTGGAGAAACGATGTCTCGAAGAAGCCGCTGTCTGCGTTCAAGAGAGAAATGACATTCTCTGTCAGCTGTGAATTCTTCACTGTAGAATTTGATTTCGCACATATTGATTACGTGATCGTTTCTTTCAATAATAAGGTCGATCTGGGTTCCTTCCGTCTCGTCTGTTCCTCTTTTGGACCACAGCGATTCGTCGGTGATGACCCCGCTGATGCCCAGCGCCGCCTTGATCTGTCTGATATGGTTGAAACAAAGATTTTCAAAAGCCAGACCATACCATGTCACAATGGAGTGGGAAGCTGCGATGCTGCTCCATTCTTTCTTTTTCCGGGGTGAACTGTCGCGGACAAAACGTAAAGAAAAGATGCAGAAAGGATCTGTCAACTTGTAAAAGGTCTCTTTTTTCCCGTTGCCGAAAGAATCATATTTCATGATAAATGATCCTGACTCAAGGGCTTTGAGCTGTTTGCTGAAGTTACCGCTGTCCGCGATCCCTGTTTTTTCCAGAAGCTCATTTCTCGTCAGTCCCCTGTTTTTTGAATTGATGGCGATGACAATCGATTTCATGACTTCGGGGTTTGTAAACAGAGAAGAAAACAGACGGTCGAATTCATTTTTCAGAGGAGCGCCTTTGTCAAAAAAGATCGATTGGATATTCTGGGAGACACTCAGTTCTCTGTCAAAATAATTGAAATAATACGGTATACCTCCCACTGTCATATAGATCTGAGCGATGTCATAGCGCGAGAAAGCAAATCCTTTTGATAAAAAGAATTGTTCGGATTCGCCGAGACTGAATGGCTGAAGCTCTATCTCACGCGTGAGTCGACCATACAGACCACCATGGTTGTTGATCAGCTTATCAAGGATCCACGAAGTTGAACTTCCGCAGACAATGAGCATGATATTATGTCTGAAGCACGCCCAGCCGTTCCAGAATGCTTCAAGTCCGGTTATGAAGCCAGCCTTTGGGGTGTCCATCCATTGAATTTCATCAAGGAATACCAGCAATCTGCTTTTCTGGTCATCTTTTGTGGTTAAGAACTGCTCCAGCATATAGAATGCTTCAAGCCATGATGCAGGTGGGCTGCATTCTTTCATGCCATGCATCAGCAGGGAATGGTGAAAATGCTCCAGCTGTTCTTTCATATGGGCCTTTTTTTCAGAGTCTCCGTTATCCATACCAATTGGAGACAGTCCTGCATGTCGGAATGTGATCTTATTCTGAAATACTTCGTCAATCAGATAGGTTTTTCCGATCCTTCTCCGTCCGTATACGGCGATAAATTCGGCTTTTTCGCCTTCATACAGTTCTCTGAGCTTCTTCTGCTCCTTTTCTCTGCCTATGATCATAGCTCACATCCCTTTCTCTGATTTATAATTTTCGGTGAGCGGCATAAATGGTGTGCTTACCGAAAATTATAAGTATTCCCAATGCTGACGTCAACCGTGTAAAAATATAATTTTCGGTGAAGAACCATTTTTCCTGACTTACCGAAAATTATAACATCAGGCGAATATGTGAAAGAGCGGATTCATCGTATGAATAACCGGTTCAGGATAGGGTCATGATCATATGCCGCACAAGCTGCCGTGTAAAAACTGTCCGGATTCGCGTTCGGGGATAGAGTGCTGCGCACAGTGGCAGCGCAGTCTTTCCGGCAGAAAGAACCGGATGTATGCATTTCCAAAGTCAGGCGGCCGCATGTGTCCATAAGATCCCGGAAAAAAAGCACCGGGATCAGAATGGATCCCGGCGGCTGATCTCAAGCGGTGCGGAAGACGGGCGTTCAGAACATGAAGATAGCTTATGACGCTGCCCTGGAACGCCGAAGCAGGAAATGCCAGCCCAGCAGAAGCGCGGAGACGAGGCGGATCAGGTTCAGCACAAGGAAGGAAAGGATGAATCCGTTCAGTCCGAAGCGGGAAGTGCAGAGCATGCAGAGGACGAACCCGAGAAGGAATACCAGGTTTACATACACCTGCAGACGGGAAGGACAGTAGCGCAGAAGAAAGACGGTGACGACCTCTGTCACAAAAAAGACTGCGTAGGCTGCGTTGCTCGGGAGGAAGTAGGGGGATACCAGGGCGTAATTGTAGGCATACCGCAGACGGATCCAGACCATGGAGACCATAAACGCGCCAAGGGAGAGAACCAGTGCTGCCGCCAGGGAAAGCACGCCCAGACGGAGGATGCTTCTGCCATCCGGGGTTTCCTGCTTTCTGGCCAGGTACCCGATCAGCACTGCGTCCACGGAGGAAGCGAGCAGGGACATGACGCGCCCGCCCCAGGCGGAAAGCTGGAAAATGGTGACGGCTTCCGCGGATACCAGGTTCTTCAGGATCAGCTTGTCCGCATTGTAGAAGACATTGGAGATCAGATAGGAGAGCGCAAGCAGCAGGCATGAACGGATCAGAACCGGGGAAATGCGCCCCCGGGGCGTACGGTCACGCAGCAGAAGGTACACAACACCAAGGGCTTCACCGGGCAGCAGGGACAGGGCCCACAGTCCGGTGCGTGCAAAGAGCGCGTAGCCCAGGGCAAACCCTGCGGATATGACCAGGTGATAGAGGAACATGCCACGGTAATCCTTGCGCAGATTGAAGAAAACCATGCCCCAGTACCGGATCATGCGCAGCACGGTGACAAGGAAGTACAGAAGGCAGGCAGCGGTGTCCGGCGTGGCAGGATTGCCCCGGGCAATCAGAAAGCACAGGGGAAGCGCAGCAATGCCTGCAGCGGCAAGCACGACCGTGTAGGACGCGCGCCCCGGGTCGCCGCCGACGCTTTCCTTCAGCCGTGCATAGCTGCAGGCAGTGCCCATGGTGACGGCAAAAATATCCGTAAAGGCAACGAGATACAGCACATTGCCGGAGCCTTCATTGCCCAGGACCTCGGTCCACTGGGGATAGATCAGGGCCTGAAGGCAGAGATTCAGGATCAGAAATCCACCGGCGGTCCATACCGTATCGGAGGCGAAGGCGGGTATATGCTTAAGCAGCTTTCTCATAGTCGGTCCTTTCCTCAGAAAAAGTTCTATCATTCTAGCGCCGGGAAACAGGGAATGCAAGCACCGGACGGCAGGAGAAAAGGGAAACGGAAGGCGGGAAAGTACCGGTTCAGGCACAGGAAAACGCTGCCCGCGGACGGACAGCGTTTTTCTATGGGGAGGGCTCAGGCTTTTTCTTCCTTTGCCTTTTCTTCCTTTCTCTCGTTCAGGAATGCGGAGAGAAAGCTTATGGTGGCATGCCCGCCGCTCTGGCCAAGCAGACCGAAAAGCCGCAGGACTTCCTGCTGCTTTTCTCTGGGCAGGCTGCGCAGGGCGGTGAGGATGGCCTCAGCGCTTTTCAGCTTCTGGCCGTTGATTTCCCCGAAGGTTTCCTTGCCCGTGGCTTCAAACAGGGAGAACACCGTGTCAATAGCAGATTCCCGGGTTTCATCATCCATCTGGGCGAGCCAGCTGCCCAGCACCTGATCAATGAGCTCGCTGACAGCGCTCAGCTGGGCCGGGACGAACCGGTTCCGGTGCACGGACCAGCTGAAGCCGTCGTGCTGGAAAATCCCGGAAGCCGTGCTCTCGATGACACGATGGGAAGCCCGGCTGGAGAGCAGAAGTCCGATGATGGAGGTGTCCGGCACAATGCTGATCATTTTCCCGAGCATGCGCTCATATCCGGAGTCTTCCGTGATTTCCTGCCGGAAGCCGGGGCCGTCATTGGAATAGACCGTGCGGATCCGGTCCTGGATATCCGGATCACAGAAGGCGGAGGCGTATACCGCGAGATTGCCGCCCTTGGAGTGGCCGCCCACGGTCAGGGGTCCGGACAGGGCGTGCCCGACCCGGTTCAGATACGCAATGGCCCCCATCTGGCCCGGCGTTCTGGAGAGGAAGGTGAGATTGAAGTCCTCCTTCCAGCCGACCACCGTGCCGTCAGTGCCGCGGAACGCGATGTATGCGCTGCCATCCGGGAAACGGAAGGTGACGGCGGCGAGCTGGAACTCTTTTTCCACGTCAATCTCATCCACGTACCAGGAAAGGGTCATGTCCTGGAAGCGGGCACGGTTCACCATCATTTCCATGAGCAGGGGCGCCTTGCCGGTAAAGGTCTTGTCAGCGAGCACCTCTTCCCGGGTATGCTTGCGGAAGAATTCCGTGCAGGCCTCCTGCAGGGAGATTTCCCGGCCGTCTTCCGGCACAATTTCCCGGAAATCCGTGTAGACAAGTTCTGACAGCACCAGGTTGTCCACTTCGTTCAGGGGATCCGCGGACAATGGCATGTCACCGCGCCAGTCCAGATAATCAAAAATATTCGCCATAAGGGCCTCCATAAGGATTGTTCTCTGCTTTCCCGGCGCATTGCCGGGCAGGCCTTGTCCTGTGCATTTCGAGGAAGACTTGCCAAACTCCTTCATCTGGAAGGATTTTTCTGTCCGGGAGGAACAGGGAAAGAGCAGAGACGCCTCTTTTCGGGCCGGACATCCTCCGGTATAATCCCAGAGAATTCCCGCCGCAGGCGGGGAACCTGGGAGGCGCGTGACGATGGAAATCCGTCATTCAACCACAGAGGATGTCAGCCGTATGATGGAAATCTATGCATATGCCCGGCGCTTCATGGCCGAGCACGGGAACCCGGATCAGTGGGGGCCCACATGCTGGCCGCCGGAAGCCCTGATCCGGCGGGATATCGAGGAAGGACACAGCTATGTCTGCGTGCATGAAGATGCGGTGGTGGGCACATTCTTCTATATCAGCGGAGAAAATATAGAACCCACCTATGCCCGAATCTGGGACGGGGCATGGCGAAGTGACGCACCCTACGGCGTGGTGCATCGCATTGCAGGTGACGGAAGCATGCCCGGAATCGGCACATTCTGCATGCAGTGGGCCTGGGAACAGTGCCGGCATCTGCGGGTGGACACCCACGGGGACAATGTGGTGATGCAGCATCTTCTGGAAAAGCTCGGGTTTGTCCGCTGCGGGACGATCTATGTGGAGGAGGATCCGTTTCCCAGGATTGCCTATGAAAAAACCGAATAAGCGGTTTGGGATATACCTGCAGGAAGGTGCGCGTCCGGAGCGAAAGGATACAGGGAATGGGACAGAAGACGGGTGAAGGCATGCAGATTGTTTCCAGGTACTTTGAGGATTTGACCGTGCGGGAACTGTACGAGATCCTGCGTCTCCGGTCGGAAGTGTTTGTGGTGGAGCAGCAGTGCATTTATCAGGATATGGACGGGAAAGACCCGGAGAGCCTGCATGTATTCCTGATGCAGGACGGCCGGCTGGAAGCCTGCCTGCGCGCCTATGTCCGGGAAGAGGGTGTGGTGCAGATGGGCCGGGTGGTCACGCGGCACCACGGCCGGGGATATGGAGGCGTGCTCCTGAGGGCCGGGCTGGAAAAGGTCCGGGAAGAAATGCATCCCCGGCAGATTGTGCTTGAGGCGCAGTCTTATGCGGTGGGCTTTTATGAGCGTGAGGGCTTCCGGACCTGTTCGGAGGAATTCCTGGAAGACGGGATTCCACATGTGCAGATGAAACTGGAGCGCTGAGGGAATGTGCATGGGAGGAGATGACGGGAATGGAAGCATCCTGGTTCCGGGAGCACCGGTTTCTCTGTCTGTCGCTCCTGGTGGTCCTGCTCGGGCTGCTGATGCTGGAAGCGGCCTGCAGGGCAGATCATTTCCCGGCGCAGGTGGATCAGGTTACCGTGGACGGAGCCCGGGCGTGTATATACCTGACCTATACGGATGACGCGGGCATGGCTCAGACAGCGGAAATCACCGTGGACGCATCCCGGCAGGTGCCCGCCAGAGGTGATACCGTGCAGCTTACCCGGTTTCTGGGAAGGACGGTCCTGTATCCCGCAGGGACGCTCACGACTGCCGGTCTGACCATTGTGGTGATCAGCGGACTGTTCTTTCTGATATTTGCCGTGATGCATCTGGTGGAATGGATTCAGCGCGTGCGTGCCGGGAAACGCGGTATGTAAACGGGAAAAGGAGAGTGCAGCTCATGGACCTGATTGTTGCAAGCCATAATGCCGGGAAACTGAAGGAATACCGGGAAATCCTGGAGCCGCTGGGATTTACGGTGTTTTCCCAGGACGAGAAACAGATTGTGGATGAAGTGGAGGAAACCGGCAGCACGTTTGAAGAAAACGCGCTCCTGAAGGCCAGGGCCGTCTATGACCATTGCCATGTCTGTGTGATCTCCGATGACAGTGGCCTGGAAGTGGAAGCGCTGGACAACGCGCCGGGCATCTATTCCGCCCGGTATCTGGGCCTTCAGACGGAGCATGAGCGGAGAATGGCAGTGCTGAAGGCGCTGGAAGGCCGGGAAAACCGGAGAGCCCGGTTTGTCTGCTGCATCTGCTTCATGGATGCACAGGGCGAAGCGCACTTCTTTACCGGCTGCTGGGGCGGACGCATTGCATACCGGGAGGAAGGCAGCAGCGGCTTCGGGTATGATCCCATTTTCATTTCGGATGATGCGCAGGGCAGGACCACCGCCAGTCTTCCCATTTCCTTCAAGGAAACCTGTTCCCACCGGGCCAGGGCGGTAAGGCTGCTTCTGGAGTATCTGGAAAACCATCCGGAGGGAGGCCGGGGTCATGGGATTTGAGGCGTTTGCGGCGGATGTACAGGCATATGGATGGAACGTGCATGGCGCGGAACTGTATGTAGACGGCGTCCTGACCGGGAGCTTCGGGGACACGGAATCGAAGTTTCCCGTCTATTCAGCCACCAAAAGCGTTCTTTCCATCGCGGCGGGCATGGTCTGGGACCGGGGAAGAATCTCCTTTGAGAAAAGCGTGCTGGATTATCTGCCCGGAGTGTATGTCTCCGCCATGCGTCCTGAGCAGACCGCGGCTTACCGCTCCATAACGCTGCACCGCCTGATGACCATGTCCGTGGAAGGCTATCCATTCCGCCCGGAAGGGGAGAATTACCTGAAGTTCTGCCTGGACTGGCCGGTGCAGCATCCGGAGAAACGTGTATTCCATTACAGCAATATCCCGGCCTGCCTTGCGGGCATTGCCCTGAGCGAAGCGCTTGAGGAGGATGTGTGGGCATTCCTTGAGCGTGAGCTGCTTGCGCCGCTCGAGATTAGGGATGCCCGGTATGCGCGGTGTCCGGAAGGCTTCTTTTACGGGGCTTCCGGTATGGATCTGTCCGTGCATGACCTGAGCAGGATCGGTCTTCTTCTGTACCGGGGAGGTATGGCGGGCCGTGAGCGCATTGTCTCCCGGGACTATGTGAACCTGGCCACATCGCCGCTGCAGAGGAACCGCGAGGGCGGGTACGGGTATTTCTTCTGGAAGTACCGGAACGGATTCAGCATCAACGGCAAGTGGAAGCAGCGGTGCTGCGTACTTCCGGAAAGGAAGCTGGTCATCTCCTTCCTGAGCGATATCCGGGATGATTCGGACGCGCTGATCAAGAGCATGGAAAGGCATATACTGGATGCCTGACCCGGGAAAACAGATGCGGGTTCATGAAAACAGGCTCTCTGCCGGAAAAGGCAGAGAGCCTGTCTGTATCGGGACGGAATCAGGGCAGAAAGCCTTCAAATATGGTGACGGGAAAATCCTTCCGATACTTTTCCAGTTCATCCCGGCTCTGCACGGTCCAGGAAACGGTCAGCGGCCGGTAGATGCGGGCGAGGCTGAGCGGAAGGCTGGGCAGGGTGTGAATGTCATAGGCGATGAAACCGGGCCGGGAGAGGACCAGGTGAAGCAGAAGGCTCTGCAGGAGATAGCCGGGCTTGTAGGTGTAGGACGGGTGCATCCGGAAGGCCAGCTGTCCACGGATGATGGACGGACGGTGCAGCCGGTACCAGAAAAGCAGCAGGGGATAGAAGGATTCCACGCAGTAGCGGCCGCTGTATGCGTCCAGAAGTGTCTGAATCGCGGGCAGGGAGGCGTAATGGCATTTCTTGATTTCCAGGATGAGCGGCACCTTTCCGGAAACGGTTTCCAGGGCATCCTTCAGGGTGGGGATGGTCTGGCCGCTCCGGGTGGTATAGGACTGAATCTCGCTGTACAGGCATGATTCCGGCCGGACATCCGCCCCATACATGCGCTTCATGCTCCTGTCATGCAGAATGACCGGAATGCCGTCTTTCGTGAGCCGGATATCCATTTCAATGCCGTAGCCGGCATTCACGGCCCGCCGGAAGGCAGCCAGGGTGTTTTCCTCGCAGTCCTGATCCCAGAGTCCGCGGTGCGCGAACAGCGTGCCTCCAAGCGCTTCGGGCCCGATCCGGGGACCAGGCCTGAGACAGAAGAGAACCAGGAACGCAAGAGCGAGAAGTATCAGCAGCAGTGTCATGACATTTCCTTTCACAGGCGCCCGCAGATGATACAGGATAAGCCGGAAGCAGGCGCAGGGAAATAGTAGCACGATGAAGCACCGGAAACAACCGGCATGGTGTCCGGGCAGGCGGAGAAAAAAATTCCTGAATGATGAAAAAAACGTGTTGACAAACATCCGGACTTCTGATATCCTTCTCTTGCGTTAGTTATAACTAACTAAAGACAAACTCCATGCATTCAGTTCACGGTATTGCGCTGCCGGGCAGCGCATTCTTTTTCCAGAAAAGTTTGCTTAAACTAACTAGAGGTGAAGTCCATGAACACGATGACCCTAGTGCAGCAGTGCGCTCCGACCATGGCCAGGCTGAAGACCGGAAGTCTCTTCACCTGTGCATTTCCGGGCCTCCGGGAGATGCGCGAAGAGATCCGGAATCTCAACCGGATACTGGTACCCAGGGGACTGGTGGTGCTTCCCCTGAGATACTGCTCCGGGAGAGGGCTGATCTACATGTACAGGCCGGGGATGCTGAGGGAGGACCTGAAACGGCCGGAAGCCGCGGCTCTCCTGAAAGAATGCGGATACAGGGACACGGACCCGGTTTCCTGCATTCGCTGTCTGATCGGCCGTCTGTCGTCGGAAGAGGAGTTTCCCCATGAAATCGGACTGTTCCTGGGGTATCCTCCGGAAGATGTGGACGGATTCATGCACAGAAGGGATGAGTGTCTCTGCTGCGGTCTCTGGAAGGTTTATGGGAATGTGGACCATGCAATGGCGTGCTTTGAGCGCTGCAGGAAATGTACCTGCGATTATCTGGAACGCTGCCGGGAGGGTCAGTGTCTGGCCAGCCTGGTAGTCGCATCATGAAAAAGGAGAGACAGGAACATGAGCAAAGTGGCAGTGGTGTACTGGTCGGGAACCGGCAATACGAAGGCAATGGCGGAAGAAGTGGCGGAAGGCGCACGTCAGGCCGGAGCGGAAGTGACGCTTCTGGAAGTGGAAAGCGCGGGAAGCATGGACGGCTTTGATGCGGTGGCCATGGGCTGCCCCGCCATGGGTGCCGAAGAACTGGAGGACAGCGTGTTTGTGCCCTGGCTTTCCGGCGTGGAGGCCTCTCTGGCGGGCAGAAAGGTGGCGCTTTTCGGCTCCTACGGCTGGGGCGACGGCGAATGGATGCGCCAGTGGGAAAGCCGCTGTGCCGGCGTGGGCATTCAGCTGTGTGCGGAAAGCGTGCTTGCCAATGAAGCGCCCGATGCGGATGCGGCGGCAGCCTGCCGGGCACTTGGCACGGCTCTTGCCTGAGAAATAGCAGGTGTTCCGCTTTCCGGATGAGCGCCCTCTGCCGCGCAGGCGGCAGAGGACGGGAAGGGAGCACCGGGGAATATCCATGACATTTGCCTCTAAAGAAGACCGGGATGACGCGAACATCCCGGTTTTTTGCATGAAAAAACCGGCTTCCCCCAGAAGGGAAAACCGGTCGGGAATCAGGATCAGCGGAGCAGGAGGCCCACCAGCTTCTGGGAACGGGTCAGGAACGCGGTGATCTGATCTGCGTCCAGCGGCTGGGCCGCCATGCAGGCCAGGTCATAGATTTCCCGGCAGATGTCCTGGGTGAGCTCTTCCTCAGGATCCCGCCTGCTCAGTGCCTGAACGGTGGTGCTGCGGCGGTTGAGTACCAGCGTATAGCGGGCTTTCATGTCCTTCATGCGGTACATGTCCCGGAACCGGCGCATCTGTTCGTCTTCGGTGACCAGGGAGATCAGGTCCTCATTGGCCATGCTCTCCAGCTTCACTTCCAGGTTTTCATCCCCGATGGCCTTGCGGAACATGTTCTGCAGGTCTTCGGCGTTCAGGTCGCTGCCCTCATCGCTTTCCTTGGTCAGGCCTGTGAGGTCCGCGTCCACACGGACGAACTTGACGGAATCCTCGCCCTGGTTGTACTCCAGGAAGTTCAGGAAATGGGGATCAATGGGCGCGAAGTCCATGACGGCCACATCAATTCCCTGCTGGGTGTACAGGGCAATGCTGCCGGCCTGGCGCTGGGCATCCGTGGTATAGAAGATCTTCTTGTCGGTCTTTTCCGCATTGCGGTCCTTGAGCTCAGTGAGGGTCTTGAAGGTGCCGTCGGTGAGCTTGAAGAGGAGCACATCCTTGACGCCTTCATAGAACTTCTGCTCCGTGATGCAGCCGTACTTGACGAAGGGATGAATGTCATTCCAGTAGGTTTCATAGGACGCGCGGTCGTTGTTGAACAGGCTGACCAGCTTGTCGGAGACCTTCTTGGTGATATGCGAGGAGATCTTCTTGACATAGCTGTCGTTCTGCAGGAAGGAACGGCTCACGTTCAGCGGGATATCGGGGCAGTCAATGACACCCTTGAGCAGGGTCAGGAATTCAGGGATGATTTCCTTGATATTGTCGGCCACGAACACCTGACCGGAGAAGAGCTTGATTTCGCCGTCGCGCACGCCGAAGTCTTCCCGGAGCTTGGGGAAATAGAGAATGCCCTTCAGGTTCAGCGGGTAATCCACGTTCAGATGAATCCAGAAAAGCGGCTCATTGTAGTCGTGGAAAACCTGGGTGTAGAACTTCTTGTAGTCCTCGTCCTTGCAGTCGCCGGGCTTGCGCAGCCAGAGGGGATTGGTGTCATTGATCTGTTCGGGCTTGGGATCTTCCATGACGGTTTCCATTTTCTGGGAGCCGTCCTCGTTCTTTTCATCCCCGACGGGCACCTTGCGCTCCACGGGCTTGGCACATGCGTCAAACAGGCTGATGGGATAGGCCATGAAGCCGCAGTAGCGCTTCAGGATCTCACGGACCTTGTACAGGTCCAGGAATTCCTTTTCTTCCTCGGCCACATGCAGGATGATGGTGGTGCCGTGGGTGGTGCGGCTGCCGGTGTCCATTTCAAAGGACATGCCGTCCTCGGAAACCCAGTGCACGGGTTCGGCACCTTCCTCATGGGACAGGGAATCGATTTCGACCTTGTCGGAAACCATGAAGACGGAATAGAAGCCGAGACCGAAGTGGCCGATGATGTCGCCCTTTTCCTCGCCCTCGGAGAACTGCTTCATGAACTCGGCGGCAGAGGAGAAAGCCACCTGGTTGATATATTTCTTGACTTCATCGGCGGTCATGCCGATGCCGGTATCATCGATCCGGATTTCCCCGGCATCCTTGTTGACGGTGACCAGGACCGACATTTCCTCTTCGGTGCCGGGATGCAGCATGCGGAATTTCGTGATGGCGTCGCAGGCATTGCTCACGACCTCACGCAGAAAAATGTCCTTGTCGGAATACAGCCAGCGCTTGATCACCGGCATTATATTTTCGGCATCAATGGAAACATTGCCTTTTTCCATGTTCATACAGATAACCTCCATTCGCCCCTCGGGCGGGTACTCGGCACAGGGCCGGTATGTATTCTAGCACAGCGCTGACGGGTTTTCAATGGAAAATTAGCACTCACCGGGCGAGAGTGCTAACAAAATTTTTCCCGGGATACCGGGCGGGCATGGGGAGTTCCTTTTTGGGGCTATCGCGGTTATAATGCAGGCACATGAGGAAAGGGGTGCCGCGGAGGATATGAAGATTTCCAAGAAGGATGCGCTTGCCTGGTTTGAGTTTTTTGCGGGGATCGAAGGGGAGGCGGAACTGAGTCCCAGACAGACGGAGATTGTCTATGCGGTGCTCCGGCAGATTGAACGCCGGGTGGAATGGGATCAGGAGCAGCGGATGCGGGCGATTCCCGGCCTGAAGTCCCTCCAGGGCAGAACCTTTTATGTGGGCGAGGACGAGCGGTTCCCCAGAGGCTGCCGGTCCTGCCTGCTGGGTACGGGCCTCAGCGCAGTGCGCAGGACCAATACCTGCAATATCCAGTGCAGATTCTGCTACAACTACGGCGAATGGGACATGCAGGAGCCCATCGGGGAAGATCTGTTTGAGGTGGGCGGAGGCCGGTATACGGCAGAGGATCTGGAGATGGCCATGGAAATTCAGGGAAAGCCTTCCGGGATTTCCTATGTCTATCTGGAACCCTTCATGGAGATTGAGAAATATTATGATGTGATCGCCATGTTCCACCGCCATGGCGTGTATCAGCATATGTATACCAACGGACTGCTGTGCACGGAAGAGAACCTGAGATGCCTTGCGGAGGCGGGGCTGGATGAACTGCGCTTCAATCTCGGGGCCACGGACTGCTCGGATGTAGTGATCCGGAACATGGAGACGGCTTCGGGCCTTCTGCCCATGACCGGCATTGAAACGCCCATGACTCCGGAGTTTTCTGAGCAGTTCCATGAGAAGAAGGATAGAATTCTCTCCAGCGGCATTTCCTTCATGAATCTCGCGGAGCTGCATCTCAATCCCAACAATATTGACAACTATGCCGGGGAAAACCTGTACATGTCCCGGCTTGGCTATGTGAGCCCTGTATGGAGCCGGCTGCTGTCCCTTGACCTGATGAAGGAGGCCTCGGAGGAGGCGTGGAAGATTGCCGTTCATGACTGCAGCAACCGCACCAAGCGCGCGCGGGACCTGAACTGGAAAAAGCATGAGGGCGGATGCTTCGGATCGACCGTGTACGGCCGCGAGTTTGAAGAGGTACCGGTATGGGCCTTCCTTCCTGTTCTTCAGGATCCGGAATTCACCTTTCTGGAGGAAGAGCCTCTGCCGAAGGGATACCGGGTCGGGGAACTTCTGATGTAAGCTCCGATGCGGCAGAACCGTTGAATTGCAAGGGCCCGGAGCGATCCGGGCCTGTTTTGGAAAGCGCGCGGAAAGAAAATTTTCAAATGCCCCTTTACAAGATGGCAGACGGGTGGTAGAATATGCAACGTTGACGGGGCATTAGCGCAGCTGGTAGCGCACAACACTGGCAGTGTTGGGGTCAGCGGTTCGAATCCGCTATGCTCCACCAATAAACCCGAGAGAGTGATCTCCCGGGTTTTTCTTTGCCGTTTTTCAGACCTCCCGGGCTTTCGCGGTCAGAGGCATTGGCAGCTGCTTCGTAAATCTTCATTCTGCAGAAGTATGCAGTTGATAGAAAGCTGAGAATTTGGTATGCTTTGTAAGACAGTCTGATCGTTTTCCAATACTGATAAAAACCCATCTGTATCGAAAGTGCCGAAAGGGAGGACAATGATATGAACAAAAAGATTCTGGGTGCCATTCTGCCTGGGAACAGCACGGTAGAGCTGAAAGAGTTTGACATGCCTGTACCGGGACATGGCCAGGTCGTGGTCAAGACCAAGGCGTCCACCATCTGCGGATCGGATATCCGCTGCATTTACCGCGCGCATGTGGGAAAAGGTCCGGAGGGTTATCAGCCGGGCATGATTGCCGGTCATGAGCCCTGCGGGATCATTGTGGAGGAAGGCGAGGGCCTGAAGCGCTTCAAGAAAGGCGACCGGGTGATTGTCTATCATATCTCCGGCTGCGGCGTGTGCTATGACTGCCGGCGCGGATACTATATTTCCTGCAAGAGCAGGTTCCGTGCCGCCTACGGCTGGCAGCGCAACGGCGGCATGGCGCCGTACATTCTCTGCGATGAGAAGGACCTGATTGCGCTGCCGGATGAGCTGTCCTATGAGGACGGCGCACAGGTGGCCTGCGGGTTCGGCACCTGCTATGAGGCACTGATGAAAATCGGGGTTTCCGGCAATGACCGCGTGCTGGTGACCGGACTTGGACCTGTGGGTCTTGCCACCCTGATGCTGGCCAAGGCCATGGGATGTGATATGACCATCGGTACGGACATCAATGCGGACCGGCTGCAGCTGGCCAAGGATCTCGGGCTTGCCGACCATGTGCTTGACTCCACGGACGTGGAGGCCTGCGAAAAGGCCATTATGGATCTGACGGACGGCTATGGCTGTGAGCGCACCATTGACTGCTCGGCAAACAATGAGGCCCGGGCCATGGCGATCCGGTGCACGCGGGAATGGGGCAAGATGGCCATGGTGGGCGAGGGCGGCGACGTCACCTTCTCTCCCTCGCCGGATATCATGCATGGACAGAAGAGCATCTACGGCAGCTGGGTCACATCCCTCTGGCGCATGGAGGAGCTGGTGGAGCATCTGGTGCGCTGGGGCATTCATCCCGATCAACTGATCACGCACCGGTTCGAGCTGAAGGATGCAGACGAGGCCTATCGGCTCATGGCCTCCGGCAAGTGCGGCAAGGTGGCGGTCATATTCCCGGACTGAACAGGCTTTTCTGACAGATAAGGAGGAACGGATATGGTGGATCCGCATACGGTTCCGGTGTTTACTCTGAACAATGGACTGACCATTCCCGCCATCGGCATGGGCACATTCGGCTCTGACCGCGTGACGCCCGATGAAGTGGCCGGCGCTGTGGCCGGCGCTCTGCGCACAGGCTGGCGCCTGTTTGACTGCGCCGCGTGCTACGGCAACGAGGCGCAGATCGGCGCGGCCTTCCAGGAAGCCGTGGAGGAAGGCGTGGTTCAGCGAAGCGATTTGTTTATCATGTCCAAGGTCTGGAACGACATGCACAGGGATGTGGCGGCTTCCTGCCGGAAATCCATTGCGGATCTCAGATGCGGGTATCTGGACATGCTCTTCATTCACTGGCCTTTCCCAAACTACCATGCGCCGTTCTGCGACGTGAATTCCCGGAATCCGGATTCCAGACCCTTCTCTGTGGAGGAGTTTGTGGATACCTACCGCCAGATTGAAGAGCTTGTGGATGCGGGACTGGTCCGGTGCATCGGCATCTCCAATATGACGATTCCGAAACTGGAAGCGGTGCTTCCCAGGCTGCGGATTCCGCCGGCGGCCTGCGAGTCGGAACTGCATCCCTGCTTTCAGCAGCGGGAACTGGTGGAGTATCTGAAAAAGAAGAACATTCTGCCCATTGCCTATATGCCGCTCGGCTCACCGAGACGGCCGGAGCGGGATATTCTGCCGGAAGACCTGGATGACATGCATATGCCGGAGCTGATGGCCATCGCTGAAAAGCATGGCTGCCATCCGGCGGAAATCTGCCTGAAGTGGTCGCTGCAGCGTGGACAGCTGCCGATTCCCTTCTCGGTGCATCATTATGAGATGAACCTGCGTGCCGCGGTTGGGGAGAAGCTGACGGACGAGGAAATGTCGGTGATCGCCTCTCTTGAGCGCGGCAACCGCCTGGTCAAAGGCCAGGTCTTCCTGTGGCCAGGTGCGGGAGACTGGCATGACCTCTGGGATGAGGACGGCGTCATTACCGGGTGCACGGATCTGTAAAAAACTCGACCTGTGCGGTTGCAATCCACTGTTTATACACATGACCAAGCTCCTCGTATT
>CAMNDE010000072.1:0-15216 GCA_946534895.1 uncultured Clostridia bacterium
GGCAGCGGAAAAAAATACAAGCAGTGCTGTCAGAAGCGCTGCCCGTGAAATTCTACTCAAAAACGGCCAGTCACCCGACTGACCGTTTTTTCTGTCCCTGCAGATGCCATGGCCCGTTCCGGTATCAGTCCGCCTCATCCCCGAACAGCTCGAACTGCAGTCCGTCAAACTGCATTTCCAGCTCATCGGCCACGCCGTACCCGAATTCGCCGCAGGTATCGATCAGATCCTGAAAATCCTCTTCATGCTTCCGGAAAAACTCCGGATCCGTGCCGGCATACTCCAGATACTTTTCCGCGGCCTTCACCAGAGCAGAATAGAAGCTGCTGTCGAAATCCCCGACACTTGCGGAAAGCTGCGCCGCTTCACTGGCAAAGGCGAGGTGCATCAGGGCCAGCGTGGACCTGTCTGTGGTCTTTTCCGTATAGGCTTTCAGCACCGATCTGCATTCCCCGAGGGAAAAGCTGTTTTTCCAGAAAACCTGTGACAGCTTCTTCTGCAGCTGTTCCAGCAGTTTCCCATTTGCACCCTTGTCCCAGAACGTGTTTTCCAGATCCCGGAACACCTTCGCATCCCTGAACAGAGTAAACAGATGCTCCTCCACCTGCTCCCGCGGCAGGGACTGAATCAGCTTTTTGTACTGTGCAGGCGTCATATGCCTCCGCTCCTTTCCAGCACCATCGTTTCCGGCTATTGTCATGCCTTTCATGGTTCAGTATGTGATTTCCCGGTCAGGGCCCGCCCCAAAGCGGGTCAGATGCACCGTCCTCGTCTGGGTATCTATGCTCACCACGTCAAACAGGAACCGTGAAGCACCCCATCTGTGCCGCTTCGCGTACTCCATGCCCTCCGTGCTCCCGCCGCCCGGCACCTGGTATCTGGCGCAGCCGATGGCGATCTCCTTCCATCCGTCCGCGTCCTGGATCATGTCTCCGTGATCATGCCCATGAATCCAGGCGATCACGGTGCCGCCCTCTGCCTGGAAATCCCGGATTACCTGCTCAATTTGCTCTCCGCCCTGTATATCCCCGCAGTATCCCCATTCCGGACGCGTGGGACAGTGGGCCAGGAACAGTGCCTGCCGGTCCGTGTCCAGCGCATGTTCCAGCCACCGGGCGGTCTCCTCCGTGAACGTCACATCGTCCGTGGATACGCAGATGACCCGTACCCTGTCAAAATCCACATAATAGTCCGTGGGCCGCAGATCGCTGCGGATTTCCCGCTGTTCCATTCCCGGGTTTCCAAGGATGTCCGCCAGGTCTTGCGGGCTCAGCACTTCCTCCGGTCCGAGACCGGGCCCGCTTTCCCAGGTGGACCGCACATTGCTGTCATGATTGCCCGCAATGCGGTGCGCAAATGGCGTGACCGCGTTTTCCGCCTCCGTCACATCCCGGATCTGCGCTTCCGCCTCGGTACGCGTTGTCTTGCTCCCGTTGATGATATCCCCAAGATTCCACAGTGCGTCCACATCAGCCCCTGTCATGACCCTGCCCATGCAGTCAATGGTCTCCGCATACACGTCCTTCCGGCTCTCCGGGTCATGATGTATGTCCGTGTATATGGCAAGGGTCAGGTCTGAGGAAAGTTTCCGGACCGCATCCACCGTTTTCCGTATTTCGTGTTCCGTACTTTCCTGCCACAGAAGAAAGATCGCCAGGGCAAAGAGACACAGCACGGCGGGCACCAGCAGCTTCTTCACCCGGCGCAGCCGTTCCTTTTTCATGACGTCCTACTCCTTCCCTCCTGTTCCTGACGGAATGGTACCGCAGCATTTTCCCGCCGGCAAGCCCTGAAGCCGCGGTCCGGGCCCCAAAAGAACGGCCGGGAACATATCCCGGCCAGGTTTCCGTCTCCCGTCACGCTTTCATACGCCGCCGCAGTATTTCCATGGTGAGCAGCATCAGCACAATGGCGATGGGCAGCACAATGAGCGCATTGGGCACAAACCCGGCGATCACATAACTCACGCAGCTCACGCCCGCCGCGGTCAGGGCATAGGGCAGCTGGGTGGACACATGCGTCACATGATCACACTGGGCACCAGCGCTGGCCATGATGGTGGTATCCGAAATCGGCGAGCAGTGGTCACCCCACACAGCACCGGCCATGCAGGCACTGACGCAGATGACCCCCAGCGGGTCCGTCAGTGGGAATACGCTCAGCGTAATGGGAATCAGTATGCCGAAGGTGCCCCAGCTCGTACCTGTGGAGAATGACAGGCCGCCGGCAATCAGGAAGATGACAGCCGGAAGGAAGGCCTTGAATGTACCTGCCGAGTTTTTCACCAGCATTTCCACATACTCTTTCGCGCCCAGACTGTCGGTCATGATCTTCAGGGTCCACGCGAAGGTCAGGATCAGGATGGCAGGCACCATGGACCTGAAGCCCTCAGGAATGCACTCGGCAATATCCTGAAATTTCAGGGACCCTCGGATCAGATAGTAGGCCATGGTAATGATCAGCGTCACCACGGAGCCCAGCATCAGGCCCACGGACGCGTCCGAGCCGGAGAACGCTTCCACAAACCCGACGCCCGCGAAGAATCCGCCGGAATAGATCATGCCGATGACACAGGAAATGATGAGCACCGCGATGGGCAGCACCAGATCCAGCACCCGGCCGCCAGGCTTTTCCTCCCCGCTCTCTTCCTTTTCCCGGATGCGGCTTCCGGAAAACAGATCGCCTTTCTCACTGGCATTCCGCTCATGCCTTGCCATGGGCCCGTAGTCCATATTGGCAAACGCCAGGTAGAACATCATCACCAGTGTCAGGATCGCGTAGAAATTGTAGGGAATGGCCTGAATAAACAGCTCCAGTCCGTTTCCTTCCTGCACATAGGAGGACACGGCCGCCGCCCAGGACGACACCGGCGCAATAATGCACACAGGTGCCGCCGTCGCGTCGATGAGGTAGGCCAGCTTCGCCCGGGAAATCCGGTTCTTGTCGCTGACCGGGCGCATCACGGAGCCCACGGTCAGGCAGTTGAAATAGTCATCTATGAAGATCAGCGCGCCCAGTGCGATCACCGCCGCCTGGGTGCCGGAGCGGGACCGGATGTGTTCGGACGCCCAGCGCCCAAAGGCGGCCGAGCCCCCGGCCCGGTTCATGAGCATCACCAGCATGCCCAGCATCACCAGGAATACCAGAATGCCCACGTTGTAGGGATCCGAAAGCGAACCCACAACGCCGACACGCAGCGCAGCCATCAGAGTACCTTCAAAGCTGAAGTTCGAGTACAGAAGGCCGCCCGCAATAATGCCGATGAACAGCGAGGAATACACTTCCTTGGTGATCAGCGCCAGAGCGATGGCAATGACCGGCGGCAGAAGCGACCATATGGTCTGATGAAACGGCGATACATATCCGGTGATCTCCTCCGCCCCTTCTGTCCCCGCTGAGCACAGAAGCAGAACAGCAGAAGCAATCAAAGCTGTCGCATACAGGATACGTGTTCTCTTTCTCATGTCCATTCCCCCTGCATTTTCCTGCAGTAAACCAAGTATTTCCAGACATGCTCTTCCTGTCTGTTCATAAGAATAACCTGCCAACTTTGATGCAAACCAACGAAACTGAAAAACCGACGCAAATGTCCAGAGGAAGGAATACACAATAGCACTTGAAAACTCGCAGTGAATCAGCAGGATGTCGTTTTCAATTGCTCGGATTTTCAGGTGGAGTTTATGCTTTTCTTCCGGTGGACATACCTTGGACAGCACCTCCAGGAAATGTTGACCGATCATCGATGGATCATAAACATTGGCAGCGCAAATGAAACGGAGAGTGGCCGGCCCATGATGCAGCCTTTTGCCTTCTTATCTTTTTCGCCCAATCATCTTTATCTCCTTTATTTTCCCTGAGAATTGGTAAAAAATGCATTCCAGGGATATAAGCAACAACAGAATGGCATGTATAACTCTCTGCGTCATTTGCGATTTCACCAGAATCCGAGAAAAAGACTGTTATCGGGGAATTTTACCGTCAAATCTCAATGGAGGAAAGCCTGCAAACCACAGGACGCATGAACCGTGGTATGTCCGGTTATGAAAAGCCGATGTTTCTCATTTGCAGGCGCTTTTCGATAGCGTCTGGTGACGTTTTTCGTAGCAGAATAGTGAAAAACTTCCTGTCACCTGCTGTCAGTCCAGTCAAGCGGCAGCACAGCTACGTTAAGTCGCAGATCGACACGAATCAGTTCATCGGCGATGACGACACCTTCATGGGCAGCACGAAAAAATGAGAGCGGCTGGAAAATTACGGGCCAAAACTCTGCGAAAACATTCCTCAGGCCCTCAGCCGAGATATCCTGTGCTATGCCATGCTGACAAAGCACACAAGCCGGATCGTGGCGCATCTACACAATGAACTGATCATCGAATGTCAGCCGGATGTCTCGCTGACGGCAGTTTCAGAACAGATGAGCAATGAACACCGAACTTGATGCTATGGGCCAATGGTGATAAGGCATAGAAAGAGTCGGACCTATCAGTATAATTGGGGTTCCATTGACGGCCTCCATATACTATGTTATTATAATAGCAACAGCTCCCTCAGGCCTCTGTGGTAACACATGCACACTTGAGGGCGTTCTGTTTTATAGGAGGATTTACATGGCGGAAAAGAAATTCAAAACCATCAAGGAACAGATCGATCTGCTCAATTCAAGAGGGCTTACCATCTCCGATGAGAGAACGGCTGGTAATTTTCTGCTTCGAAATAACTACTATCGAGTCAGCGGTTATTCGCTTACCCTGAGGAACCACGATGTTTTCTATCCCAGTGCCACCTTCCAGAACATCATGGACATATACCTTTTCGATCATGAATTCCGACATCTGATTCTCCATTTTCTCGAGTGCATAGAGGTATCTTTCAAGTCGATCTATTCCTACGAATTCACCAAAGTATATGGGCCCACCGGATATCTAGATGCCAGCCATTTTACCGATGCACTCCAACATAAGAACACGCTTCAGAGGATCGAAGAACAAAAGAACAAGCGGCACCCACACGAAGCTTACCTGAAGCATTTTATTGATGACTTAGGTCAGGATATACCGCTTTGGGCTTGCGTGGATTTGATGACGATATCTGATATTTCGTTCCTATACAAAATCAGTGAGGAACCAGTCCAAAAAGCAGTAGCGGCACATTATGGCCTTACCATGAACACTGGCCATCAAATCCTCGGTGGTTTCATGCACAGCATGACCATTATTCGCAATCTTTGTGCTCATGGAAGTCGCCTTTTCAATCGATTATTTGAGCAGAAACCCTCCCTGAGCCGAAAAGAGCAGACGCTGCTGATTGTAAATAGTAATGGAACCAAGGACAACGCACATCTGTATGGATTCATCCTCGTTATGCGACGGTTATTGACTTCGGAGGAATTTTCTGATTTTAAACAGCGTATTATTCTCCTGACAAAGAAGTATCCTTTCGTCAGTATGAAATACTACGGATTCAGGGACGATTGGGAGGCCCAATTATAAAAAATTTGCCGGGGTTGGCGCTTTGATACCAACCTCGGCCTTTTTCAGTCAATGGGAATCGTTCAACAGATCTGCCAGCCGCTTTGCTCCTGGGACGCGTTTGTGCACAGCCCGATGACTGTACTTCTACCCTGTGGCCATACTGATCAAATCAGCCAATTGGTGTCCTGTCACGTCAGGCTCGTGGACTACCATGCGTTTGTTCCAGTGATCTGTTTGATTTTAGGAACATCTCAATGCTGAGGTGATGGCAGTAGAACAGGCATCAAATTGCACTAAACAACGAAACTCCAAACTTCCCAACAAAACCCGCGACTAACACTTAGACGCGAAACGATCCGAAACCGGCGATATGGAACCGACTGCCAGAGCAGCGGAAAAGATGTGACCAGGTTACTGAAACCCTTTGGTTTACATGGATTATCCATGTTGCTTTGTACCCAAGTTACTCTGGTCATAGGCGCATCATACATATATCCCGTTCAACTAACCAACAATTACACATATTGCTTTCTCTGCTGCTGTGGACGCATGGAGGCACATGGATGTTTTCAAGTCGCACTCCGACCATGATAGGTTTTCGTGCCGATCCGTTCGCGCAGACTGCCTGCGTCCGTTTCCCCCGCCCGGAACTTCCAGGCTTCCGTGACAAGCACTGTGCCAAGCCTGACCGCCTCCTCTTCCAGGGCATCGAATGGCCCAAGGTCCAGGCCGTCCGCCATGTGTGTCCTGTACGATGCGGAGGCCAGCTTGCCGGGCATTCTGCGGAGCAGGCGTTCCAGCAGCCCGTGCTGATCCTTGGCGATAAAGTGGAACCAGCGCATATGCCTGCAGGAAATCCGGTAATACCTGTCGTCCCAGCCGTACACCTTCCTCATCGCTTCCCGCACTTCAGGAAGATCCGGAAAAGGCATGAACAGCTTCATGATCTCCCGCGGCTGCCTGCCCTGGCGCTTCAGTTCCAGGACATCCAGCCGGCGCTCAATGGCCGCGTGCATGTCATCCCGGTCCTGCGCCTGCGCATTGATAAAGGGATGCGTCGTGGAATCCAGCGCAAAGTGACAGAGAAACCCGGCCAGGAAGGAAAACATTTCCTGGCTTTCGCTTCTCTGTGCGAGCTCCATGAGAAATTCCTGCGTGCACTGACCATGCATGATATCCGCCCTGCGGCTGATCCCGTGCCGGAGCGGAAGCGCATAAAAGCGGTAATAAATATACGGATCCGGTCCCATGACGGAAAAATAGAAGATCTTCCGGTCAATGCTGCCTGCGATCTCCTCATCCAGGTTTTCCAGCACCCGGTCCGCCATGGCATTGTGCTTTACAATATCCGGCAACGTGCCATCTCCCTTCAGGCTATGCATGCCGGAAAAACGCCGGCATAGTTCCGCATATGGTCTAACCGCCTCAGCAGCTTCTTCTCCCGGTGTCCTCCAGAAAACGCCGGCACTGATACACAAAGTCCGTCTGGATGATGTCAAAGCCCCGGTCCGCCAGCCAGCCCCAGCCCTTTTCCGGGTCTTCGGAGACGGATACGTCATCATTGCGCCCCGCGGAAAGCACGTCCTCATAATAGTAGACAATGGCATTCACCCAGACGATCTTACCCGCCCGGTGCATGCTTTCCAGAAACGCATGGGAGCACAGCGCGGATTCTTCCCGGTCAAACAGGACCTCCGCCCCGATATACCGGATGCTGCGGCCATTCAGTGCATCCAGGTCTTCCGCTCCTCTTCTGCACAGGCCCATGAACGGAAGGTCCGGCGCATACCTTTCCACCATGTCCAGGTTTTCCGGACGGCAGTCTGTCTTGATGATCACGTCCTCTTCCATGTGCAGGTCATGGACCAGCGCGGAAATCTCCGCCGGATGCTCCCAGAACTTGTCAATATTGATAAGACACCTGCCCTTCAGGAGCGCCAGCGCCTCCTCCAGCCTGGGAATCCGGTACTGTGTGGGCGCATGATCGCAGTTGGACAGCTGCATCTTTTCCACCTCGGAAGCAGGATGGCTGCGGATGGATTCCCGCATGCGCAGATGCACCGGTTCCATGCCCGGATGCTGGATAAACAGCACACCGTCTTCTGACATGTCCACATCCAGTTCCACAATATCCGCGCCGGACAGGACAGCCGCCTGGAACGCCTGAAGCGAATTGCAGGGAATATTGCCCCCGCACGCGCCTCTGTGGGCGGCCAGCAGTACCTTTCTGTGCTTTACCAGATCTAATACGCTCATACTGCCTCCATTCTGAAACTTTCCCGATGCCGGTCAGGATTTGTCTTCGCCTGGACATATACTGTATCACCGCTGATAGCTTGTCAAGATATATGCTGTGCTGATAGTCATACACCGCATGACGGCTTCATGTCGTCTGCATCAGTAGGTGTGCGGAACCTGAATTGTCCGGTCCCGTACCGTGTCCACGGGAAGCATGTGCGTTGAAAGCACGTCATAACAGCAGACTCCTTTCCTGGCAAGCTGAAGCGACTCTTCCACCTGCAGGCTATCATTGTTTGTATAAGCAGACTGGCAATAGTCTTCTCATTCAACTGCCTGAGAAAGAAATCTACCAGCATCTCTGTTTCTTCTCCGCTGTCACACATGAACTCTGGAACATTACCCATTCCGCCTGTGGTGCACCAGAATACATGCCTGTTCCTGTCCACTGCAAATCACATCAGTTCTTCAATCTGCAAATCCATTTCACTGTACTTCACGACAGATGATCTCCCTCTGCCCCCTGGGCCAATCCGGAAACATGGCAGGACAATCTGCCCGATATGCCTTTTTCATGTTCTGTTTCCGGCACAGCTTTCCTGCTTTTCCCAAAAAGGAAAACAGGAGACCGGCATTCCATATGTCTGCCCATCTCCCTTGTCTGAATTGCTCTGCCTTTCCATCTGCGCATCTCTATGCCAGTATCCCGCCTTACAGCACCACGCCTTTGACAAGAATCAGATTTCCATAGAGCCTCTCTTCCCCGGTCTGAATGACGGCATAGGCCTTCTTCGCCCGCTCATAGAAAGCGAATCGCTCGATCTTTTCCACGCTTCCGGTGCACTTCTCGTACTCCGCCCAGATCTCGGGCACTGCCATGCCCTTTTCCTTGTCACTGTCCGTCAGGTCCATGATATAGGCCGGCGCGGAATATGTATCCAATGGAAGCACAGACAGTACCGCCTGCGCCACCCTTACCCCGTCCATGCCGGGCAGCCGGATCAGCCGCCTGGCACAGGTTTCCGCCGGGAAGTTCGCGTCCGCGATCACCAGTTCATCCCCATGTCCCATGTCACAGAGCACTTTCAGCAAATCACCTGTCAGAATCTTGTCCATTCCCTTGAGCATGGTTTCATCCTCCCCGCTTGAGACACCGGAAGCGGCTATGTCCGCCCGGCGCGTTTGTCTGTTACACCATGTTCTGCTTTCTTCGCATCTTTCCTGCACGCCTCAAAAAAAGGGAAGCGGGCATCTGATGCTCTGCCCGTTTCCCGTATCCTATGTCAGGCCCCGCCGGCCCGGATTTTCAGATACCGGTCCAGCCGCGCCAGCAGATTGTCCACACTGAAGTATCCGGACTCCCGCACCGCCATCTGACCATCCAGGAAGGCCATGACCGCAGGCGCGGAAAATATGCCCATCTGTGCGCTTTCTTCCATGTGCGAAGGAATGTCCACATACCTGGCCTGTACCTCCGGCCTTTCCGACAGCCACCGGTCCAGCTTCAGGCGTATGGCCCGGCAGGGCGCGCACATCTCTTCCCCGAACTGGAGAAGCAGCACATCCGTGCCGGCAATCATCTCTGCCAGGTTTTCCGTCAGTTCCTTCATGTCATCTGCCCTCAGCAAGGGCCGCCAGCAGGCGCTCTTTGAGAAGCTCATAGCGCGCAAGCTTTTCCGCCTTTGCAAAGTGCACGCTCCGGTCCTGTTCCGGACAGTGACTGTAGTCAAGGACCGTATCCCCGAACTGCTCGCTGGTCAGGTCAAATACGCACCCGTCCACTTCATTGAAGCAGTGGTAGTTTCCGTCCCCCAGCGGCACGCCGTATACCTTCCCGCCGAACATATCCTGCATAAGGAAGGCCGTGATGGAGCACTGTCCCAGCGTCCTGTTCTCCTCCGTCCAGTCTTTCCGCATCCGCGGCGCACAGGTATCTGCGCACCAGATGCCGGACAGCAGGTCATAATAATCCCGGGGCGTAAGTCCCCTTGGATCCTTTACATCCGCACATTCCCAGCCATGGAATCTGTATGCCATTTCTGTCACTCCACGCTCACAAGCTCGATAAGGAAGTTCAGTTCCCTGCCGGCCATCTCATGATTGGCATCAAAGGTAATGGTGGTCGCCGTCTTTTCCGTCACCCGCACCGGGAAGGGCTGGCCGTACTGGTTCTGAAGATAGACCCGCTGTCCCGCCTCCACCTGCTCCGCGCCGGGCATTCTGGCGATCTCCACCGTGAAAATAGCTGCCGGGTCCGCCTCGCCGTAGGCTTCCGAGGGCATGAGGTGAACATTCCGCTTCTCGCCGACCTTCATGTCGGCCACGGCCGCGTCAAAGCCCTGAATCATCTGTCCGGCTCCGCACACAAACTCCAGCGGCTCCCCGCGGTCATAGGACGAATCGAACTGGGTTCCGTCATTGAAGGTTCCGCGGTAATGCGTTCTGCACTTCTTTCCCACGTTCGGGCCCTGAATGGAGGGCTCCTCATGGCATCCGCCGGATCCGCAGTCATGCTCCCCGCAGGAATGCCCTTCCCCGTGATGGTCGCAGTTGGCGCCTGTGTTCCTGAGTTCGCCCCGGAGATAGGCCGCCACGGCCTCATCCGCGTCTCCGGAAGCACCAGCGCACAGCTCAATCCCGCGCTCTTCCAGCGCCGCCTGGGCTCCGCCGCCGATCCCGCCGCAGATCAGGACATCGATGCTCCTGTCCGCAAGCAGCGCGGCCAGCGCTCCATGTCCGCTGCCATTGGACCCGATGATTTCCGAGGAAACCACCTTTCCGTCTTCCACCTCATACACCTTGAAGCTTTCCGTATGTCCGAAATGCTGAAAGATTTCTCCCTGTTCGTAGGTTACTGCGATTCTCATGTTCCGGTTCCTTTCCAAATGCTTGTCTGTGCCATTTTTTTGGCCAGGAGTTTTATGATAGCAAAAAGGTGCATGATTGCAACCTCTACATAAGGATTTTGTCTGCGGAATATCCCTGCCTGAAAACTTTCCCCTGTTTTCCGGGGCAGCGGTCCCAGGCTCATGGCCTCCATACAAACAGCCCTTCCGCTGCGGCCAGTATTTGGATCCGTTCCATGAGCGCATCGCCGGCATTGAACACGCTCAGGTGCGTATCGTCTGCCTCCGAGATGATCAGGGCATCCCCGATGCGGATATTCACATACCGGCTCTGCATGACCTCCGCAATGCGCTGCGGCGGCGGATTGATTTCCGTCTCATCGTCCAGGGAAATGTCCATATAGCAGTTCAGCTTTAGAATCAGACGGATATGCTTCCGCTTGATCTCGGCAAGCCTTGAGCCGGTCAGGAAATACTTCTCCACCGCGAAATACTGACCGGGACTGTCCTGCTTCACCTGTTCCGGAAGGATATCCACAATCCAGTACGGCTTCTCAAGCAGTTCCTCTATGCTCATCATTTCATGTTCTCCCCCTCCTGATCCGACGCTCCCCTGAGCTGCTCCGGCATCTTCGCCTGCTTCAGACGTTCCGTTTCTTTCTGTCCGTCTCCACAATCCGTTTCCTGCCGACTGGCAGGATTCGGACTTTTCAGCCCTCCGAACCATAGAGTACCACAATGCTGTCTCTGATTGTATGTGCAGCATGCACAGGGCACACACGGATATCATCGTATGCTCCATGGTTTTCAAACTGATCAGCAAAATGACGCACTGCCGATGTCCTGCCGTATTGGCAAACACCCCTCCATCTCAAATTTGCCAACCGTATTCTGCACTATGATTTCGAATTTGCCAATCAGAACGTATGATTGTATTTGGAATCTGCCAATCGTAAAAACCATCATTTCCGGCTCCGCACCGCTGCATATCATGGTGTACTGATTGAGCAGTCATGCTCACACCTGATTTCCAGCCATGGAGAATACAGACCGGCAAAACCTAAGGCAGGAGAAATGGCTGATTCTCCTGCCTTATATGATTACAGCGTCCAAAAACAATCCTGTCTGCACTGGACTGCTTCCTGTAACGTCACCTGTCAGAAGGATTTTCCCTTCGTCCTGCAAGCCCTGTACCGATTCCGACACGCACTGTCCGCCCTGCGGTACAGCATCGCCAGCAGTACCGTGCCGGCCAGCATGGCCAGAAAGGCAGGAATGGACCGCAGGTCCACCGGCTCCCCCGCCAGGAAATTCAGAATCAGGCAGTCCTCCATCCAGTTATTGTGCACATAATAGATGGCGGAAGACAGCAAGCCGAGCCATAAAAGCCCCCTGCAGGACAGGACACGCCCCACGACGGGAACATTCAGGGCAGCCAGGATCATGCCCGGAGCGGCCACGAATTCAAAGTACCGGATATAGGTCTTTGTACCGAAGCCGCCGAACACCCGCTCAAAGCCCAGGACGGTATGGAACACAAAAAACAGCGCAAGGCAGACAGCATAGACAAGGGAAATCCGCTTCCGGACATGTTCGCTGACCCCTCGCTGGAATTCCGCCAGCAGCGCGCCAAGGAAGAACGTGGCATATCCGCGGCCGTTCAGACTCCACAGAAAAGGCAGCTTCGGCGTATGATCCAGACAGATCCAGCCCAGCACCACCATGCCCGTGCACAGCCCAAGATAAACCCGGGTATCCCTGCCCAGTCTGGCAATCAGGTAGTAAAGCAGATAGCACAGAAGCAGCACATCGATAAACCACATGGTGGAATTGACGGGCAGCTGCGTCTGGGCATAGGACGTGACCCAGCCGGTATTGACCATGAGAACGGAAAGCACAAACCGCAGAAAAGTCGGCGTGTTCACGCCCTGCACCTGTCCAATCCATGTCCTCACAAATGCATTGCCGAGCGCCCATGCATTGACCGCAAGGGACGCACCGAGCAGCTTGCCATAGTGTTTCCTGAAATAGGTCCCGAAGGACACTTCGCGGATTCCTTTCCGGTAATGCCAGGCCGTCAGGAACCCGGAGAGCATGAAGAACAGTTCCACCGCGTTCTTGCTGTACTCGAAGAAATACTTCGTCTCCTGCATCCACGGAACCGCGTCATACCGAAGCCCCATATCGTCCACGAACAGGCAGTAAAAATGAAAACAGACAATGCACAGACAGGCAAGTCCGCGCATGCCGGTCAGTGCATCCATCCGTTTCCGGCTTTCCGTCTCCTGCATATCCCAGTCCCCTTTCCGCCTTTCCCCGCGGCAGCGCCAAAAAAGAAAGGGGAGGCATTGCTTCCTCCCCCTCAGGTATCTCTGTTCCTTATTCAGCCGCTTCTGCTTCAGCAGGTGCGAAGAACAGCGAGAACATGGATTCCCCGTTGCTCAGCAGTTCCATGTGGATCATGCCGTCCTGCAGCAGAGTCAGGGAAATGCCGGTGGATCCTTCCACGCCTTCCATGGTGAACTCGGAAACCAGCTGGCCGTCCTTCAGCTCCATAGCCTTCTCGGAGAACAGATTCAGCATGCTGCCGATGCCGGCGGTGTCCAGATCCAGGTTTTCCGCGGTCAGCACGCCGTCCTGAATCTGAATGCCGGGAAGCACGAGACCGGCCGCAGCCGCGGTCTCGGCGGGCAGATAGCTATCGCCGTTCTGCACATAGGCCGCAGCATAAGTGCCGTTATAGTCTTCCACAGTCGCGTCCGCCTTTGCCTCGGCAAACACTACGGCCGTGGGCTCTTCCTGGGAAAAGATGATGGACTGGCCGGAAAAGGTCAGTGTCAGTTCGCCCTCGGCAAGTTCAGCTGTCAGGGTCTCACCGTCAATGGTGATAGCGGGACCGGCTTCGGTATCTTCCCAGGTACCTTCCTTGGATTCCCCGGCAGCCTCCATCACGGCGGTGCCATCCTCATTCAGGGTCAGCACAACGGAAATACCCGCAACGGAGATATCCACGAACTGATCGCCCATCCCGATCTTGCTCGCATACCAGGTGCCGACAGCTCCGGTTTCTTCCGCAAAGGCCATAGAGAGCATCATGCACAGAGCCATGATCACCGCAAGAATTTTTCTCATTGATTCATTACTTCTTTCATACGGCAGGCTTCCTTCCTGCCTGAATTCATTATACCAAGTCCACACGCATTGGGCAATTCCTGCAGCTCCATTGCCTGTCCGTGACAGAGCTTGCCCCTTTGGGAGCCGGCATACAAAATCCGCCTCCCGAAGGAGACGTGCCGGAAGACTGAAAGGAACCAACGGAAGCGGATAAGCGCCGGAAATGAGAAATCTGCCCCCTTTTCACCGATGCAGGGCAGAAGCATGCCAGTGCAAACATACTGTCCAGAACAGGCGGGCCACGCTTACGGTTCATGACTCACAGCATACGGAACGCACGTATGGAATCTTCATTGAGATCCTTCGTTCACAGAAAAAACTTTTCGTGCTCATAATCTGTTGACTTTTTGGACACAACTGTGTACCATTGAATCAGGAGATGATGTTATGAATTTCTACTCTGTTCGCGATTTACGTACCGATTCAAAAAGCATGTGGGCAGACCTTAACCGCGGCGATGAGGTTGTACTAACGAATAACGGCAAACCTTCTGCCCTCATGATAGATATCCCCGAAGGAAGTTTTGATGAAATTGTTCAGGCAGTTCGTCAGGCAAAAGCAATGATTGCTCTTAACAGCATGCGCCGCAGAGCCGCCCGCGAGGGTTTTATGTCTGACGAGGATATTGAATCCCTGATTGACGAAGCCAGGAACGGAGGCTGCCATGAACATCGTCCTTGACACCAATATTCTAATTTCTGCCGCCTGGTCGCCTGGACGTAATGCAAGCCGCATCCTCAACGCAGTTTTCTCCCGGAAGTTCACCGTTTGCTACGACTACCGCATTCTTGAAGAATATGACCGTGTTTTTCATTACCCCAAGTTCAAGTTCACCGAATGGGAAATCAATGCTGTTCTTGACCCGTTAACCAAGAATGGTATTTCTGTCATCGCTGACCCCATCCCGGATGTCTTATTTGAACGTAATGAAACCGACCGGAAATTCTATGAAGTTGCCAAGTTTTGCCACGCGATCCTGATTTTCGGAAACCTTGCTCATTACCCGGCCGATCAGGATATCATGTCTCCAGCTGATTGCTGTCAGCGCTATCTTTGAATCCGCATTCCTCCCAGTCACATTGGGGAAATATTTTTCATCTGATATTTTCGAGTCATGCGGTTGAAAGCCGCAAGAAGGAATCATCCTGCATTCTGCTCCCTCAAGGGAGCACTTTTCTGTTTACAGGATATCATCCTGTCGGAGCCTTTCTGGATTACTCCGGAATGGCTCTGTTTGTCATCTATTTGCTCATCATACTGTCAAAGCTGCAAAAAGTAACGGGGGTGAGAAAAGGGTTTCTTCCTTCTCCGATAGTCTGAGACGCCAGCAGGGAATAAGAAATCCACAAAGCATGATAGAGACAGGAAATAGGGCTGTCTGTCCATCTACAGCCGCCAATACACTGTTTCTCAGACAAGACATGAATTTGTTTGTTGGCAGCGACTGCTTTTCCCTTTCGCAAGGCGCGGAAGACCGACAGGGCCGC
>CAMNDE010000073.1:0-15163 GCA_946534895.1 uncultured Clostridia bacterium
AGGAGAAACCTTGTAGCGACCATATAAGGAATCGGCATCAGCTCTGGGGTTTCGTTGGTGGCGTAGCCGTACATCATCCCCTGATCCCCAGCTCCACCCTTATCCACGCCCTGTGCAATGTCCGGGCTCTGCTCCTGGACCATCAGCGTTAGGTCAATGCCGAGGTCTTCATACTCCGCCGGGACCATGTCATGCCAGCGAATCTTCCGGAATACTTCCCGGATCAGTCTGTGGTAGCTTGGACGATGCAGACTGCTCAGCTCGCCGGCAATCACCAGGTGGTTATCCTTCAGCAGGCATTCGATTGCCACACGGCTGTTCTTATCGTGCTGCAGACAATCGGTGACGATGGCGTCCGCCACCTGATCACAGATCTTGTCCGGATGGCCTTCAGATACCTGTTCGCATGTGATGATATTGCTCATGAAGTTCGTTCTCCTTTTTGTTCGTGTAATTCATTTGATGTATTTGGGCTCATTCACAGCCAGTGATTTCATTCACACCCAGTGCTTCATCCACAATCACTGCATGAAAAAAGCCGGGGAATGATTCCACGGCTTTCAGGATGCCTATCATAAGCAGTTTATTCGTTTCATAAAGTTGGATTTTCTTTGCCGTCTCAATCAATTCCGAGAGGCGACAAGTTCTTGTGCTTCACAGAATACAATCCCATAGGGTCCAAAAGAATGACTTGCATGGCAGGTACAATGTGTAAGTCATTGTCTGCATTCAAGCTTCCAATTAAGGCCATATGAGCATATAGGTTTGCAAATATCTCTCCATCTTCCACAGCTTTGCACGGTGCCACAAGGTCAGTGACGCCTACAATCTCCAACTTGATGTTTTTTTCTTTCAGAATTTCAGCTGCAACTTCAAGGATTTGTACATTATCTGTTGACGCGGCTACGGAAATCGTTATTCCAGCATATGCAGAATAATTCACTGTTGGATCAAACCCGTCGCCGACATCCAGGAACGCGGGAATTGCACGGCCATCATATCTTTCAGAAATGTACCGCCACACCTCTTCACTTTTCAGGGCAGCCACAAGGATCCTGGCAATGTCTGAATTCTCGTTCCCTTCTTTTACAGCAAGCACTTGAGCAAGCTCAGACTCCCGTTCAAGTAAAAAGGCATCCATTAATGTCAAGCCGTAACCCAAAGCATACTGAGATGGGATGACCGCATAGTCCACATCTTTCATAGCTTCAGGAAGCTGATCTCTTTCCATCTCACGGATCTCAATGCCTGCACCAGAAGCGTAATCTTCTGTTATTCCATAGTATTCCAGCATATGAAGAGCACGTTCGCTACCGGACGAATCCTCGGGAATTGCAATTACAACTTTATCAGCAAGTGCACCGGTGATCAAAATGAGACAGATCAACACTGCAGTGACCACAATAGCAAAAGTTCTTTTCATCATCGATATCCCCTCCGTTGTGAATTCAGTTTGCAGACTATACTATTATTATAACTGAAGTACACAAGGTCGTACAGTATCTGCTAAAGAACTCATCAGAATATCCGGGGCTATACAGTTGAGGAATTATCCATGGTTCCTTCCACGGGTTCCACACATTTTTTGGGGCAGATGGGGCAGCTGTTTCTGGTTACTCTCTATATATATAATATTAGAGTATTATATGAATACATATATATAATATAACCGGAATCACCTGCCCCAGCTGCCCCAAGCCATAAACCATTAAAACATGAAAAGTCTTATGGATATTGATTTTGTGGCCATTTAGCAGGCAACTTCCGGGGCTCCCAAGTGAAAGGTATAAATACGCTCTCGTGTTCATCTTGCCATCCTGTCATCCTGTTTTCCTGACAACCTTGTCGAGTGAACAAGCAGACCGGTTGGCATCAATTTCAGATAATCCGGATCGCTCCTGCACAGGATTAGTCCAAAGGAACAAGAGTCGCATCAGGCTCCTCTCCGGATACCCAAGTGACATCATTGACCATTGTCGTTTTTTCTGGTCTTACATTGTATCCTCTGGACGTAGCACCTCTGTACGCGTCATCTTTGGCCTTGTTATTCCACGGGTGGCGTCGATGATATACAAACCCAGCAGTTTCCATCTTCTGCTTGAATCTCACAGCACTCTCGTACTTAAATCCGTTGTCGCAGCACCACGTTTTATACCTGTCATAGATTTCCGCTGACCTGAGCTCTGCCCCGGCTTTCCTCTCCAGACACTGAGTTGTAAACATCAGAATGCGGTCCGACTGTTCTCTGTATTCCTGAGTGGCTTTTTCAACGCTTCCCGGCATTTTAAGTCCTTCCTTCTGATAAAGCTTGAAGCCCTCCAGGCACCAGTTCAGAATTCCAGACAGGTTTTCGGGCTTTGCAAAGAAGGACTTCAGGTCGATGTCCCGTTCCTCCGCGCTGAAATGCCGGTTGAACGGGATAATCCGTATGCGGTCTGATTCAAACAGCGTCATGTCACTGATCTGTGGCAGATGGTTTGTGTCAATGAACAGCTTGAACTGTGGCTTAAACTCAAAAGAATTCTCACGCAGGTAGCGAGCCGTCAGTGTGTTATTCCCTGTCATCTGCTTAGTCAGGGACGCATCAATCACCATGGATTTTTCCGGTTCCGACACATTCACCAGCCGTGCGCCATTCAGTCGGGCCACATCCTCAGACGGACCCGAGGAGTCAGCAAAGGACTTCTTGCTCAGCATGTCAGGCTTGGCGGTTCTGCCGTACTCGCCCATAATCCGCAGCACGGTTTCCATGGTCGTGCCTTTCCCATTTCTGGATGTCGGCCCGTAGAGAATAAACATACATTCCAGCCGGGTATCTCCTGACATAGCATATCCGATGGCCTTCTGCAGATAACGGATGCGGTCTGCATCCCCTTCAAAAACCTCATCCATAAACGTCAGCCAGCGTGGACAGGTGGCTTCCGGATCATAGTCCACTTCCGTCATTTTCGTCAGACGGTCCGACGGAGAATGCGGGCGGAAGTCCAGCGTACGAAGATTGATGGTGCCGTTGTGACAGTTAAAGATATACTTGTCCCTGTCAAAGGCGTCCATCTTAACGGTGATGGACTTGTCAGCTCCTGCGTCCTTTACCATGATATCCCGGAACTTTTTCTCGTCGATTTTACGCACCCGTTCCAGGAAACGCTCCCGGGTATCAGCAGACGTGATGGAGTTCGCGAAAGAACTGAGCCTTCCGTGAAAATCCTTTGCCATCTCGTTGATGCGATGGTTGTGGTTGTCCGGACGCCAGACACGACCGTCGTAGATGTACCAGCAGCCACGGGTATCGTTCATCAGGATAATCCTGCGAAAGAAGTCCACGAACATACGCGCGTTCCCGATCTGAAAGGACTCATAGCGCGGATTCGTGTGCGGCGCCAGGGCAGCGATTTCAATATCCAGGCAGCGGTAATCCGGTGTGAAAGAATATCCTTCTCGCTCGCGCCGGTCACGTTCCTCCTGGATCTGATCCGCGTCCAGGTTCTGAAACTCGTCTTCCGGATCAGAATCCTCTGAGCGCACGGGCCGGTAGATCTCCGCGCAGCTGAGCACTGCATTCCGTATGGTGATCTGACCGTAGGATGAGTCCCCTGTCTGCCGGTCCCACTTGTCACGCATGAGTCCGGAAGACCGGAAGATACGGTCGATCTGTTCCTCCACACATCCGCACCAGAATGCCAGCATGGAAACAAAGGCCATGTCAGCGTCAGACTGGGAACCGTAATACTGCTCCCAGTTGCCTTCGTAGAGATCACGGAACTTGTCGCCTGACTTGGAGGCAAGTGCATGGGATATGACCTGCTCATCTGTGAAATAGGATACCGGTGTGCCATTAAAGCTCGGTTTGGAAGGAGTCTTCCTGCGCATGAACGCATCCAGTGTGTTCTGGAGGGCGGCATCATTGCGGGAAACCGATCCCGGGCGGAAAACATCTCCGGTTACCGTCACGAAACGATTGGTGGTATTCGGGAGATAGACCTCCAGGCCGTGCTTACGGTTGTTTACGTAATATACAGATTTGTCATAGACAAAATCCGGAGAAAGCCGGAAGAAGCCCCGGAGACCAGTGCCAGAAGGGCTGCGCTCGAAATAGGCGTCCGGGAAGAATGACAAGATGGACGCTGCCACATCATTGAGACTGCCGTCCTCACGGATGCAGTGGTCAATATCAATGGCGCCGATACCCTCGGAAACACGGTACCCGATGCCGTCCCATCCATTGCCATTCAGCCCGCCTCCCATGGCGTAGGCCTTCATGGCAGTAGCAAAGTCGGCAAAGGTATCCGGCTCGTTGGTCCTTGCCATGGCACCGGTTTTTGGGTTATAGGGCACCTTGGTAGGCTTCCCGTTCCGTTTCTCCAGCCTCCAGACACAGAAAGCAGCGTTTGCCTTCAGCTCCTGGGGGATGTTGACAAAGTTCACTTTCCTGACCGGCTGAGCTGTGCCGGGAGAAAGATTCTTATCATTCGCGCTCATCAGGGAAAACAACTCTCCTTTCTGCTGTGATTGAGATTCAATGAATAAAAATAGCCGGGAGAACTGAAGAAATAGTTCCCGGCTACTGTCGTGCTATGTGAGGAAACCTGTTATGAAGTTTCCTGTAATGGGCTAATAACGTGATATGTTATATGTGGTTACATCCGGGATTGCCTCTGAATACGCAAATCCCAGGTAAGGAGTTTTTTCATCCCTGCTTCGCGCATGATAATAATAGCACAGGTTTCTGGTGCAAAAACGCTCTGAAACGGCAAGAAAACGGCAAGTTTCTATTTCCTGCCGTGATCTTTACACATGATTACGCTTTTCCCTTCCCCTGTGCTGCGCATGATAATTATATTACAGGTCTTTGGTGCAAAATCGCCTGAAAATGGCAAGAAATCGGCAACTTTTCTATTTGCATGTATTGGCCGGCCTAGTTTTGCCTCCATGACAGGATTTGTGCAAGAGACCTTGCTATCTGTTCTTTCCGATACCGGATGGTACGCTCTGCAATACTGTATTTCTCCGTCAGTTCCTGGTCAGTCAAACCATGAATGAAAGCATCTACTGCAAATTGCTTTTTCTTCTCAGGTTGCATTCCCTTTATGAAGTAATCGACTATCCAGATGTTTTCCATATCTTCCACATACTGCAAAAGAAAAAGCTTGTCGTCCAGTTTAAGCCTTAATTCCAGGTCTTTGTCGTAATTCACGAGTCCGCAGCTGTCATAATCACTGAGATCAACCTTCATCTGTTTCAGGAAAGTCGGCCGTTTTGCTTTATAGACTTTTACACGAATCCTGGCATTCTGCTGCTCTTTCAGGATCCTTTTGGCTGTTTTGTAACGCTTATTGTTTTCAGAGTGCTCTGGCATACGGCATCACTCCTTGGCTGCCGGAATCTTTTACCGGGTTGGCATCTGCTGCCTCCTTTTTCAGCATGTTCAGATTCTCCCATTCCTTTCCAATAGCAGACCGGAATTCCAGTTCCAGACATAACGCTGCGTGTATTTTCTCTTTCACGCAAGCAACACCACGATTGGTAAGTTTTACCTTGCGTTTTCTTTGAAGAATTTCCTCCGCTTCTCTGTATGACTTATTACCTACATACAAAAGCATAAAAATATCGCTTCCTGTTTCCGTGAGCCTTTCTTTCACAACCGTATCAACAACTGCAATCTTCCAGTTCACATACTCCAGTTCACGACAGCACATCTCTTTCATTCGGTTCATTTCTTTCTGCTTGCCAGCCATATATTCATCTGTGAGTTTCATGGCGATGCGCTCCGTTGGGTTGCTGATGCTGCTGGATGTGACACGTTCTTTTCCGAAGGAAACCGTAATGCTGTCAAGATCCATGATTGCCATGTCCTTTGTGTATGTCCAGTTTCCGTTCAGCCGCTTCTGCAGCCGATCCCGTTCTTTTAGCATGTCTGTGTACGTTTCCGCCAGATAGTGGGCTTCTTGCTGATAATTCGCTTCATGCTGATAGTGGGCTCCCTGCTGATAACACGCTTCCTTCAGATCCATCTGTTCCTGGCTCACCTCTTCGCCCATCTGCTTATCACCTCCCGCTATGGACTGGCTTATATTTACGTGTGCATTTACTTCTGACCCGTGTGACCGCAGCATTATATAAATTTCATTTTTCAAGACTTCGGTCTGTATCGAACTTTGCGTTTCTCTGTTATATCCTATAGCCATCAGTTGTATCTGCACTATATTTCTACAGACTTTGGTCTGTAACGGATTGTATCTCTTCACGACACCTGTGCCTTCACAGCAGCGATCAGTTTCTCCTGGGTCACATCCTTGCTAGCAAGCGCCGCAAGTATGTCACTGTCCACCGTATCCTTGCAGATGATATGATGGATCGTGACAGTGTTGCGCTGTCCTTGCCTCCATAGCCGGGCATTCGTTTGCTGGTAGAGTTCAAGGCTCCATGTGAGCCCGAACCAGATCAGAATATGCCCGCCTTCCTGGATGTTAAGGCCATGCCCAGCAGAAGCCGGGTGAATCAGCGCTATCGGGATTTTGCCCGCGTTCCAGTCAGAAATGTCCTCTGTGCTTCGGATGTCCCTCGCCTCCAGACCAACCGACTGCAGATGTTCGATGATCCGCGTCCTGTCGTGCTTGAACCAGTAAGAAATCAGTACAGGCTGTCCGTTTGCCGCTTCTATCAGGTCCTCCAGCATTTCCAGCTTTCGTTTGTGAATCGGACGCACCATCTGGTTTTCATCATAGACAGCACCATTGGCCATCTGCACCAGCTTGTTGGACAAGGCCGCCGCATTCACAGCATCGATATCGCCCTGTTCCGTAGGGATAATCAGGTCCGTTTTCAGCTGATCATACAGTTTCTTCTCCGCTGGGCTCATCTTTACCTCATGATTGACCGTTACACATTCCGGCATCCGGATATAGTCCAGCGCCTTCATGGAGATCGTAATATCGGAAATCTTCCGGTAAATCTGTTCTTCGGCGCCGGAGCGTGGAACATACTGGTAGACAACCCCGGTCATGGGATTCATGGATCCCGGACGGAAGTAGGCTTCCCGATACCGGCCAATAAACCGTCCCAGGCGCTCTCCGCCGTCCAGGATGCCAATTTCAGCCCAGAGGTCCATGAGACCATTGGATGTGGGTGTGCCGGTTAAACCTACCCAGCGTTTTACATATGGACGGATCTTCCGTAAATATTTGAATCGCTGCGACTGGTAGTTCTTGAACGAAGAAAGCTCATCGATTACCACCATGTCATAGGGCCAGCGGATTCCTGCATGCTCGAAATACTCCACAAGAAACTTTACGTTTTCACGGTTGATCGTATGAATCAGCGCATTCGACTGTATAGCGCTTTTTCTTGTCACTGCGTCACCTACGATAATAGACATATCGATGTTCTGCAGATGATCCCATTTCTTTATCTCTGCCGGCCAGGTGTCCCTGGCTACCCGCAGCGGGGCAATAACCAGAACTCTGGACACTTTCATTTCATCCAGGATCAGGTCACGGAGTGCGGTCAGCGTTATCACGGTCTTTCCTCAGCCGAGGCCCATGTCCAGAAACAGCGCGGATACTGGGTGAGATTTCATATAATCAATACAGTACCGCTGGTATTCATGCGGCATGAACTTCATAGGGCATCACCTCCTTGTCCATTCTCATCGCAGATAGATACTTCATCCAGATCCGGAATTTCCGCACCGATACCTGCCGGAAAAGAAAATCCTGGCTCCCAGGATATGATGGCATTAACCGCCGGCCTTATCTGTGAAAGCTCGTTTATGCACAGCACCGGGAAACCAAGTTCCATCAGCTGCAGCCTCCGTTTTCTTTGGAGAGGTCTCAGCATCTTTCCAGGAGCCTTCAGTTCCACAAATACTGCTTTCCCGGAAGGAAACAGGACCAGGCGATCCGGCAGGCCGTTTGCTGTTTGGGATGTGAGCTTATACGCAAGACCGCCTGCATGCTGCACAGCCTTCACAAACTCACTTTCTATATGAACCTCCCTCATCGATACATCCCTCCTGTACTGCCTTTCTGCCCTTCCCAGTAAATACACCAGACCGGTTCGCCACCGCGTACGATCGCATCCTCTTTTCTGCGTTTCATAACACGGTCATATTCTTCCGGTTCCTCATTCTCTTCCGGAAGCTCCATCGGGCACATGTAGCCGTAATTTCTGCAGTTTTGGCAAAACTGATCGTCCACGTATGTCTCTTCATCGCCGCGGTATCCGCCAAACACAGGTATATCCTGTCCACTGTTCATAATGGATCCCTTTCTTTCATGCTTCTCATTGTGCCGGTAATGTGGCTACTGCCACCTTTTCAAAAAGAATGCATATGGATTCGGAATAGTCATCTTCCTCTCGCCGCATCCGGCATCTTTAATGCTTTCTGGATCTTCCGCCTGTTCTCCAGAGTAATTGCTGCCATTTCCTGCTCTTTGGCTCGTACCCGGCACTGACTCATCAGCGCCTTGGGATCGTCATCTGTCAGGTAGCCGCACAGCGTCCCATAAAAAAAGCTTTCCAGTTGGATTTTCTGGAAAAGCAACACATTCTTATCTTTCACATTTCCGGAGTTTTTCCAAAGTGCACGAAGGACATCGATATAGTCTTCGACAGCTTGTTTGACAATGGCCGATGCAAGATTCATCCATGGATCATACATTTCTGAGCCATCATACCCGGGACTGGTTCCCTTGATTGCCGTATGCGAGTCCGCCATAAGAATCATCACCACCAGGTTTCATTCGCTTATTACACTGCTGCTTCTTTAGGCTGTTCTTTTCAACTGCTTATTCTTTACGGCTTTTTCTGTACAGTATTTTCGGCACACATTTCTCTGCGCGCCTTTCTGCCTCTGTTTCTTTACTCCAACAGATCACTGTTATCTTCGCCCTCCAGAGCCCGAAGCAATTGCTCCTGATAATCCTTTTTGCGGTACTCAGCCAATTCTGAAGCAAAGTCATCAACATCCTGGAATTCCTGATCAAACACACCGAACGCGATCAGTGAGCTTCTGTATTTTCGAATCAAATCACTTCTCCCGCGTTGGACCAGAAGTTCATAGCACGCCTGTATTTCTGTCCTGTTTTCTTCAGCATTCCTGTAGAATGAGCATGGCTTTTCCACAGTATTCAGTGCCATGCATTTACCCACTAACCATGCAAAGCAATCCGGATGATCAGAGCAATCCGGACATTCATCAAGATCCACCGGCCTTCCCGCCGGATCCCGTATATCTTTCTTTCGTCTCATCGTTTCCCTTTCCCCATTTTTCTCACTGGTCCCTGTACCAATTAATCCTTGAAGTAGAAATCAGGCCCATAATATCCTGCAGCTGCCAGGCACAGGCCAGGCGCCCATGAAGGAGTCTGACTCATAATGCCCGTGATTACCTCCACACTGGTGCTTCCCTTTGGTACTTCCAGAATGACTTCATCATGGACATGACCAACGATGTGATATCCTGCATTTTCCAGACGCAGCATAGCCTCAGCCAGAATGTCACGGGCAGTGGCCTGACAAAGATTCTCAACCAGCCTGCCGCCGTAGGTTTCTTCTCTGCTCCACTTATTCGCTGCATTCAGGCCTTCAAAGGTGAGCGCCATTCTTCCAAATCGGTTCGGCTGCAGTTTGGGATTGATATATGCAAGTCTGCGTCCGGAAGGCAAAACCAGCCACAGCACATTTGCATAGAATTGAAAGCCGATACGATTAACAGACCGTTCCTGGTGGTCTTGCACCGTTTCAATAGCAGCGCGTTCCACATCCCACCAGAACTGGACTATGTGGGGATTCGCCTCTCTCCAGGAGTCAATGATCTCCGGGAGTTCGGCTTCTTTCAGTCCCATTTCCAGTGCGCCCATGGAAATCAGGGCTCCTGCCGACCCTTGATATCCACAGGCTAAAGATGCTATCTTCCCTTTCTGGCGTAATTCACTGTTAATACCATGCTTTACTACCGGAACACCAAACATCTGAGAAGCAACGGAGCAATACAAGTCTTTCCCTTCTCTGAATGAATCCAGAACCCACTGTTCTCCTGCAAGCCACGCCAGGACGCGGGCTTCTATTGCAGAAAAGTCTGACACAATAAACTCGAAACCTTCCTTCGGAATCAGCATTGTTCGGATAAGCTGGGAAAGAATGTCCGGTGTGTTCCCGTAAACAGACTCCACCATATCAAAGCATCCCATCTTAACCAGTTCCCGCGCTTCATCCAAAGTGCTGATATGGTTCTGTGGCAAGTTCTGTATTTGAAGCAGTCTGCTTGCAAATCGCCCTGTCCTGTTTGCTCCGTAGAACTGAAACAGACCATGTACTCGACCATCTTTGCAGATGCATCGTTCTGCTGCCTGATACTTCTTCACAGAGCTTTTTGCCATCTGCAGCCGGAGTTTCATCATATCCAGGGCTTCCTGGTCCGTACTGTGCTTATCCAGATCCGTGATCAGTGCAGCAACATCCTTCTTGCCCAGACTATCCACCGGAATCCCACGTTCTTCCAGCCACATCTTTAGCTGAGAAACGGAATTCGGATTCTCCAGTCCGGTCAGTTCATAGGCTTTCTTTGTCATGGCCTCGGAGAGCATCAGATCACAGGTGATTGCCTGATCCACCAGCGTCCTGTCGATCAGCACCCCACGGTCATTAATTCGCTGGTCCATGTGGTAATAATCCCATTCCGATGCAGGCAACGGGAACTTCTCCAGCCTGCGGCGTATATCCCGTTCCGTACGTACGTCCTGAACACAATAGGAAGAAAACAGTGCCCAGTCCTCCGGTGCGTGCTCAGGCAGGTTCCGTGTACGTCCGCCATTCGCTTTCGTGGGTTTACAGGGAACGGAAAAATACCGGATCAGCCTTTCACCGACTTCATCCTTCTGTTCGCCTGTCTTCAGTACCTCCGCAGCGATTTTCAGCTTCAACGGAAGCGACAGCTCCGCGGCCCAGACCATGGAACACTGCCAGGAATCCGGTGACAGCTGTTTTTCGAAATAATGTGACAGACAGGTTCTCTCAAACTGTGCATTCCAGGCTGCCTTGATGGTGTTTTCATCAAACAGCGCGTCTACCACGTCCTGTGGCAGTGCTTCTCCCTGTGCCATGTCCACGACGCGTACCTCTTCGTCATCAAAGGCGTACGCACAGAGCAAAATATGAAAATCTCCTTCGACGTACCGATATACACCGCATTTTGCAAGATCCACATCTGAATACGTTTCGAGATCCAGTGAGAGGATATGTCCGGGCATATCCCTTTCCCTCCCTTCTTGCCATTCTGAAAAACTCAGGCCCCGCAGGAAATCCCACGGGGCCATAATTCATATTGACTATGGTTTGCATCCAAGCTATCCATTGCATCAGTAGAGTTCCGGTAATTACTTCAGAAAATCCGGGAGCTCTTCATCATCGACTTCCATGAATCCATTCTCATCATCCAGAGCACTGAAGTCAGAAGCAGCGCTTGCCTTTCCGCTCAGACGCTCGCCATCCTTCACCTTCTGGATATTGCCCAACCCGACCGCAATGCCTTTATTCCCTGAAGCCGCGAAGCCATAGAAGTTCACGGATACATTGCAGTAATCTCCGGAACCGCATTCCATGGGATCTTCAATCGGCTTCACCTTGCGGTCCACAATCTGAGGGGCATCCTTCGAAGTTGCATTGAAAAACATATGACCGGCATAGTTGTCGTCATCCGGCCGGTCGATATCGCCATCACGGAGAGGCAGCTTCAGGTTTGCCGGAACTTTTCCGCCCCACTTCTTTCCCTTAGCTTCCTCCTTAGCTGCCTCGATGGCCATCTGGATTTTGCTCAACGTTTCCTTATCCGTTTTCGGGATCAGGCATGATACAGAGTACTTCTCTTCACCGCCATTGATGGCCTTGGGAGAAAAGATATTGGCAAAGCTGATCCGGCAGGGCACAATAACCTTGGTTCTGGAACTGGTGTTACTCATTTGCAATTACCTCCAATAAAATCAGCGCCTGGGTTTATCCGCTGGCGCCTGCATACATGTTGTTTCTATTTCTGTTTTGCTGTTCTGTTCTTCCGATCAGGATATGGAATTCCTTACTCATCCGGCAATGCAGTGAAATCCTGTGCTGCCTTTTCCGTCTGAACCGGCTCACGGGGATCATCATCAGGCACAAGTGCCAGTTTTCCCGGGGGCTTAACCACATAGGCTCCCAGCAATTCTGAAAAGCGTTTCTTTCCCATCATTTTCTCAAACTCTGTCAGGGAAATCAGCTCCTGCTTATACAGGTCTGTATACCCGTTTTCCATGGCAACCTTAGCCGCAGCCTTCGGGTCCGTAAAGATGCGTTTGCTTCTGCCTTCAACCACTTTGTATCCCGGAATCGGAACACCGTGCTGGATCGCCTCGCCGGACACAAAAGCAAACACGGCTTCGATCCACGCCGAAATGCGGTTCAGGACCGGAAGGATACCAGCGAGTTCTGTAATCGGAATCAAACCGGGTTGCTTGAAGACAGGCATGGTTGGTTCAATGGTTTTCTTAGATTCCTGTGTGGCGTCCTTTGCATTTCCCTGCACAGCTTCCTGTGGTGACCCATGCGTCTCCGGTTCAGAAAAAGCTCCTGAATCAAGATCCAGGAACTCATCTCTGGCCAGTGAGAGTGCTTCGTCTGCACACGCACGGCAAACAGGCTTCGCACGACAGAAGCGGCACCATTCACCTGGTTTCTGTTCTCCCTTGCCTTCATATGCTAGTTTTGCTGTTTCCCGGATGCTCTCGCCCCAGGCTTCCAGTTCTTTTCGGCTGCATTCAAAGGTGGATATGTTTTCCAGCCTGGGCTGCACGATGGTCATCCGGACAATATCGATATCATAGATATAGCCGTAGGCGTGCAGCGCACCGAGAGCATAAAGCATCATCTGTGAATTATGATCCGCGTCCACAAATACGCCTTTTCCGGTTTTGAAGTCCGCCACATGGATCAGACCATGCCTGGCTGCATCGTGCCCTATGATCAGCATATCAGCAGTACCGAAACCGGATGGAGCAATGTGGGAATAATCCACTCTCTCCTCCACAAGCACCAGCGGTTCACATCCACTCTGCTTTAGTTCTTCAACAACACTGATCACGAATTCCGCATACATGTCCGTGATCCGGTCGATCTCCTCCGTGTAGAATGTTTCATCCTGCGGCCGGGTTACGCGTTCGTGCAGATACTTGCGGACCTTGTATTCGCACAGTTCGTGGGCGAACGTACCCTCCTGGGCATATGGACTGCTTTCATTGGGAAATCCCTCCTCCAAACGTACTGACGGTGGACAGTTCAGCCACCGCTTTGAACTGGATGCGCTGAGAAGCGCATGTACTTCCGGCATAGATCCGCCTCCTTATAAATCCGCTCCCCTTACGCAGGTCGTCACAGCTGAGAGAGATCTGTGAGGAACTGTTCATACTTTTCTACAGGCAGATCACTCACACGCTTATATCCGTAGGAAGTCAGAATAGCACCGATCTTTTCGCTGTTAGCCCGATCCTGTTTTACCTTGCGCACAATGATCTTTGTAATATCATCGATGGTCAGCGTCGTCTGCATTGGGGCAGGTTTCTGCGCAGCTGGTGCATCTTCGGGAGACTTCTTTTCTGATGCCGCTGTTTCTGAGCCAGCCTCTGCAGGAATTCTCTTCTCCGGGGCTTTCTTTTCGGAAGCCATTGGCTCAGAACCCTGATTATCCGGGATGTCGTTTTCACGGCCTTTCTTTTCTGGAGAAGTCTTCCGGGAAGTTTTTTTCTCCGGCCTGTCTACGGGGTCATTGTGCCGTTCTTCAGGACCGTCCTGCTGACCAGCCGTTGCCGCCGAATCCAGCTGAAGCATCTTTTCCGCTACTTCCCTTCTTGCAGGTGCCTCCATCGCTGACAGCATCTGCACGATGCCCTGAAAGACGGTCTGAATACCCTCGGTCAGTTTCTTCATGCTCACAGTTGTGCAGGTTTCCGGATTACCGAAACTGGACACGTTCTCTTTTTCCACTTAAGATTCCCTCCTGTCGCTTTCGTATCTTCATCAAGCCGGTGCCTTGCATGCCAGCATTCCAGCTGCGCGTTCCTTACGGATCATGTTCTTCACCGCTTCATACGGAGTTGGATCCTTGACGCCGCAGTAATCAACCAGGTCCAGCTTTTCTTCACATGCTCCTGATTGCTTTATCTCCCATGCCTTTGCCCTGCGGTTTTCCCGCTGCTTTGCTCTGTTCATGTTGATCGCCCCTTTCATATGTATGAAAAAAAACACAACCGTTTCCTGAAGGACAGACTTCTACCCCTCAGGATTTAACGTCCGCCATCCGGTCGCGGAAGCTACTGCCTCCGTTTTTTGCCGGGAAGGGACGGGACCTTACGGTCCGGGGAACTTCATGCGTAGGCCTTACGGTAAATGATCGTCCGATTCTTCCGTGCCTTACGCTTCTCTTCACGTTCGATATTCCGCAAAGCAGCAGAAGCAGTTGGATCGCAGTAGCCTTCGTTGTTGCGCCAGGGTCTTTCTTTAGAGTAGTTGATTGGGGCGTTCCTTTTGCACATTTTCTTATCATTGGATTCTTGCCGGGATTTCATTTCTGTGCTTACCTCCTATGCTTCATCTTCCATCTCTGGGTGACCATCCTTGTTTCGGATTTCCTTCAGCTGAAGATCCAACCAGCTCCTGGCTTTCTGCCCTCACTGATCGTGGCATCATCCTGATGTTTGAATGTGTAACTGTAAACTGTTTGAAACTATCACGCAGTATCATGGAATATCTGAAAATTCGTCTATTTTCTTCGTGAAACATCATCTTGTATAACTCGTGGATTTAAAGTACAATATCTGCCGAAAATAAATCCTGGCAGATTGGAGACACACACTTTGGATATAAGGCTCTGCGGGGGAACACTTTTCACCCTCCTGACTTCTGAATACGCTAAGCGTCCCAACACAAAGAAAAAACTGACAGTCCTCGGTCAAACGAGCACTGTCAGCGAAAGCAGCATGTTTGTTTCCTTTTTCCGTTTATTAAATCCAAATCACCAACCATATAACCCTGGCACTATGAGAAATTCAGCCTCGTGCTTCAAAAACTGTACACAGGCCAATGGCGCAGAATTTCCATTGAATGATAGTTCCTACACAAAAGCTTTTCACACAAGAGTCAT
>CAMNDE010000074.1:0-15106 GCA_946534895.1 uncultured Clostridia bacterium
AGATCATGATTGCTGCCGAATACCATTCCTCTCCACTCCTCCCCATAATGTCAAATGAAAATCGTTGATTTACCATGTTTTTTCCTTTTCCATGCAATGGGAATTCCAGCAGATGAGCCTCGGCTCTCATATGTCCTGATCCCGGCATCATATGCCCCGGCATGCCGGTCTGCCTGCTTAATTCCCAAACGCACTTAAAATGCAGCTCATGCAGTACATGGCGTCTTCATCAATGTATTTCCCGCATTGCAGACACTTTCTGGAATGTTTTGTACAGCAGTTCGTGTCTCCTGATGATGCAATGGGATTATTGCATCCAGGATGCGCACATTTTGTTGTGGAAGATCCATACGCATTTGAAAAACCGGAACCATAGCCGGAAGAAGAGCTTCCATAACCGGAGGATGAACTGCTGTAACTCGACGAAGAGCTGCTTCCCGTGGCTGCTTTTGTTATGCAGTCCATGCAGTACATGGCATCTTCATCGATATATTTTCCGCATTCCAGACATTTTCTGGAATGCACTGTGCAGCAGTTCGTATCACCCGATGCTGCAATGGTATTCGTACATCCGGGATGCGCACATATGGTCGTCGCAGTTCCGTATTTGTTGGTAAATGCCACAGATGATGAAGACGTTTTTTTCGCAGCCGGACCTGGCTCGGCCTCATTCACCGAAGTGACCGCAGCATTGGCCGCCGGTGCTTCCGTGACCTGAATACTGGAGGATTTCTCGTTTCCGGATGAACACGAGGACAGAACAACCATGAAGCAGCACGCCAAAAGAATCAGAATACCCTTTTTTCCGTTGAATTTCATGTCTTTCATACTTCCTTACAAATACTTTGAAATAACCTGTCACACCCTGGTTTTTCCCGTTTCCAAATTCCCGGAGCATTTTCCGCCTGATATGCAGACCGACAGCATCCAACTGCGGAAAGCATTTTCCGTGGTCTTCATCTGAACATGGTCAACAGACGTTTCAGACTATCCCTCCTTGAACATATTTTTCTCTTCACTCCCCCAGTATTGATATACACGACACAGCGTGACACGTCACGATACAATGTGTGTCACAGGCCTAAAATCCGTACAGATCGCAGGAAACACGGCTGCGGTTCAAAAACATCCACACAATTCGCGGCCTGAGCCAGGCCTGCCGGTATGGTCAGCATCAATCCCGCCAAGCCATTGAAAAAGCCGAAAAGCACACTGTTTCCTGCTTTTCGGCTGATGTCTCACCGTTCACATGTTCAGAGGACCGATTTCAAAAGAATCTCCCTGGAAGGGGCGGGAATCCGGCCGAGATGATCCGGCCCCACATTCAGCAGATAATTGATGCCCAGATCATTCAGATGCTGATGAATGGATCCTAAATGCTTCGTAGACTTCTGGTTCTGATGTTTGATAATTTCTTTTTCCTTGAGCTATTCATATAAAGCATCATATCCAAATTGCATTACGAAGAAATGCTCTGGATTGCCCACAGCGGTATATTTCGAATCCACCCCTGATCGGCTGAACCGGACATTGACGTACGGATCACATAGGCAGGGTGGAATTTATCATAATAAAAACGGGCGCTTTTGGATCGCAGGTTTGTTTCTGCTTTCACTTCTACAGGAAGAATATCCCGTCCCTTCTGAATCAGGAAATCCGTTTCATAGGTAGACTTTTCACCTGCATAGTAATACGGCGTATACGGCGTCGTGGCGATCAGCTGCTGGAGAACATATTGTTCAGTAAATGCACCTTTAAATTCCACAAAGATATCATTTCCGTACAGAACGCTGTTCACATCCAGCTCGCTCAGTGCGCCAAGAAGCCCGATATCGATCGCAAACAGCTTGAAGGCTGACAAATCGATATAGCTTTTCAGAGGCATGGCCGGCTTCTCCACCTTGTTCACCAGATGTACCAGTCCGGCATCTTTCAGCCATTGGATGGCCAGTTCAAAATCTTTCATTCGGGATCCGGGTTTTATCTGCCCAAAGAAATACTTTTTGTTTTCCTTGGCAAGCTGCATGGGGATCGCATTCCACGCCATCCGGATCCGGGGCAGCAGCGCCGGCGACACGTGCTTGCCAAAATCACCCTCATACTGGCTCAGTATGCTCAGCTGCATCTCCCGAACCTTGTTGTAATCCTGCTCCTGGCAGAATCGATCCACAATTTCCGGCATTCCACCGACGATCATGTACTCCCGTAAGAGCTCGATGTACCGATCCTGGAAAAGGGTGATTTCGGGATTCCTCCAGTCAGTCAGGAAGGCGGCCAGCCGTGATTCCGACCTTGCCATAAGATATTCCTGAAAACTCAATGGATGCAGCCGCAGCTCATCCACCTTCCCAACGGGGAAGGAGATTCCTTCATGAATCGCCACGCCCAGCAGGGAACCCGCGGCGATCACATAATATTCCGGAGCTTCTTCCTGAAAATATTTCAGTGATTCCACGACCCTTGGCGCATGCTGCACTTCATCGAAAAGCAAAATGGTATCCCGGGGATCAATCCTGACATGCAGCTCGATCTCCAGCGCCTGAATAATCCGTGGAACAGAATAATCCTGATCAAAAATGGAAGCCATTCTCCTGTTGTTATAGAAGGAGATGTATACAGAATTCGAAAAACAGGTCTTTCCAAATTCCTTCATCAGCCAGGTTTTTCCAACTTGCCTGGCTCCCCAGAGAATCAACGGTTTTCGATGTTCATCATCTTTCCAGCGAAACAGTTCCTGCATCAGTGTTCGTTCCATCCGTCCTCACATCCCTTCACGGCAGAAGTATAGCCAATGGAAGACGGAAGCGCAAGATTTATCGGCGAAAAAACGTGAATTAAATACATTTTTTCCGGCGATAAAATGATTATTGATCACATTTTTTCTCCGGAAACAGGCGAAGATGCGATATAGTTGCATTCCAAAGACAACCACATACAATCTGCAGCCTGAGCCAGGCCTGCAGGTACGATCGGCCTTCATGTCCAGTTTTTTCACCAAGCCATGAAAAAATCCGCACTCAGGCGAACCTTCATGCGGAACGAGGTGATGTAGGAAGGACATAAGATTACAGCCACAGGAAATCTGTCAATACACAATTGGCAGCATGAGCCAGAAATGCAAGTCCAGTCGGTATCATCTCAACGGTATTCCGTCAGGCTCATTGGAGAGCCGAAAAGCATTCTTTTCGGCTAATGTCCCACATGTTCAGAGGACCGATTTCAAAAGAATCTCCCTGGAAGGGGCGGGAATCCGGCCGAGATGATCCGGCCCCACATTCAGCAGATAATTGATGCCCAGGCCATTCAGGTGCTGATGAATGGACCGTATCTGCTCCGGCGATTTCCAGTTCTGGTCATAGGCGGAAAATCCCCAGGTGTCATTGAGCGTGGCCGCCGTCTCATACAGACCGTAGGGACTCGGCTTGAAGCCGTCGCACGAATTCAGATCGCCCGCCGCGTCCACGGGAATCTTTTCCGGGATCTCATTGTCGCCCAGGGAGACATAGTCATAGGCTCCGTTTCCGAGCCGGGAATTCACCAGCGCATCCGGCTGGTACTTCTTCACGGCCTCATACAGCCGCCTGCTCTGCTCCTCCTTCAGAGTCATAGGAACGTCAAACCAGATCAGGCACAGATCCCCGTATCCGGTCAGAATCTCTTCCACCTGGGGCATGATCTTGTTTTCAAAGCAGATGGAATAATCCTTTTCCGCAGGATCCGGAAAATCCCAGCTGTTGTCCCAGGTCACCCCGCAGCACTTCATATGATTGGACAGATACCCGCCGCCATGCTTTTCATGCCAGTCCAGATCCTGGGAATAGTACAGGCCCAGTTTCAGACCATGCTTGTAGCAGGCTTCCCCGATCTCCGCGATCACATCCCGGCCGAAGGGCGTGGCGTCCACCACGTTGTAGCGGTCGGCTCTGGAATGATACATGGCAAACCCGTCGTGATGCTTGCTGGTCACCACCACGTACTTCATGCCCGCCTGCTTTGCCAGCAGCACCCATTCCTCCGCGTTGAAGCAGATGGGATTGAAGACACCGGCCAGCTGTTCATACTCCGCCTTCGGTATGGCGAACCGGGACTGGATCCATTCCGCATACGGCCTCGCAATTTTTCCCTTATACTGCCCGCCCAGCACGGAATACAGGCCCCAGTGGACCATCATGCCATACCCGGCTTCCTTGAACCACTTCTTATTGTCCATACGCTTCCTCCCCGTTCAGTATGCCGATCAGTTCCATCACGGATCCCACATGATAATTCACAAACGCGAACAGTCCCTGCCCGCTCTGGTCAACGGCCACAGCCAGCGGAAGCCGGAGCTCGCCGGCATGAAGCAGCCTGCGCCACACGACTATATCCTCCATGTCCGGTTCCGTATACACCTGTACATCCGGAAGTGCCCCCAGCACCTTCCGGATTTTCTCGTGTTCCCGGTCCTTTTCCCCGGCAAGGGCCAGCCGCACCGCGATTCCCGCCGCCTCCAGGGCCGGCGCCGCGTCCATCAGCTCGTTCAGGAAATGCTCGGTGGGCTCCTGTCCCGGGCTGACCATGGCAAAAATGCCCGGCCTGTCATCAAAACGCACGATTCCTTCCCGCACATGCAGCAGGGGCAGCCTGGCATGCACAAGGTGGGACGCTTTCCGGTCCTCCGGCAGCTGCAGACAGATTTCCCGTGTTTCCCAGTCCTTCACCCGGACCGTCCAGGTCATGCCCTCCACGCTGCCGTCCATCTGGCGCGCGCATGTCATGACCCGGTAAAAACCTTCATGCACCGGAAGTTCCAGCACATCCGTGACATTCTGTCCTTCCAGGTCCAGCGGCTCGAACTGGCCGTGCCTGAGCACGGAAACGGAGAACTGGACCTCGGCCTGCAACGGCTTTCCGGTCATGTTCCGGAGCACAAGACATGCGTCCATGCGCTGTCCCGGCAGATAGGCCCGGTATCCGCCGGACTCCCAGATCATCTTTTCCCCATTTTTTTCGTCCAGCTTTGCCGCGATGCCGTTTGCGCGGCAGATGGCCACAAAGAGGATGTCCCGCACCTTTTCCGAGCAGACACGGGCGCGCAGCACGCCCCGAAGATCCGGGATCACCGTTTCGGGCTTCATTTCGGTGGCTTCAAGCCCGCAGACCGCGGCCCATACCGCGTCCGCGTCCGCAAATTTCGGCAGTTCACGGCGAATCGGGTACAGCATTTCCGTGGAGATTCTCGGACACAGTACGCCGGATACCCAGGTTTCATACGGATACCGCTCCTTATACGGCAGAGCCGTTTCCAGCGCGTCCATGAGCACGTCCATGGTCACATCCGCAAGATCCTTTTCGCTCAGCGACTCCACCAGTGCCTGCCGGTCCGGATCCCCGTTCAGGAAGCTCCCGATCACCGTCCGGTTGTCCCTGGCCCTGGCCAACAGAGGGCTTACACCGTCCGGGACCCGGAAATGCGCCTGGCGCTTCTGTTCCGCCTGCGCCATCCATGCCTCATGCTCTGCCTGAATCTTTTCCGGGATATCCACCGGCTGCATGTTCGTTTCCAGGGGCGGGCGCTGCAGGAATGCAGCGGATTCTTCCCTGCCACATGTCGCTTCCGCAAAGTCCAGACAGACCTCACCGCATGCGTTCACGTCCGCGTCCGTTTCCAGGAAGCGCTCCCCGTCTGTCACATGCACATGCACGGTGCCGAGCCCTGTCAGTATGTCCGCGATACCGTCCCTGTCCGTTCGTTTCCGGCAGATATCCCGGAAGCAGCCCATGTTCGCCAGCTGGAACAGGACCTGCAGGCCGGGCACCGGCTTTCCCGACTCCGTCACCCGAATGGTCAGCAGCCGCGTCCTTGCGTAGGCCGCGGTGCGGTTGATCACATATGCCGTGCCTTCCTCGGTTTCCACCCGCTCATCCATGGGCTTCATCCCGAAGGACCGTGTGTGCACCATCATGGCCTTGGAGGCCGCCGCGGTAAACCAGCCGGAGTCCATGCGCACTTCCGGCTCACAGGCGCCCATGTAATGCCAGGCACCATCCACCCAGGCTTCCACCCAGGCATGGTTGTCATCGCAGTGGGACCAGAATGGCACATAGATCTGCCGGGCCGGGATCCCGCAGGCGCGCAGCGCGCTCACCAGCAGCACCGACTCCTCGCCGCAGCGTCCGAACCCGCGCCGGATCACGGTCAGCGCATTGGCCGTGCGTATGTCCGTGGACGCATAGGTGGCCTTTTCAAAGCACCAGCGGTTCACTTCCTGCGCTGCCTCTGTCATGCCCTTTCCCCGGATTCTCTCCTTCAGCGCGTCATGAATGCTCCCGTGGTAAAAGACCAGATCCTCATTGTTGACCCGCGGAAAGAGCACAAAGGGCAGGAATACCGCATCGGGGATTTCCCAGCCGTTTTCGCCCCTCACCATTTCAGCATGCGCGCAGATCCTTTCCAGCAGCGCGTCATCCACGCTGATCCGGTCCGCCAGCGGCAGTGCCGTTTTCAGCCACCCCATCCATTCCTGATGTTCCATACTCATCCTCACTCCAGTGATGCTTTCCATGCCGCCCATTTGCCAGGCGCATGTTTCTTTTTCCGATGCCTCCGGCAGTGCTTTTCCCTGGCTTCCCGACGGCATTTCCCCATGAGCTTTATACTATTTCCGTAACCCCTGCCGTCTTTCCTTCTGTCTCCGGAACATCTGAACGCATCCCCGGTTCCCCCCAGGCGCCGGTTATCCACATTTCCGGAAACATGGATGCCCTGAATCGGAAAAAAATATCGGGTTTCTGCGATTCATACCCCAAACCCGATATTTCGCCCGTTTTCTGTCACATTTTCCCGGCACCCGCCGTATTCTGTTCAGGGCAGAGCATACAGACCTTCCATTTCCATGGCACTGCCCTGAAAAAGGGAGCCGGCGTTTCGGCCGACCCCCGCAGTTCTGTGATTACTTGTACTGATTATTGTAGGAATTCTGATACATTTCCACAAGCCGTCCGAGGCCCTGGGCATCCAGCTCAGCCAGGAAAGCGTCATAGTCCTTCTCCACGGTCTTGGTGCCGTTGAAGAACGCAATCATGTTTTCCTTGATGGTATTGCTCAGGTTAGCCTTCAGCAGGGACATTTCCTCATTCTCGTCATCGGTGAACTTGATGGGCGGGAGGATCTTGGCGTCATCCTTGTAAGGCTCATAGTCATGGGTCACCTGATACAGCAGGGTCTCCAAACCCGCAGCGCTGTACAGATCCACGGCGGGATCACTGGGCTCGCCCAGACGATAGGCCGCATCACGGAAGGAGGTTGTCATCTGCAGCACGCAGTAGCTCTGGGGCTCGGACTCCTGCCACGGCACCAGCAGATGATACTTGGCGGGCTCGCCGTTGATGCCGACTTCGCCTTCCTGGGCATCAGTCCACTGCTCGCCGTACACGCCGTAGTATCCGCGCATCGTGGCGGCATAGGAATACATGAGATCGCCGATCATGAACGCGGCTTCAGGGTTCTTGCAGTCTGCGGAGATGACAAAGGTCTTGCCGCCCACGGAATCATGCGGGAAGGACTGGATGCTGGCAAATCCGTCAGGTCCCTTCACAGGCAACACGGGACGATACTGACGGTACACGTCGCCGCCTAGGTTAGCGAACAGGATGTAGCCGCCGGAAGAAGCGCCCAGGCGTCCGCTTTCCGCGATCTGGGTCAGGCCGGCCAGGTCCTGGGTGAAGGAGCCCTCATAGATAAGGCCTTCGGATACCCACTGAGCCACAGTCTCCACGCCCTTCTTGAAGGCGTCCAGAGCGAAGGGGGTCACCACAGTGCCGTCTTCCAGATACATGCCGAAAGCTTCGGGACTGGTGGTATTGGTGGTGTCCAGATCCAGGTTGTAGAAGGTGAAAGCGCTCATGATGGGCATTTCCATGTTGGTGTACCATCCGTCCTGATAGTCGCCGGCCAACGGGATTTCATCGGTGGCATCCCCGTTGCCGTTGGCATCCTGATCACGGAAGGCAACCAGCACATCATGCAGCTCGTCCAGCGTGGTGGGCATCTGCAGGCCCAGGTTGTCCAGCCAGGTCTGGTTCATCCAGAACTTGGTGGGGATGGTGCAGTGATAGCACTCATTGACCACGGGCAGTGCGTAGATGTTGCCGTCCAGTTCGGTGATGAGTCCCTTGGAGCCGGGATACTCTTCAAAGATCTTGTTGATGAAGTTGCCCTTGGTCTCAATCAGATCGTTCAGGGGCAGGAACAGGCCCTCGCCCACGCCGAAGCGGCTGACCATGGCGGCATTCATGCCGCAGGACAGAAAGATATCCGGATAATCGCCGGAGGAGAGCACGAGACCCAGCTTTTCAGCGCGGCTCTCATAGGGGATCAGGGTGAACTGAAGATCCACATTGGTGACCTCCTCCACCCACTTCACAAACGCGTTGTCTTCCCAGGACGCGATGGACGCATGGTCCGTCACGGCCACGTTCAGGGTGATGTCGCCGAAGTTCTCACACAGCTTGTAGGCGGAGAGATCCTCATCCAGCTTGGCTTCCGGTTCCCAGGCCAGCGCCGTGGACATGCAGACAAGCAGCATGACAAGCGACAGGGCCAATGCCAAAAGTTTCCTCATGGTAACGACCTCCTAAAAATGTTTTTTCTATGTATCCGGCGCCAGAAGCGCACGAATATCATCCTTTCACGGACCCGACCATAATGCCCTTGACAAAGTATTTCTGCACAAAGGGATACATGATCAGTAGCGGCACGCTGGACACCACGATCACAGCGTACTTGAGCAGATTCGCCATGCCCTGACGGCTGGCCATGTCACGCAGATCCGCCGTCACCGACATGTCCATCTCGTTGAGGATCAGGATACTGCGCAGCACCAGCTGCAGCGGGTACAGGCGCTTGTCGGAGATGTAGATCAGCGCGTCAAAGTATCCGTTCCACAGGCCTACCGCACTGTAGAGCGCAATGACGGCGAGGATCGGCCCGGACAGGGGCAGTGCGATGGTCACCAGTTGCCGGTAGACGGAGCATCCGTCGATCTCCCCGGCCTCGAACAGATCAGCAGGAATCGAGTTCTCAAAGTAGGAGCGCATCAGTATCACGTGCCAGGCGTTCATGGCATTGGGGATGATCAGGGCAAGAATGGTGTTGTCCCAGCCCAGATCCTTGTGGATCAGCAGATAGTTCGGCACAAGCCCCGCATTAAACATCATGGTCACCAGCACCATAAAGCCCACGGTCTTGCGTCCGTAGAAATCCTTCCGCGACAGGCAGAAGGAGCACAGCACGGTCAGGAACAGGCTCACCAGTGTGCCCGTAAAGGTATAGATAAGCGAGTTCCTGTAGCCCGTCATGATCGCTTCATACTTGAACACGGTCTCATAGGCTTTCAGCGAAAACCGCACCGGGTACAGCCAGACCTCGCCGGCCATGACCGCCTCGGTGGAGGAAAAGGACGCACTGACCACATAGATCAGCGGATAGGCCACAATCAGGATAGCCAGGATCAGGAGCAGAGCGACCACGCAATCGAACGCATTGTCTCCCCGGCTCTGCCGCACGCGGTTGCGCGGGTTGTGTTTCAATCCATTCACGTTCACGGCCTCCTCAAATCACGCTGACATCGCTGATGCGATTGGAAATGCTGTTCACCACCACCAGCATGATCATATTGACCACGGAATTGAACAGACCGACAGCCGTCGAGTAGGAATAGTTGAAGTTCAGCACGCCCATTTTGTAGACATGCGTGGAAATGACCTCGGACACGGACAGGTTCACATTGGACTGCATCAGGTAGATCTTTTCAAAACCGACAGACAAGATGCTGCCCGTATTGAGAATGAACAGCGTAATGATGGTTGGCGCAATGCAGGGGATATCAATGGAGATGATCCTGCGCAGCTTGCCCGCGCCATCCACCCTGGCCGCCTCATACAGTTCCGTGGGCACGCCGGTGAGCGCAGCCAGATACACAATGGCCGAGTATCCCATGGTCTGCCAGACCCCTGTCCACACGTAGATCGACCGGAAATAGGAAACCGTGCCCATGAAGTTCACCGGAGACCCGCCCAGGGCCTTGATGATCTGGTTCACCAGGCCTGAGGATATGTCCGTGAACTGCAGTATCATGGACACCAGCACCACGGTGGAAATGAAGTAGGGCATGTATGTGACCATCTGGGTGAACTTCCGGAACCGGGAAGACCGGCACTCATTCAGGCAGATAGCCAGTAGAATCGGGAACGGGAAACTGGCAATCAGGTAGTACAGGCTCAGAAGAAATGTGTTGAGAATGATCCGGCCCGCCAGCGGGGACGAAAAGAAATCATAGAAGTATTTCAGCCCGATCCATTCGCTGCCCCAGATGCCGGCCTTCACCTTGTATTTCTTGAACGCGATCTGTATGCCCAGCATGGGGTAATATTTGAAGACAAGCAGGTACACAAGCGGCAGAAGAATCAGCACATAATAGGGAATGCTTCTTTTCAGACGCCTGCGGATATTCGGCCGGAGCACGGTATGCTGCTGTGACATAGATTCCTCCGATGAATTGTTGGTGATTCCGACTGAATTATAGTCCATCCTGGGAGAACTTGCAACCAAATTGCCCCTTATCCCGGGGCGTGATATAATTTCCCTGTCTTTTGGCATGGTTTTTCCATGCACATCCTTCCGGAGATGACAACATGTTCAGAAAACGCTCGAAAGATTTCCGCATTACCGTGAAAAATGCCGGCGGCGGCATCCTGTGCGAAGCGCTGTCCGGCGACTTCGTGTTTCAGGAAGCGGGTATCATCCAGTCGTCCATCGAATTCTTCCGGGACCCCGAGCCCTGCGAAATTCACAGGGGTGCCGTGCGCGCGCGTGCCCTGGGCCAGCTCAGAATGGTCTGCCCCATGGGGCAGACCGTAACGGTTTCCACCCTGGATCCACTGCTGCGCGCCATGCTTCCGGAATCTGCCGCATCCATTGAGCTCACCGAGGTGGCGCCATGAAACGCTTCCCCGCTTTTGTTCTGCTGTTCTGTTTCTTCCTTGTTTCTGCGGCCGCGGCCGAATCCCATACGGTTACATACTTTTACCGGAATTACTGCGAGTCCTGCACACCTGAGGATGACTTTGCCGCGCAGTTTCAGTCCCTGACCGGCATATCCCTGTCCGACTGTGCGTTCACCGCCTGGAATGTGGTGCGGACCGACGGGCAGGCCGCCCTGGAAAAGACGCTTGCGGAGCTGGAGCTTGAGCAGCTTTCCCTTCCTGCCGCCATTGTGGACGGGAACGTGTATCAGGGGGCTGCGGAAATGAACACGCAGCTTGCCGAGACCGCCCTTTCCTGGCAGGAAACCACGGACAGCGTGATCCTGTACCTGTATACGCCTGCCTGCGAAAGCTGCGCCGCCGTGGAGTCCGTGCTCAATAATCTGCCCGAATCTGTCACCGTTCAGCGCGGAAACGTGTCGTTTGAAAGCCGGGTTCTGGTCCGGAAACTGGATATCAGTCAGATCCCCGGAACCGCGGAAGCACTGTTTGCCAGGTACGAGGTCCCGGACAGCCGGCGTGTCACGCCCGCCGTCTTCTTCGGAAGCCATGTGCTGACCGGGGAAAAGGAGATTACGGACAGACTCGGGCAGGAAATCCTGCTTGGCTGGGCCAGCGGCGGCGTGCCGCTGCCGGAAGGCGATGCCCCCCTGGCTAGGCCTTCCCTGCTTCCGTCCATCGGTGCCGGAATTGTGGCCGGCCTCAACACCTGCGCCTTGTCCATGCTTCTTCTGTTTCTCAGCCTTATTCTGCCCACCGGTCGCAGAGCGCCCGCCCTGGCCTTTCTCGCTGCCAAGCTCGTATGCTATCTGCTTATCGGGTTTGTATTCCTTGAGCTTCTGCAGCGCTATAACCCCCACTGGCTCCGTCCCCTGTCCCGCTGGCTTATGACCGGCATAGGCGCTGTCCTGATCCTTCTGAACCTGTCTGACGCGTATCACGCATACAGAAACGACCTTGGATCGGTCCGGAACCAGCTTCCCTCCGGGCTTCGCGGACAGCTTCACCGCCTGATCCGCAGCCTGACGGGTACGCGCATGCTCACGACCGGATCCGCCCTGCTCGGCTTTCTCGTAGCCGGCGGGGAATTCATGTGCGCGGGCCAGCTGTACCTGATTCAGCTCATTTCCTTTGCCCGCTATGAATCCGGGCAGGTTCCGGCGCTGATCGCCTACTGCCTTGCCTTTCTCCTGCCCTCGGCTGTTGTGTGCGCAGTCGTGTTCTACTCGCACTCGCACCTGCGGACCGCGGCTTTCTTTGCCGAACATATGGCACTCGTGAAAGTGCTCACCGCGCTTGCCATGCTCATGCTCATTCTGCTCGCCTGGCTGATCTGATGTCCATCCGCCTCTGCGGTGGCCGGATCCTCACGCTTTCTCTGAAGCACATCCAAAGCATTATCCGAGGCATACTGAATATATGGGAAACAGGTTACGGCAATCCACTCACCCGGAGTAGAAAACTATCGAGTTCGGGCTATTGACAACCCAAACTCGATATTTTTTCGTGTTTTTCTGTCACAGACTCAGAGCAGTGAAGGCCGGCCTGGGACTATCTGCATATATTGTCGAAAAATATATGCAGAAACAAGTTGGCTTTCTGCATAAACAGAGATCAGTTTTATGCAGAAAGGAGCTGAGGTCATGCATATACTTGATTACTCATTTCTGAACAATGGGATGCTTCCCGCTGGACTTTTGAATATCACAGCCGACATCTATTCCCTCCGCGCTTTGTCCTGGAGTAGAAAAAACCAGTTTGCGGATGTATTTTCCGCACTGGCTGCCATCGCAAAAGTTCAGCCGGATACAGGGATGCTCTTGCAAAAGTCCATACGGAGTATGGGAACATGTACTTCAGACAAGCGGATATTATACGCCTTCACGCAATCATGATGAACAATGCCGGTTGTTCTTACCGCCGGAAAGTAACAAAGAGAATGGCAATGAGATCATCGAAGAAGAAAGAGACAGGCGCAGAAGAGTACGGTTTTTCCAACGTCTGCTGCGGACACGCCAGATGAGGTGAAGCAGCTCGTGCTGGCGTATTCCTTCCTCGAAAAAGCCTCCGCCAGATAGCTTTTGCCGACGTAGTGGGCGCCTTTGATGAAAATGACCGTTGAAAGACGCCGTAGCATTTTTCCATTGTAGAAGCTGGATGTACGCTTTCCTCTGAATATCCATTCCGAAACCTCCAAATACAAGGGATCGTGGATATTTGGATACAAAAATCAGAGTATGATATCAAGGTCTGGGAAACAAATTTTAGAGAATGAATTGAACGCCAGATCGACACATTTCCGGATACAAAACAGCAAGCGACTGATGTGTCACGCTTGACCAGTTCTTATACATTCTGGACATTCTCATGTAGACCCTTGCAATTCATGCATGATTTCCGACGGTATCTGCCTCATCCCGTCTTCATTGCCGCGCCGCCGGGTACAACGCATCATTTCTGGGATTATGTGATATATCTCCATTGCTTGTTTCAGCACTTCAGGGCAGCACTTGCCATATTTGCTATCCGTCTCGACTCAGAGAATTCCATAATTCTCAGCTATACCATCCGGGATATACGCTTCAGCGCTTCATATGCGCGAAAACTGACTTCCAACAGAAAAAAACGGACGGCCAGGACATATGCTCGGCCGTCTCTATATGCATATTCTCCTCAGGCCGTGAAAAAAGGTGCGTATCTGGCTGCCAGCCGGATGGCCTCCTTCATGCTGACCGCGCTCGCAATCCCCTTGCCCGCAATATCAAAAGCGGTTCCGTGGTCCACCGATGTCCGAAGGATCGGCATTCCGTTGGTAATGGCAATGGTCCGCTCAAAGTCCAGGGTTTTGGTGGCAATATGCCCCTGATCATGGTACAGGGACAGCACCGAATTGAATTTTCCCAGCATGGCCAGATGGAATACCGAGTCCGCAGGAACCGGACCCTCCACACTGTAGCCCATGCGTTTCAGCTCCTCCACAGCTGGCGCGATCTCATTCACCTCTTCCCAGCCAAACAGGCCATGCTCGCCTGAATGCGGATTGAGACCGGCAACCGCCATGGTTCCTTCCGTGACACCCAGGCGGCGCAGGGCCTCCGTGCAGCGGATCACATAGTCGATCACCCGGTCCCTGGTGATTTTGTCCAGCATTTCCCGCAGCGAAAGATGCCGGGTCATGAAGAATACGCGCATACCCCGGGTTTCGAACATGGTCAGCGGATCTTCCGTCCCCGTCAGCGCGCCGAAAATCTCTGTATGCCCGATATACGGGATCTGCCCCGCCCGCAAAGATTCCTTGTTGATCGGCGTTGTGGCCACAGCATCCGCCTTTCCCTGCATCGCGAGCTCAATGCTCTTCGCGATGTATTCAAAGGCCGCTCTGCCGCACATGGCGGACACCCGGCCGAACGCGAAATCCTCCATACGGATGTTGTCAAGATCGATGAGGTTCAGGACACGTTCCTCATAGTTCCCGTCCGCGGGGTCCTGAATCACGTGGATCTTCAGATTTTCACCCGTGATCCGGATGGCCTCTTCCATCACCTTCCGGTCCCCGATCACCAGACAGTCCGCCGTCTGAAACAGTTCCGGGTCCGCCGCGGCCCTTGCCACGATTTCCGGGCCGATGCCCGCCGGATCCCCCATGGGAACCGCAATCAAAGCCTTTTTCACAATAACGCCTCCCTTTCAGCTGTCCAGGGCTTCCAGCAGATAAGCAATGCACTTTTCAGCCGCGGTCCTGTCACCCTGGCTTCCGCCCTTTGTCACAATATGGATATCTCTGAATTCCCCGCCCAGGAACCGTCCGCAGGCCGCCAGGGGCAGCACCTCATCCTCCAGGCACAGTCCGGCCGCGCCAAACCGCCGGCAGACCGCCTCCGTCACATCGCCGCCGCAGGTGTACAGCGCGCGAAAGGAAGGATCCGCACGGAAGATGCGCAGGGCGATCTCCCCCAAGGCTTCATTGATCCTGCCCGTGATCTCCTCCAGCGTGCAGCCGTACCTTTGCATGTATGGCGCGAAATCCAGCCGGTTTTCCGGCCATATGCCGTCCCCGGTCACAGTATATACCCGGCCATTG
>CAMNDE010000075.1:0-14804 GCA_946534895.1 uncultured Clostridia bacterium
TCAGGAAGTTCAGGCGGGGTCTGACCGTCGGGAAGCGCCGGCGGAGTCTGCGTGTTCTGGCTGCTCTGGCCCTGGGGAGGCTCGGGGGGAGTCTGCGTGTTCTGATCCTGCTGCCCGGTGCCCCTTACTCTCTGGAAACCCTGCCGGGCGTGTTTTCCGCCTGTGCGCATGCCTTCTTCCTGACGGATGGAGGGGCTGGAAGTTGCTCCGGAAACAGCATCTGATGTGGTATTTTCTGCCATGGCTGCAGAAGTGAGAAGCATCATGGAAGCGAGACACAAAGCCATGGTTTTTGTAATCTTTTTCATACTGGAATCCTCCTTTGCCGCACTGGGCGATATCTGAACGGGTTTTCCCGTCCGCAGGATCATTCTACAGAAGGAACCTTAAACGAACCTTGAAAGTGAAAAAAATATTTTTCCGCTCCGGCATTGCGCGCTTTACGAAACGGAATGCAGATGATAAAGTCATTTCTGACGAAAAAAAGACAGACGGCAGACAGAGGAGTGATCACGTATGGGTATATGGGAGGAACTGAGGGAATATCTGGATGAGCGGTGCCGGCGGATGCATCTGGCGGGAGTCAGCGCATGCATCCGGGGGCCTGAGGGCATCCTGTTTGAATATGCCCAGGGACGCATCCGGGAAGACGGACGGAAGCCGGACGGGGATACCGTGTTCGGCATTGCCTCCATGTCCAAGAGTATCACGGCACTGTGCCTGTGCCTTCTGGAGCAGGAAGGAAAGCTGAGCCTGGAGGACCCGGTCACCAGATATGTTCCGGACTTCCGTGTGCCGGGTCAGCCGTCGGAAGCCGTGACCATCCGTCATCTGTGCATGCATGCTTCCGGTCTGCCGCCGGTGGAGTGCCTGGAGTGGTCCAGCGCGGCGCATTCGGGCAGAAAGATGGATCCGGATACGGAAGAACTGATGAAGCACGCGCCCTCTGACATGGGTACCATTGAGGAGATTCTTGACTATCTGCGCACCTGCCCCTATCCCACAACAGGAGCTCCGGACGAGCAGATGAGCTATTCCAATGAAGGGTATGCCGTGCTTTCCTATGTGGTGGACGCTGCGGCGGGCGAACCGCTGGAAAGCTATATGAAGCGGCGGGTGTTCGAGCCTCTGGGCATGACCCGAACCATGCTGGACAACCGGTTTGAGGAAAGCCGGGCCATGGCCGGGGAAAACTTCACGTCCCTGTACTGCTGGGACGGGGAGAGGCATACCTGCGATGACGACTGGACGATTATTCCGCCCTTCCGCGGATGCGCCATGGTGAAGTCCACCGCCCGGGACATGGCGGCGTACTATCAGGCGCTTGCCGCCTGGGGCGTGCATGAGGGCAGGCAGGTACTGCCCAGGGAAGCCGTGGAGAAACTGATCGGAAAATATCATCCGCTGTCATCCCAGCAGACCATGTGCCTGGGACTGTACAAGCGCGAGACCGCGGGACACGTGCTGTGCGAGCATTCCGGCGGACTGTACGGCGTGTCCACCAAGGGCGGACTTCTGCTGGATGAAGGCATCGGGTTCTCCGTGCTCTCCAATCAGTCGGACGAGAGCATGGACAGCCTCATGTATGCCATGGTGAACGCGCTGGCGGGCAGGCCGATTGCGGAGAGCCGGGAGTGGTATGTGCCCTCGGGCCAGGTGTTCAGCTGCCCGGACATGCTGAGCGGTACATATGCATGCCATGAAGGCACGCTGTCGGAGATCCGGGTATGGACGGAGGCGGGTGAGCTCCGGGCGGAAAAGAACGGAACGCCCCTGAAAATGGTGCACTGCGGGCAGACGCGCTTCCAGGGCCTGGACACGGACGGAAGCCTGTATACGCGCCTGGAATTCGTGATCCGGGACGGAACGTGCATTGGCGTGCGCTCAGCCAGCCGGATGTTCGCGAGGGTGTGAATCCATGGAGATCCGAAGAATGAAGAGTGAGGACTGGGCGGATGTGGACCGGGGCATGGCCGGGCTTCATGCCCTGCATGTCCGGAACCGGCCGGATGTATATCTGCCCAGGGAGCATGTGCTTCCGGAAAAGGTCTTTGAGCAGATGTGCGAAAGTCCCGACCATGTGCTCCTGTGCGCCGAGGAGGGGGAGAAAATGGCCGGGTTCGTGCTGGCCTCTGTGCGGAACCGTTCCTTCATGGCCAACATGCTGACGCTGTACGCGGAGGAACTGTATGTATTCCCTGAGTGGCGCAGAAAGGGCGTGGCGGCAGAAATGATGCGCGCCCTGGAGGACGCGGGCAGGGCACACGGCTGCGTCCGGGTAGACCTCATGGTATGGGAGTTCAATGAAGCAGCCCGGGAACTGTATGCCTCATGCGGGTATACATGCCAGAGCCGGATTCTGGAGAAAAAACTGGGACCGGAAACAGAATGACGGAGCAGGCTGAGAAGCGGCAGGGCTTATCCCGGGGGGAAACCCTGCTGTTTTTCGCGCCGGGAAGTTTCTGTCAAGGCCTGCCGAGAGCCTGTCCGCGCTCTTTACAACGGGAAATTGAACCGATATAATTACATTGCATTTCTTTGCACACATGGAAAGTACGGAGTGTTGTTTATGGGGAAGACGATAGCGGTCACCAATCAGAAGGGCGGCGTGGGCAAGACCACCACGGCGGTAAATCTCAGTGCCATGCTTGCAGAGCTGGGCCAGAAGACCCTGCTGGTGGACCTGGATCCCCAGGGAAACGCCACATCCGGCACCGGTCTGCGGGCCGGAGCCCGGTCAGCCTACGAGCTGCTGGTGGAGCATGCCATGGTCCGGGAATGCATCAGCAAAACCCGCTGGGACCGGCTCAGCGTGCTGCCCGGGGACATCCGTCTGGCCGGCGCAGAACTGGAGCTGGTGGACGTGGAATACCGGGAAGATCAGCTGAAGGAAGCGCTCAAGGCGGCCAAGGATGACTATGACTTCATCATTATTGACTGTCCTCCGTCCCTGTCCCTGCTGACGCTCAATGCCATGTCGGCGGCGGACAGCGTGCTGATTCCCATCCAGTGCGAGTATTACGCGCTGGAAGGCGTGACGAGCCTCATGAACACCATCAGCCGCGTGAAGCGGAGCATCAATACGCATCTGGAGATCGAGGGCGTGCTGCTGACCATGCTGGACGGCCGCACCAACCTGGGCCTGCAGGTGGTGGAACAGGTAAAGAAGCATTTCAAGAAGCAGGTGTATACCGTCACCATTCCCAGAAGCGTGCGTCTGGGTGAAGCGCCGTCCCATGGACAGCCCATCAATGTGTACGATCCCCGGTCGGCCGGGGCGCTGGCGTACAGGGCGTTCGCCGAGGAATTTCTCAAGCGCAACGGTATTCGGGTGAAAAAGGCAAAGTAAGGCATAGGCCTTATGGAAACAAGCAGGAAAAGGTGAGCATATGGCTAAGAAAGCCCATGGACTCGGACGGGGACTGGATGCCCTTCTGCCGGATGAACCGGCGGGGGAAGCGGGCCAGGTGATCCAGATTCCTCTGGGGAACCTGGACCCCAGCGCAGATCAGCCAAGAAAGATATTCAGTGAAGAGAACATTTCCATGCTGGCCCAGTCCATTCGCGAACAGGGCATTCTTCAGCCGATCCTTGTCACTGCCGGGGAGGACGGCCGCTATACCATTGTGGCCGGTGAGCGCAGATGGCGCGCGGCACGTGAGGCGGGGCTCAGTGAAGTCCCGTGCCTGGTGCGGGACGTGACGGATCATCAGCGCATGGAAATCGCGCTGATCGAGAATCTGCAGCGCGAGGACCTGAACCCGGTGGAAACCGCCATGGGCATCCGCTCCCTCATGGACACCTGCGGGTATACCCAGGATGAAGCGGCCCGGCGTCTAGGCAAGAGCCGTCCGAGCGTGGCCAATCTTCTGCGCATTCTGTCCCTGCCCGAAGCCGTGATCGAGATGATCCGGGAGGGTGTGCTCTCAGCCGGGCATGCCAGGGTGCTGGCCGGCCTGGATAACGCGGAGGACCAGATGAAGCTTGCGGAGGAAACCGTGAGCCGCGCGCTGAGTGTGCGTCAGCTGGAACAGGCCGCCGCGGGATACCATGACCGCCAGGAAGGGGAAAAGCCCAAGGACAGGCGGCAGAAGAACAAGTCTCCGGAAATCTCCGGGTTCGAGGACCGGATCCGCGAGTGGTGCGGCATGCGCGCCGAGATCCGGGGCAGCGAGCACAAGGGCAAGGTCATTCTTCAGTATTACACCCGGGAAGAACTGGAACATCTCTATGAGCTCATCGGAGAGATGGATGAATGATTAAGGAGGAACGCGCCATGACTGCAAGGGAGGAACTGCCGGAGCTTCCCAGATGGGACGGACCGCTTTCACATCCCTTTTACAGCCATGTGATCAAGCGGGTGCTGGATTTTCTTCTGGCCCTGATCCTTCTGATCCCCGGCCTGATCATCATGATTCCCCTGGCCGTATGGGTGCGTCTGGACTCGCCGGGACCGGTGATCTATTCCGCGCCCCGCGGCGGATACCATAATAAGACCTTCTATATCTACAAGTTCCGCTCCATGCGCGTGGGCTCGGACCGCGAGACCACCTGCACCGCCAAGAACGATACCCGGGTGACCCGGGCGGGACGGGTGATGCGGCGCCTGAAGCTGGACGAGCTGCCCCAGCTGTTCAATATTCTCAAGGGCGACATGTCCTTTGTGGGCCCGCGTCCCGAGCTTCTGCTGTACACCATGCAGTACAGGCCGGAAGAGGAATGCATTCTCTGGGTGCGGCCCGGGATCACGGACCGTTCCAGCCTGGTGTTCATCAGCCAGGATGAGATTGTCGGAACGGAAAACCCGGTGGAAAACTATGAGAAGTACGTACTTCCGGAGAAAAACCGCCTTCGTGTGGAGTACGCCAAGAATCAGAGTCTGGCGCTGGATGCCCGGCTGCTGCTGGAGACCATCGGAGGGGTTTTCGGCAAGGCGAAGACCATGCAGGAAGAGCATCACAGGGCTGTGGAGGAGAAGCGTTGACACCTTACCGTGATGGAAAGACTTATACGGAAGTGATCCATGAAGGATTCCCCGGCATGAAGCCGGACGTGGACGATCCGGCTGTGCTCAGCTGGCTGATCCGGCGGCACGCGCTTGAGATGACCCATGTGAGCCGGGGAAGCCATATCGGATCCGTCATGTCTGTGGCGGAAATCATCGGGGTATTGTATACCCGGGTTCTGCATGTGCGGCCGCAGGAGCCTGACTGGGCTGAGCGGGACCGGCTGATCCTGTCCAAGGGCCATGCCGGGGCCTCCATTTACGCGGCACTGGCAGAGCGCGGCTTTTTTCCTGTGGAGGAACTGCGGAATCATTACGGGGACGGCTCCTTTCTCAGCGGACACGTGAGTCATCACGGCGTTCCCGGGGTGGAGGTATCCACCGGGTCCCTGGGCCATGGCCTGTCCGTGGCCGTGGGGCTGGCGCTTGGCGCGAAAATGGACGGCAGCGCATGGAGAACCTATGCGGTGCTGGGCGACGGCGAGTGCGACGAGGGCGCGGTCTGGGAGGCTGCGCTTCAGGCCCGGCAGTACGGGCTCGGAAAGCTGACCGCCGTCATTGACCATAATAAGATGCAGTCCCTGGACTTCTGTGAGAACACCCTGGCTCTGGAACCGCTGGAGGAAAAGTGGAAAAGCTTCGGCTGGCATGTGCAGCGCGTGAACGGACATGACGTGCATGCCCTGGAGGAAGCGTTTCATAAGTGTGCCGAATATCCGGACACGCCCAGCGTGATCATTGCGGACACGGTGAAGGGCAGGGGCGTGAGCTTCATGGAGAACAATATCCTCTGGCATTACCGCACGCCCCAGGGCGAGGAATATGAAGCCGCCCTGGCAGAACTGGAGGCGAGCCGTCCGTGAGAGATGCTTTTGTAAGGGCCCTGATGCGGGAGGCCGCTGCGGATCCGCGCATTGTGCTGGTCACGGGGGATCTGGGCTTCGGCGTGCTCAGGCCTTTCTGGGAAACGTATCCGGACCAGTTCATCAACGCGGGCATCGCGGAGCAGTCCATGGTGTCCATGGCGGCGGGTCTGTCCATGACCGGACGCACGGTGCTGGTCTATTCCATCGGGAACTTCCCCACGCTCCGGGCACTGGAACAGATCCGGAACGACTGCGCCTATCATGAGGCGAACGTGAAGATTGTCTGCGTGGGCGGCGGGTTTGTCTACGGCCCCCTGGGCATGAGCCATCACGCCACGGAGGACATGGGCGTGCTGCGCACGCTGCCGGGCGTCACCGTGTTTACGCCGGGGGATCCGGTGGAAGCGGAAGCCGTGGTCCCGGTCATGCTGCATACGCCCGGCTGCTGCTATCTGCGGCTCTCGCGTGCCGGGGAACCGGTAAGCCACACGGACGCATTGGAAGACTGGAAGCTGCCGCAGGCGCTGACGCTGCGAAAAGGCAGGGATATCGCCCTCCTGTCCGCGGGCGGGATCCTGAGCCAGACCATGGCCGCGGCGGACCTGCTTCATGAAAAGGGCGTGGAGGCGGAAGTGGTTTCGTTTCCGTGCCTGAAGCCGCTGGATGCGGAGAAGGTCTGTGAGATGGGAAAACGCTTTCCCTGGCTCATTACAGTGGAAGAACATACAGTGATCGGCGCACTGGGCTCGGCCGTGTGCGAAATCGTGGCCGAAGAGGGACTGGGCTGCCGCGTACACCGCATGGGGATGCCGGACAGGTACTCCACGCTGGTGGGCTCGCAGCAGTACCTGCGCAAAGCCTACGGGTTTGACGCGCAGGCTGTCTGCGATACGGCGCTCAGGCTATTGCGCGGATAAGACAAGAGGGGATTGGCATGGAAGAGACAAAACTCACGCTTGAGCAGATCCATGCGGAACTGCTGGAGCAGCTTGCGGATATCATCAAGGTCTGCCGGAAACATGACATCAGCTACAACCTGATGTGCGGTACATTGCTGGGTGCGGTTCGGCACCATGGATTCATTCCGTGGGATGATGACGTGGACCTGCTCATGACGCGTGAAGAGTTCCAGCGCTTCCGGGAGTTCTATCCCAAGGAATGCGACCGGCGCTTTGAACTGACCTACCTGAACACCTGGACGCCCCGGGTCATGAACCGGGATCCGGAAAAGGCCGCGGCGTTCACGGACCTGTTCATCCTGGATCACGTGCCGCCGGAAGGCCTGAAGCGGAAGATGTGGTTCCTGGAACTGCACCTCCTGCAGGGCATGCTCAAGCATGATGTGGACTATTCACGGTTTTCCCTGAAAAACCGGATTCTGCTGCGGGCCACGCATATCATGGGGCTTCCTTTCTCCACAAAGTGGAAGACGCAGCGCTATGAAAAGGTCTCGCGGCGATACAGCACGGGCGATGATCTGTGCATGTCCAACGGCGCCTTTGAGCTGATGATGCATATCTGGCATCCCTGGCAGTTCGAGGAAAAGATGGAAGCGGACTTTGAGCATCTCAGATGCCTGATCCCGGTGAAATACAAGGAAGTGCTGACCATTCTCTTCGGGCCGGACTACATGACCCCGCCGCCGGAGAATGAGCGGGTGGCCAAGCATCTTGATCTGTGAGAAGTTGAGGTAGAGCATGCAATTCTGTTCACTCTACTCCGGATCCAGCGGGAATTCGTCCCTGGTGATGGAGGGAAAGACGCGTCTTCTTGTGGACTGCGGCAAGTCCGGCGTTCAGACGCGGGAAGCCCTGGAGTTTGCCGGCGTTTCCCCGGAAAGCCTGAACGGGATTCTTCTGACCCACGAGCACTCGGACCATGTGTCCGGCGTGGGCGTCATGAGCCGGCGCTATCATATTCCCGTGTACGCCACGGCCCTGACCTGGGAGGCCATAGGCGGCAGGATCGGAACCATCGATCCGGAGCTGAAGCGGGTGTTTGACCGCGGTACGGATTTCTCCATCGGCGAGATCGGCGTGGAACCCATGCCGGTGTGCCATGACGCGGCGGAGCCCAGCGGATTCCGGCTGTGGGGCGGCAAGCGCTCCGTGGCCACGGTGACGGATCTCGGATGCGTCAGCGAAGACCTGGTCTCGGCCCTGGCCGGCGTGGATCTCCTGCTGCTTGAGAGCAATCATGACCCGGACATGGTGCGCATGAACCCGCACTATACCCAGCGCCTGAAGTCCCGGATCCTGTCACGGCAGGGACATCTGAGCAATGCGGACTGCGCCGAAGCCCTGGTGCGCCTCATGGAGGAAGGATGCAGTCACTTCATTCTCGGGCATCTGAGCGGCGAGAACAATATGCCGGAACTGTGCATGGAGACCACCCTGACGCGCCTGGAACTGGAAGGCGCCGAGGAAGGCCGGGACGTGTTTGTGGACCTGGCCTGGCGGGACCGCGTGGGCAGTATGTATGAACTCCAGAGTGAAAAAAACCGATATGCCGTGTAACACGACAGGAAGCCGGCAGTGCCGGCTTTTCATCTTTACGGCACACGGAAAGGAAGAGTGCCATGATTCTCTTGTCCCTTCAGCATGTGCAGAAGGCCTTCGGCACCAATGAAGTGCTCAAGGACGTCTGCATGACGCTCCAGACCGGCGAGCGCCTGGGCCTGGTGGGCGTCAACGGAAGCGGAAAATCCACGCTCATGAAAATCATAGCGGGCGTTGAGCACGAGGACGGCGGAACCATTACCATGCAGCGCGGGCTGAAGCTCGGGTACCTGGCCCAGCAGGGCATCGTGGACCCGGAACGCACGGTGCTGGAGGAAATGGAAAGCGTGTTTGAGCCGGTGGTGCGCATGGAAGAGGAACTGCGCAGCCTGGAGCAGGAAATGTCGGAAAGCGCCGGGGACGAGACCGCGCTGCGCCGGCTGGGCAGCCGGTATGACAGCCTGACCCGCGCGTTTGAGGAGGCCAACGGCTATGGCTGGCGCAGTGCCGTGCAGGGCGTGCTGGCGGGTCTCGGGTTCCGGAAGGAGCAGCAGACGCAGAAGGCGAGACTGCTCTCCGGCGGCGAGCGCACGCGCCTGTGCCTGGGCCGCATGCTGCTCAGTGAGCCGGAGCTCCTGCTTCTGGACGAGCCCACGAACCATCTGGACCTCAAGTCCATTGCCTGGCTTGAAGACTATCTGCGGACCTGGAAAGGCGCGGTGCTCATCATTTCCCATGACCGCCTGTTCATGGACCATGTGTGCGATCACATGGCGGAGCTCATCTTCGGGACCGTGGAGAGCTATAACGGAAACTATACGGACTATGTGCAGCAGCGCGCGGAGCGCTTTGAAATCCGCATGAAGACCTGGCAGCTGCAGCAGAAGGAGATCGAGCGTCAGGAAGCCATTATCGCGCGCTACCGTTCCTTCAACCGTGAGAAATCCATCCGCGCGGCGGAAAGCCGGGAAAAGCGGCTGGAGAAACTGGAGCGCGTGGACAAGCCTGTGGATGAACAGGCCATTCACTTCCGGTTTGAGTGCAACCGCCGGACCGGTGAGGATGTGCTCATGATTGACGAGCTGGCCAAGGGCTATGACGGCCGTCAGCTGTTCTCGGACGTGAACCTGCATATGCGCGCCGGCGACAGAGTGGCGCTGATCGGGGACAACGGCTGCGGCAAGTCCACGCTGCTCAAGATCATTGTGGGCGATGAGAAGGCGGACGCCGGCACGGTGCGCTTCGGCACCGGCGTGGACATCGGCTACTATGACCAGCATCAGGAGCACCTGCACGACGAAAAGACCGTGCTGGACGAGGTGTGGGATGACTTCCGGCGCCTGGACCAGACGGAGGTGCGCGGCGCGCTGGGTATGTTCCTGTTTACCGGGGATGACGTGCTCATGCCCGTGTCCACGCTATCCGGCGGCGAGCGCGGGCGCGTGGCCCTGACCAAGCTCATGCTGCACAAGGACAATCTCCTGCTCCTGGACGAACCCACGAACCATCTGGACATGGACTCCCGAGAGGTGCTGGAAAAGGCGCTGGAGAATTTTCCGGGCACGATCCTGGCCATCTCGCATGACCGGTATTTCATCAATCGCTTTGCCACGCGGGTTGCGGTCATGGAGAACCAGTCCCTGGTCCAGTACCTGGGCAACTATGACGACTACTATGAGAAGGTCAACCGTGAACAGCCGCCGGACGGCACCGGGGAGACCATGACCCGGACCGCCATGGACAAGGAAAAGAAGAAGACGAAGGCGGCGGAGCAGCGCCAGAAGGACCTGGTCAAGGCGCTGAAGGCAGCCGAGCTTGCCGTGGAAAAGGCGGAAAAGGAAAAGGCGGACATGGAAGAACAGCTGTCCAGCGCGGACCTGTGGCTGGACCCGGAGAAGGCGGAAAAGCTGACCCGGGCCTATCAGCAGAAGCAGCAGGAAATCACTGAGCTGTACGAGGAATGGGAGCGTCTGGAGGAGGCGGTGCAGGCATGACAGGCAGCGAATGGGTGCAGAGACTTCTGAACCCGGGAAAGGAATGGACGGCCTTTCCGTTCTGGTTCCTGAACGGCGATCTGGACCCGGAGGAGATCCGGCGCCAGGTGCGGGATTTCCATGCCCACGGCGTGGACGGGTTTGTCCTGCATCCGCGCATGGGCATCAGCCCGGAGATCGAATATCTGTCCGAAACCTTCTTTGAGCGTCTGGGCGCGGCCATTGAGGAAGCGTCCAGGCTTGGCATGAAAGTGGTCCTCTATGATGAGGGCATGTATCCCAGCGGCAGCGCCTGCGGACAGGTGGTCCGCCTGCGTCCGGACCTGAAGAGCCGGGGAATCGCGCTGACGGAGCAGCCGGAAAAGGATGACACCGTGCTCTGCGCATGCGGCGGGAAAATGCTGGTGGAGCGCTTCAGCGGCGGCACCATCCGCGGCATTCACTTCGGCGAGGACGACGGGGAAGAACACGCGCCGCCGAGCGCGGACATTCTCTGCGAGGACGCCGTGAACCTGTTCATGCAGCTGACCCACGAGCAGTACTGGCAGCATTTCCATGAAGAATTCGGAAAGACGATTATCGGGTTTTTCACTGATGAGCCCAGCATTCTGGGCCGCAATACCCGGGATCTCATGCCCTGGAGCCGGGACTTTGCCCGGCTGTTCACGGAAAAGGGCGGACACCTGGAAGGCCTGAAAGCCCTGTTTGAGGGCGGGGAGAATGCGGACACGGCGCTGTATCACCGCCTGATCCTGGAGCGGGAGGAAACGGTGTATTACGCCAGCCTGTCCCGCTGGTGCGAGGCGCACGGCATTTTCCTCATGGGCCATCCGCATCAGAGTGATGACATGGAAGTGGAGAAGTACTTCCATGTGCCCGGACAGGACCTGGTCCTGCGCTGGCTGGCGCCGGAAACCGGCGATCTCAGGGGCATGGACAGCGTCATGGGCAAGTGCAGTGCGGACGCCGCCTGGGTGTTCGGCCGGGAACGCAACAGCAACGAATGCTTCGGCGCCTGCAATCGGGACGGGAATCCCTGGTATTTGACCGGCGGGGACCTCAAGTGGTATCTGGACTATCTGGCGGTGCGCGGGGTGAACCTGTTTATCCCGCATGCCTTCTATTATTCGCTGGAAGGCGCCAGGAGCCAGGAGCGTCCGCCGGACGTGGGCCCCGGCAGCATCTGGTGGCCGCACTATGAGAAATGGTCGCGGTACATGAAAGCCCTGTCCTTCCTTATGACAGGTGCTCAGGTGCATGCGGATATTGCCGTGCTGTGCCGGAACCGGGCACTGAACCCGGAGGGCGTGGAAATCCTGTTCCGGACCCAGCGCGGTTTCCGGTACCTGCCGGAAAGCGTGTGGCCGGAAATCCGGGAGGAAAACGGCGCGCTTGTGCTGCGCGGTCAGAAGTTCCATGCCGTGATCGGCACGGACAGGTACCCGGGCGTGAGCCATGATCCCATGAGTATATGCCCGGACCTGAAGTGCGACAGCGCGCAGCCGGACCTGCGCGTCATGCGCTTTGTGCATGAAAATGTGGACACGCTGTTCATGGTCAATACCGGGGAAGAGACGCTGGATTTCCTGGCATATCCCGGCGGTGACGGGCCCTGGACCATGGTGGATCTGTGGACGGGCCGGGCATGGAAAGCACAGACGGACGCGGAAGGCCGGGTACGCATTTGTCTGCCCAGGCGCGGAAGCCTGGTGCTGGCGGCGTGTGACGCGGGCACATGTCCCGAACCCCCGGCAGGAAAGGTGCAGGTCAGATGGACGCTGCAGGAAGAGGACAGCGAAAACTTCCGGAAGATCTATACAGCGGTGCTGGAATCCGATGGAGACGGGGACGCGCTATTGGAAGTGCAGGCCGAGGAGATGGCGGAACTCTATGTCAATGACGCGTATCTGGACGCCAGCTTCTGGCCGCCGCACAGTTTCCGCATTCCCGCCGGCATGCTGCAGCATGGCAGCAATACACTCCGGCTTGTGGTGACGGGAAGCCCGGCCAACCGCTATGGGCGCCCGGTGCCCTACGGACTGACGGAATAAGGGACAGCAGACAGACGGGAAAGGAGGAGGAAGGCATGGCGAGAAATCATGAAGTGACCAAGGCAGGCCCACTGCTCAATGAAGCGGGTGAGCTCCGTGAGCCGGGCTGGTCCCGGCATATGCTGCAGCGCTACAAAAGAGGGGACATCAAGGCCCCGGCATGGCGCATCAAGGAATGGGACTATTACCTGATCATGGCTCAGGACTTCGCCCTTGCCCTGACGCTCTCGGATGACGGGTATGTGGGACTCCAGTCCTGCTCGCTCCTGAAGTTCGGAAAACAGCCGTGGGAGCACACGGAAACGGTGCTGACGGCATTTCCCATGGGCAGGCTCCGCATGCCGGAATCCTCCGCGGAAGGCGTCAGCGAGTACCGGGACGCGCGGCTGCATATGCGCTTTGAAGTACTGAAGGGCGCGCGGCATCTGACGTGCCGGTTTGACAACTTCGAAAAAGGCAGGACGCTGGAGGCGGATATCCTGCTTGCGCAGCCGGACATGGAATCCATGGTCATTGCCACGCCCTGGGACCGGAAGCATGCCTTCTACTATAACCAGAAGATCAACGGCATGCGCGCGCAGGGAAGCGTGCGCTATGACGGAGAGGAATACGTTTTCCACCCGGAAACGGACTTCGGGACTCTGGACTGGGGCCGCGGCGTATGGACCTATGACAATACCTGGTACTGGGGCAGCGGCAACATGGACATGGACGGGCACCATTTCGGGTTCAATATCGGGTACGGCTTCGGAAACACGAAGGCCGCGACGGAGAACGTGCTGTTCTATGACGGCCGGGTGCACAAGCTGGATGATATAACCTTCCATATCCCGGAAGACAGCTACATGAAGCCCTGGACATTTACCTCCTCGGACGGACGGTTTGAGATGGACTTTGAGCCGGTGCTGGACCGGGCGGCGAAGATTGACTTCAAGGCGATTGTCTCGGATCAGCATCAGGTGTTCGGACGCATGCGTGGGCACGCGGTACTGGATGACGGCACAGTGCTTGACGTCCGGGATATGCTGTGCTTTGCGGAGAAAGTGCATAACCGGTACTGAAAAGTACAGATATCTTATGATGCCGGACTGAATGAAAAATAGAAAAACAATAGTCGGCAGGGCGGGTTTTCAGTACACTGAAAGCAGTCCGTGAACTGACGGCATGAAGGGAGCGTTGCGTATGGCAGTGGATTTGAAGAAAATGCCCAAGCTCGGGTTTGGTCTGATGCGTCTTCCGGTGAAGGACGGAAAGCCGGACCTGGAACGGGTATGTGAAATGGCGGATGCCTATATGGCAGCCGGAATGAACTATTTCGATACCGCCTATGTGTATCACGGCGGACAGTCGGAAGTCATGGTCCGGGAGGCAGTGGTAAAGCGCTATCCCCGCGACAGCTTCTATGTGGCGACCAAGCTTCCCGCCTGGGAACTGAAGAAACCGGAAGACCGCGACAGAATCTTTGAGGAACAGCTCACCCGCACCGGTGCAGGCTATTTCGATTTTTATCTGCTGCATTCCGTGGAGGACGGGAACGGCAGGATCTATGACAGCATGGACTGCTGGAAATGGGCGCTTGAACAGAAGGCCAAGGGCCTGATCCGGCACTTCGGTTTCTCCTTCCACGGCAGCCCGGCCTATCTGCGCCAGCTCCTGGACGCGCATCCGGAAGTGGAGTTTGTGCAGATCCAGCTGAACTATCTTGACTGGAACAGCCCCACGGTCTGCTCCGGCGAACTGTATTCGATTCTCAGCGAGCGGAATATCCCCATGGTCATCATGGAGCCCGTAAAGGGCGGCACTCTGGCGGCAATCCAGGACGATCTGGAAGCCAAATTCCGCGCCGTGCGTCCCCAGGCATCCATCGCGTCCTGGGCTCTGCGCTATGTGGGCACACTGCCCGGGGTCATGACCATTCTCTCCGGCATGAGCACGGAAGAACAGATGCAGGACAATATCGGGACGTTCAGGAACTTTGAGCCGCTTTCCGCTGAGGAAAAGGCCCTGGTGGAGGAAGTCCGCGACCGGATCCTGGAGGTTCCGCAGATCGGCTGCACCAGCTGCCGCTACTGCGTGGACGGCTGCCCCATGAAGATCGCGATCCCGGATGTGTTCAGGCAGGTGAACGCGATGCGGCGCTTCCCCAAGAATACGGACCGTCCGAGGAACGCTTACAACAGAATGGTGGCAGACGGCAAGTCCGGCAGAGCCAGTGAATGCATCCAGTGCGGCCAGTGCGAAGGCGTCTGCCCGCAGCATCTGCCCGTGATTGAACTTCTTCAGGAAGCAGCCTCCATGCTGGACAACTGAAACAGTTGAAAAAAACCAGAGCTTTTCGTGGCTCTGGTTTTTTTCATAGACTCAAAAAGAATGCGGCAGATGGAGCGTGC
>CAMNDE010000076.1:0-14669 GCA_946534895.1 uncultured Clostridia bacterium
CCGTCAGACTGACCGGAAGCATGCACAGCACCAAAACCAGGGCCAGCAGCCTTTTTTTCGTTTTCCGCATCGTTCTTCTTCCTTTCCCCTGGGGTCATATTTTCACATGATATTGTTTACGTGTATGGATATATGCCGTCACGGGTTACCCGCCGGACCGTGATCCTGAGGAGGTTTCATTCCCTGTGCTTTCTTTCGGCGCTGGATCATCAGCGTGGTCACCACGCCCAGCGCAAAGGCCAGCAGCCCAACGATCACATAGCCCCCTGCCTCCGGGCCCAGGATGGTGGCCCCCAGGACGGAACCGGCCGCCTGCACAGGGGAGCCCGCAACGCCTGGCACAGCCACCAGCGCGGCAAGGAGCGATAGTCCAAGCCCTGCCGCCAAAGCCGTCATTCTTTGAAGCCGGCGCTTTTCTGTGTAGTACATTTTGCGGCGCAGGATGATCTGCATCTGTTCTTCAATGCTGCGCAATGCACTTTCCCCCTTCCTGTGAAATTCGGAATAATGATCTTTCACCTATATAAATGCAGTTTTTCTGGATTTTGGGCAGTAAAAATGGAAATTTTCTGTTTTTGCAGCAAACAAAAACCATCCCGCGTGCTTTCGGGATGGCGGAAAACGCTGTTTTGTTATTCTGTGGTTTGCAGCCTTCGCAGGGCAAAGAACAAAAGAAGCGCGGTGAGCAGGGGCAGCACATAGCCAATGATGGAGGTGGCGCCGGGCTCAGATACCAGCAGATTGTAAATACCGTGAAACAGCATGCTGAGGGACAGCGCCCCGACGGTGCTGGACAGGCGCAGGGCCTTGAAGCGCCGGGCGATCACCAGCCCCAGGATCATGGCAAACACGCTGACAATGTGCATCACACCTACCGCCAGGCCCCGGATCAGCAGAAAGCTCAGGCTTCCCGTGCCGGAAGCGATCATGGAGCAGATGTTTTCAAAGGAGGCAAAGCCCGCGCCGACACCCACTGCGGCAAGAAAAAGGTGATCGTCGTCAGGATCAAACATGAGGAAATAAAACAGCAGGGGCAGAAATTTCATAGTCTCCTCCACCACGGGAGAAATGAAGATCGCCGTGTCCTCCACACCCATGCCGGTAGCGGCATCCACAAAACCGCTTACATAGGCTCCCAGCAGACAGGCTGCCATGCCCATCAGGAAATAAAGCACGAACTGCCGTGCGCTGTCCCGCAGGAAGAACAGCGTCAGCAGCAGCGGTACCGCCATGCAGACCAGCACGTTTTCCGAGAAGATCATGCCGCCACCGCCTTTCTGGTGGCTGCGTACAGCATTGGCATGCAAAGGGTTTCACAGACCAGGAACACCGTATACCAGACGCCTGCGCTCATGTATTTGGCGGTCACGATCCACACGCTCCACGCAAAAGCCAGGCACAGTATGGAAACGGGGTCGGCGTTATTCCGCCAGGCGGACAGCGCCTTGACAGCCCAGCAGACCGTTCCCGCTGCCAGCAGTATGGAGCAGGCCGTGTCCAGCGGTGCCTTTACGGCTTCGGGCACAAAGAAGATCAGCGCCTGGCCCAGGATCAGCAGCGCGCAGCCGATGCCCAGCAGACTCCATTCCCACAGCTTCAGCGACTGATTTACAGCCAATGCCCGGGCTGCCTGATACAGACAGCCGGCGAAGGCCGCGCCTACAAACAGATCGTCCGCCCATTCACCCGACCAGGCGATCCACAGTGCTGCATTGCAGCCGGCAAAGAGCAGCGCCAGTATGCCCTGCACGCATGCACCGCCCTTCCAGCCCCCGGCCAGGGACGCCAGCATGGCCCCTTCCAGCAGGAAAATGGCGGCTTCCCCGATTTCATTGGGAGCGAAGGGCATCCGTGAATCATGGCGCATGAGATCGTAGACCACCCAATACAGATCGGTGAGCAGCCACAGGGAGAGAATAAACGTGAGGAACACAGCCGGGGTCGCCTGCCCGCTTTCACGTATCAGGCGCACTGACAGGATCATGAGCACTGCCAGCATGGAAACCTGAAAGCATGCTGGAAGAAGCGTGATGAGACTGAGTGACACTATATCTCACGCTCCTTTTCCTTCTTTTGTTTCCAATGCTGGCACAGCAGGATCACCGCCACGCCCAGGATGAAGGCCAGCAGCGCAATGAGCACATAGCCGACAGACGGCATTTTGAGCACCATGCTGCCGTACTGGCGGATCTCGGCCTGATCCGATATATCATGCAGCCGGGGCAGGAAAGCAATGACCGCGATCAGGAGCGCGGCGCATCCGCCGCATACCGCGCCTTCCAGGATGATCTTCTGCCGGATCGCCTTTACCGCCTGATAGACTTCCCTGCGCCGGAGGATTTCCTCCATCTGTTCGTCAATACTGCGCATCGCTGATGCCCTTCCTTTCCAGCGTCTTTTTCAGTGTTTCCTTCCCGTGCTTCAGTATGCTGTAGATCTGCCTCTTGCTCATGCCCATCGCCAGGGCGATCTCGTCATGGGAAAGGCCGTCGAAGTACAGCAGGGTAAGCGCCCGGCGGTATTCCGGCTTGAGCTCCTTCATGGCCTGATAGAGCAGGCGGCTGCCTTCATTCTTCAGGAGCGCCGTTTCCGGCAGATCATCGCTGTCGGGTATGCCCTCATGGACCGGAACCGTCCGCACCTTTCCCCTGCGGATCATCATCAGCGCGTTGTTGCGTCCGATGGCATACAGCCAGCTTCTGAAGCTGCCCGCACGCCTTGGATGGAAGGGCGGCTTGTCCACTGCCAGCCTGGCGAAGGTGTCGATCAGCAGTTCTTCGGCATCCTCATTGCTGTGCACAAACGAAAACAGGAACAGCAGAAGACCGTCTCTGTGGCGGGCCAGCAGGGCTTCCAGGTCCGCGCTGTTTTCAGTCACCGTATACCGGAGATAGATTGCTTCATCTGTCTCAGTCAACCCTGCCGCCTCCTTTCTCCGCCTGCTTTGAATGGTGTCGTTTCATCAGTACACGAGCATGAAAAAATGGTGATATCGTTTTCTGTCTGGGATACGGCAGACCCCGCAGTCTTTCTTACTTCCCCGGGCATCGCCATATCCGCGGACGCGATGGCGGCGGAATTCAGAGTCAGCCGCGCTGCCTTCCCGCCTTCTGTTTTTCCGTTGTACCTGTTTATGCCGTCCGCACGCTTCTCCCGCCTTCCAGCTTTCCTCTTCGGTCAGACTTTCCACTGGAATCCTGAGGAATCTGCATGCAGATGCCGTGCAAAAGTCCCTGAGCATATGATACCATTTCTATCGGAAAACAAAAGAACCATTTCCCCAAAATCAAAGAAAAGCCCTGCAACTGCTCAGGCACATACAGATATGCTCCCCCTGAAGCGGGCACTGGGAAAACACAAACCAGTGAGCTTCAGAGGGAGCATATCCCATGCCTGCCTTCCAGGCTTTTCCCTATGCTTTTTCCTGTCTCTCCCGTTCCGCCTGCGTCCGTACCTCCTCCGGGCACAGCGGCAGTGTCCAGGACCACGGCGAATCCGATACCCGCTTTTCCGCTTCGGCATAGGCCGCTTCGCTTCGGATATACTGTCCGTCCATGGCAAGAATCCGGCCGAGGAACAGATACGCATCAAATACGGTTTCCCGGTACCTCATGGCCTCCGGATGCCGGCTGCACAGCGCAATCGCCCGGCACACCGCCTCCTCCGCCTGCGGGAAATCCCCAAGCTCCATACGGATCGGTGCCGCCTGCTCCACATAATGTTCCGCAAGGGACAGGTCAGAATCCGCATAGACGTGCGCGATGCGGTCCGCTTCCTTCAGACAGGCTTCCGCCCGCTCCCGTTCCCCGCGCATGGCATGCCCCATGGCCGCAATGCAGGCGTACTGGTAGTGCTCATCGTCCGCATCCTCCGTATAGGTTTCCACCAGCGGCCCGGCTTCCTCGATATGGCGCATGGCCTGTTCCACATCCGCGCCGGTGCTCAGAAGCGTTGCCGCCCGGGACAGCAGACAGGCCGCCAGCAGCTTTCTGGCCTCCGGGTGCCGGGAGATGCGTGCACTGGCAATGGCCAGGCTCTCGTGGCGCAGACACTTTCGGAGATTGGCCAGGTCATCCTCATTGTGCAGTATGACCGCCATGGCGCGGTGATACGCCGCCTGGTAGTAGGCACTGGGATGCTTTTTCAGAAACCGCTTCATGTCCGCAAGAATCTTTTCGGCCTCCTCAGGCATGTACAGTCGCGCCCGGTAATAGGCGGCCGTCTCGTACAGCCGGAGAATGCTGTCATGATCCAGTCCCTCCGGATGCTCAAGAAGCTCCAGCATGCCCCGGAGCGTATCCACATCATCCTCCAGCGGCGCGTCCATGAGCAGCCGGTACCGGAGGCGCTGCGCGCTTTCCGTCACAAAATCCGTATGCCTGAGCACCTGCTCAGCCGCGCGCATCACGTATGCGCGCTCCGGATCCCCGGCATTGTACACCCGTCCCCGGTCATGCCGGCTGTTTTCCGGCAGAAGACGCGCGTACATCCGGCGCATCATGCTGTCGGTCCGCGCCTGCAGCGCTTCATCCCAGGGCCAGGCCCGCACATGTTCCTGCATCAGCGGATGCATGGACAGCACCTGCTGTTCCGCGTGCACCCAGCCGCTGTCCCTGAGCCGCTGAATGCCCTCCATGGACCGGACGTCTGCCAGGGACCGGAACAGGTCCGCCCGGATGCCCGGCGCATCAAAGAGCGAGAGCAGCTTCAGGCATGCGCGGTCCTCCTCCGGAAGCCCGCCGGTTTCCATGAGCCGGTCCAGGATATGCATGAGCGTGTCATGCACCGCCTGCTCATCCCGCACATAATCGATGCTGTCCTCCGGGAAATCCGCAAGCCCGATCTCCGCGGTCAGGCGCGCGGCCGTCCCCAGGTCCAGACAGCTCCGGGCGATCTGGCGCGCGATCAGCTCCAGCAGCAGCGTATGCCGCTGCATCCGCTCCGCGATTTCCCGGAAACACCGGAAACGCTCCGGACTGTCCAGATCCGCGTGCGCATACCTGGCAAACATGTCCGCCAGGTCCTGCTCCGGCATTTCTCCCAGTTTCATGCCCGGAAACATGCCCTCCGGCAGCTGCCTGCGGGACACCAGGAGCAGGGTTACGCCGGTGTGCCGGAACACGTCCAGCTGCGGCAGATGCTCCGGCGAGAAATCGTCCAGCACCACCAGGATTCTTCCATTGTCCGAAAGATGCGCCAGCACCTGCAGCTTGCGCCTCAGGTATTCCTCCGGCCGCTCCTCCCGGAGCCGGGCCACCGTATGAATGTGCACCGCGAGATCATCCAGGATCAGGTCCCGGATACTGCCCTGATCATACAGCCAGAGCACCGCATCCCATTCCCGCTCATGTCCGGCAATGACGTGCCGCACCAGCGTGCTTTTTCCGATGCCGCCCAGGCCCCACAGGCTCACGGTCCCGCCCGTGTGCTTCCAGAGCATCTGCTCCAGCGCGCGGCTTTCCGCGCTTCGGCCGAAAAAGGCGGGACAGGAAGGAATCCGGGAAGACCGCAGCCAGGGCCGGGCCTCATCCGTCAGTATCAGGATCTGTTCAAGCTGCTTCACCGCTTCCCCGGCGTCCCGGTAGCGGTCCGGGGCATAGCCCGCCAGGGTTTTGTGGAAAAACTCTGTGATCTCCCGCTTTGCCCGGTCCTGCATGCATTCCGGCGGATAGGCCATATGCTCAAAATCGAACGCGGCGTCCATTTCCCCGTCAAAGGCGGTGGGCACCGCATGGAACAGGGCGCTGAACAGCACCGCGCCAAGGGAATACAGATCACTCTGCACCCCGATGTGCTTCACCCGTCCGGCCTGCACTTCCGGCGGCGCATACCCCCGGGTCCAGGACGCCCGGATCCTTCCCGGGTCCTGCAGCCGCCGCGCCTCCAGCAGCCGCGCCTGATCCACCACGGAATCAAAATCGAAGAGCTGCACAAGGTCCGTGCTTCCCTCCAGGGTCAGGATATTTTCCGGCTTCAGGTCCAGGTACAGGTATCCGGCGGCGTGCATTTTCTCAAGCACCCGGGCGGTGGAGAGCACAAGCGCCGTGCATTCGTGCAGTGTCCTGCCCGGGCGCTCCGCGAACGTACGCCCGTTCAGGTACACGGACACGATATAGACCGTGCCGTTTGCCCGGTATATGTCCGCCGCATTGGAGATCGCGTTTGTGAGACTGCCCAGGCAGAAGAGCTCGTGATTCTTCTGATAGGCGCTCACCATCTGTTCCTTTTCTTCCTCAAACGCCGCTGCATACTCCTCCGGCACAATCAGCGCGCCATGTTCCCGCCGCGTCACAGGAAGGGCAACCGGGCAGCATTCCTTGATGTGCACCATCTTGTAGTTCCCGAGATTATCGGTATAGGACGCGTCATACACCATGCAGGATCCGCCGCGTCCGATTTCCCGCCGGATGGTGTATTCCGTATACCCCGTCCGTGTGCTCAGCTTCAGCGCAGTGCCCGGGGCGAGCGCTTCTCTCCGGTCCATGCAGATTCCCTCCCAGGCAGATTTCAGTTCCGGAACCCGGGCAGACGCCTGTCCGCTGTCGGATTTCACCAGACCTGCGCGTCAATCTTCGTGGTCCTGGGATGCGTCTTCCGCCACTCCTTGTACGCGTCCACGTCCGCGCCCACAAAGGCCATGGTCACGGCCACCACCAGTCCGTCGTCCACAAGGCCCAGGCCCGGAATGGTGTCCGGGATAATGTCCACCGGGCTCAGGAAATAGACCAGCGCCGTCACAATCCCGATCATGGTGCCCACAGGCGCCGCCGTATATTCACGGGACAGAAACGCCCGGACCATGGAAACGAGCACCGGGATATTGGCCAGAAAGCTTCCCAGCTTCGGGACCTTCTTCAGCTTCTCCTCCAGCTTGTCCAGGAAACGTTCCAGCTGATCCGGTTCCTCCACCAGCCTTGCCGCGGCCTTCCGGCTTTCCTCATACGCTCTTGCGCCTCTCGCGTCCGGATTCTCCCAGGACTCCGGGCTTTCATTTACGGTACTTTTCATGGTTTCTTCCTCCCTGCAAGCAATGTGCGGGCCTGCATGCGGCCCTCCTGTTTTCCGCAAAAAGCATATCCCAACATGCCGGGAAACTGGATTTACCGGTGCTCTTCCAGCGTGACCGTCAGCAGTTCATTCCAGAAGTAGCGGAACATGAACAGCGGTTCCGCGCTCTTGGCGGCATAGAAGAAAATCCAGTCATAGGGATTGCCCACATACATTTCCGGATACCCCGCGTCCATGAGGTACTGGTTCATGCGGGTCAGGCACCGGTCCGCGTCCCCGCTCTCCGCCGCGTAATTCCCGGCCGCAACAGCCTTTCTGGCCCAGAAAGTATAGAACGCCAGCAGCACAAGCCACTTGCGCACGCGCTCATACGACACATGCTCTCCGCGCAGAATCCGGTCAATCCCCTGCCGGTCCGGGAACGAGTCCTGAGCCTGCGCGTGCAGCCGGTCCAGGATCGGCCGGATGGACCGGTCCGTATCCAGCTGCTGCACTTCCTTCCGGTCCAGCTGAAAAATGGCCAGATACGCTTCCCAGAGCCTGACCCCGTTCTCCCCTGCGCGCAGCACGTACTGCCTGCCTGTGGCCCTGTCGTCCAGAATCGAGGACAGGCTCTGCCGCTCCTGGATCAGGAGGCCGTCCGGGCCTGCCGTTCGCTCCCAGAGCCGGCGGATCGTCTCATATGCGGTCACATTGTCCACCGCAAACTTGTCGATATTCCGATTCAGGTACTCCACCAGCTCCTCTTCTGAGGCAAGGCCGTTGAGCTCAGCAATAATGGAGGCGGTATAGACTACCTCGCTGCCGGCTCCGCCCTTTCCGGCTTTCGGCACCTGCTCATAGATTTCCTGGGCCCTGGCATATGAAAGGCCGTTCAGCAGACAGAAGTAATAGATGGCCTCCAGCACCTGATGGCAGTTGAAGCTGCGCTCCCTGGCGTAATACCGGCGGAAGAATTCATCTGTCTCAGCGCTGTCCAGATGGAAAGCAAAGCAGATCTGGAACACGGTTTCCCGTCTCACCGGCTGGTTCTGGGTGAACCATTCCCGGATTTCCCTGGGCGGAACCATCTGCTCCCGCTCAAATGCGGAGCGGATGAACTGTACCTTTGCTTCTGTGTCTGCCGGATCCCCGGCGTATCCATGCTCTGAGATGAATTCGTCCATTGCAGCGGAAAACGGGCGGAAAAGCTGCGCCACCTGGAGCAGTTCCTCCACAAAATTGTCATCATCCCAGGAGATGGAGTCCAGCGGTTTCTGCAGAACACGCGTATATTCCTGCATGAGGTTGTTTCCCCTCTCATTGTTTTGACCTTCATATTCCGGATTGTATCATGTCTCCCGCCCGTGTTCCATCCCCCGCCACGTGTCCGGTGCTTTCTGCGCTACATGCACTCCCGCGTGAAATCCCCTGACTCGGTCGTCTGCCCCGATGTAACCTTATTAACCTTACATATTTACAAATAAGGTTAATAAGGTTACAATAATGCTGACAACCATGGGTCTGTCCGGGTGTCCTCAGGGAAACGGCCGAAACAGAACCGGCACCGGGTTTATGGAAAAGAGGCGGTCATGCTTGACTCAGGAAGAAAGAAAATCCATTGAAGAACAGCTCCGCGGTCTCCCCAAAGGCACAATCACCATAAAGCGGATTCGCGGCAGGGAATACGAATACTGGCAGTTCCGCAGCGGCGGAAAACAGATCACCCGCCGCGTCAAGGGCGAGGAACTGGAACAGCTTCGCCTCCAGATTCAGGAACGCAGGCGTCTTGAGAAGCTTCTGAAAGAAGACGGGCGGCAGCCGGACCATGCATTCTCTGCTTCTCCGGTTTCAACGGATACCATGAGCTTTCAGGGACTGGTCCGCACCGGGGATGACCTGATGCGGTTTGCCGCACCGGTACAGTCATTCCGGAAGCGGGAAATCTATCAGCAGCTCCGGAAGTATATATCAGGCCCCGTCCATGACAGGGTCTTGATTCTCTATGGTCTCCGGCGGACGGGCAAAACAACCATGATCCGCCAGATGATTCTGGACATGACCGATCCGATGCGTGAACATACCGCGTTTATCCAGGCATCTCCCCACGATTCCCTGGCGTCCATCAACCAGACCCTCCGGCTGATGGAAAAGCAGGGTTTCCGGTATGTATTCATTGATGAAGTGACCCTGCTTTCGGATTTTATTGAAGGAGCGGCATTATTTTCCGATATCTTCGCATCCAGCGGCATGAAAATCGTGCTTTCCGGAACAGACTCTCTCGGATTTCTGTTTGCAGAGGACGAGCAGCTGTATGACCGCTGCATTCTGCTGCATACAACCTTCATCCCCTATCGTGACTTTTCACGGGTGCTGGGTATTCAGGGTATTGACCAGTATATCCGGTACGGCGGCACCATGAGTCTCGGGGGCACTGAATACAACCGGAACCTGACACCGTTTTCCTCTGGGAAAAGAACCAATGAGTATATAGATACCGCCATTGCAAGGAACATTCAGCATTCCCTGAAGAATTACCAGCATGAAGGCCATTTCCGGGAATTGTATGACCTGTATGAGAGCAATGAACTCACCAGCGCCATTAACCGTGTGATTGAAGATATGAATCACCGTTTTACACTTGATGTGATGACGCGGGCATTTCATTCCCACGATCTTGGTGTTTCTGCTTCAAACCTCAGACGGGACAGGGAACATCCATCCGATGTACTGGACCGGATCGATCTGGAAGGGGTGACGGAGAGACTGCGTTCACTGCTCGAAATCCGGAATCAGGAAGAACAGAAAGTGCATATCACCGCAGAGCATGTTCGTGAGATCCGGGAATATCTGGAAATGCTGGACCTCATTCAGGAAATTGACGTAAGGGTCTGTGAAAACACCGCCGGCGGCAGAAAGCGGACCATTTTCACCCAGCCCGGACTCCGCTATGCCCAGGCGGAAGCGCTGATCACTTCCCTTATGCAGGATGAAACATTCCTGAATCTGGGCATCAGGAAACGCATGCGGATCACGGAAAGGATTCTTGACGAAATCCGGGGACGGATGATGGAAGACATACTCCTGCTGGAAACAAAGCTGGCTTTTCCTGACAGGCAGGTATTCGTCCTTCAGTTTGCCGTGGGCGAATTTGATATGGTGGTCTTTGATCCCGCTTCCGTCAGCTGCATGCTCTATGAGATCAAGCACAGCACGAAAATCGCTTCTCCGCAGTACAGACATCTCACTGACCCGGAAAAGCTGAGGAAGACAGAGATGCAATATGGCGATATCGCCGGACGCTTTGTCCTCTACAGCGGTGAAGCCGCCATCCGGGACAATATTCAGTATCTGAACGCGGAAACCTATCTGCTGGAACTGAACCGGTCCTGAGTCACGTCTGGTGAATTCTCCTGTCTGAGCCTATGGGAAAACCCGCTGCCAAAGCGATCTGCAGTCACTTCGGCAGCGGGTTTTTGAGTCCTGTCCGTCCGGAAACGCCCCGGGTACAGAAACGCCGGTTCACCTCATTTCTGCTCCAGCACTTTCCTGTAGGGCATGATCATGCCCTCCGTCATCTTTCCACCCATTTTTCTGCTCAGCTTCGGATTCCGCATCATGCCGCCCACCAGGTACATGGCCAGCATGGTGCCGCGCTTTTTCTGCGGAAAATCATAGAAATGATGTTCCCTGTAGAACTGATGATCCGCCTTCATGAGCCCCTGCATCTGCCAGATGAGGTCCCGGAAGATCTTCATCCCGCCCACACCATAGAAGTTCTTTGGCGGAAGATAATGCTCGGTGACCATGTAGCACAGGGATTCGGCAAGCATGTCGATTTCACGGTCAGGATCCCGCTGATTGCAGGCAATGCCGGCCATGGTGTTTCCGCCCACCTGAGCCCGGGACTCCATCAGCATCCTGAGGTTCGGTTCCGCATCCAGGATGCCGTCCACCAGGTATCCCACCGGCTTGCCCATGGTCACCGTGCGGTGTCCGTTGCAGAACTGACGGTCATCAAAGAGCTTGAACCGGCTGCCCATGCTGTGGTCGCGGATGGTATAGGCGTAGATCAGGGCGTCCGCCGTCTGGATATGCTCTCTCAGATAATCGTCAAACCCATCCTTGTAAATGCATTTCCCGCCCGCCGCGCAGTGAAAGCATCCAAGGCATCCGCCCGCAAAGGGGAAATCCTGGATATTGATCACTTCGGCCTCACAGGGCATGCGGTTTTTCAGCCGCCTGCACATATTCTGCAGCCGGTCGTTTTCCGAGTTCGTGAAATCCGCGACAATCACGATGCGTTTCGGCGCGCTGACCGTAAGCTTTTCCGCTTCAGCATGCGTTTCGGCACATGTCAGATGCACACGTGCCGGCACTGGTTCGCACCAGCCATGCTTCATGCTCTCCAGCACACAGCGAAAGAACGCCAGGGCCTCCTTCTGCCCCTTTTCATGCAGAAGATCATCCATGTCGGCGGACAGGCCGCGGACATACTGCAGCCCCAGATCCTCACAGTTGTCCTGGATGAACTGATGGGCCGTCACATCATAGAAATGCTTGGATGTGGTGATCTGTGTGGCATACTTTCCTTTCAGGGAAATGCCGCTTAATTTGACCAGCTCCATGAACTGGTGCAGCTGAGCCGGAACCAGGAAGGTGTACACCGGATAGCAGAACAGGATCAGGTCCGCATTCTGCAGCGTATCCTTCCAGAGTTCAGGCTCCTTTTCCATTTTCCGGATCTGCTGTCCCACATGCAGAATTTCATAGTGATGGTCCGGAAAATGCTTCTGGATGTACAGAAGCGTGTAGAGCGTAATGCTGTCTTTGCCTGCCGGGGAACCGTTCAAAACTGCAATATTCACTGTATCTCCGCCTCGGTTTCTCTATGTGTGTCAATTTTCTTTCCGGATGATTCATGATAATACCGCCGGATGGCCGCCTCACAGCAGGCCCGGATGCTTTCCATGTCCTCATCCGTCAGCTGTTTCATCAGCTGCTGATAGAACCGCAGCGTGCCCAGCTGCATTGCGTGATGCATGGCATGCATGTCCTCAAAGCGCCTGAAGGGCATGCGCAGGATCAGCTGCTCCACGTCATGCGGCGTGTATCCGCCTCTGGTAAAGATGCAGGGCTTTTTCTCCACCACGAGTCCCCTGGCCCTGCGATCCTCATAGAAGGCGGCAAAGTCCCGGGCCACGTCTTCCAGCCTGGCGCAGCCGCTTCCGTCCATGTTGTCCAGGAACGCTTTCAGGAAAACCGGCTTGTAGGAATAGCTCATGTTCATGGTTTCCACCATCTGCAGGAACATCTCTTTCACGTTTTCGCGGGTGATGAGCGTCCATCCGAATTCCCGGGCATACCGTTCCACGGTTTCCTTCTCAAAGAACCTGAAGCTCCGGTGCTCGCTGGCCGGGACTTCCATGTCCGGCACAATCCTGCCTTCCCGGATATAGCGTTCAATGGTCTCGGACTGGGCGCTGACCATCTGCGTAAAGGCGATCTGGGACACCATGTTCTGCGCCTTTTCCTGCCAGTTGAACAGATCCACCTGTTCAAACTCCGCCATGTGGATCGGGTAGTCAATGAGCACATCCGGCTTTTTCCCCTGCCGGAACATGTCCTGGTCCATCTTCATGCCGTGCCGGGTACCCAGCACCAGCCCGCCGGCCACATATTCCGAAATGCCCAGCATCCTGTGCAGGGAATAGGGCATGTTGAACAGGTTCGCGTTGTCCACAAAATCGAAGACCATCAGGAAATCCTTGCCCGGGGATTTCCGCATGCCGCGGCCCAGCTGCTGCATGTATATGGTCTTGGACATGGTGGGCCTTGCCATCATCAGCACCTGCGTGTGCGGCGAATCCCAGCCCTCATTGAGAAGATCGCAGGCACAGAGCACCGGCAGTCTGCCAGCTTCATAGTCGGCCAGAATCTTCTTCCGCTCAAGCGGCCGGGTATTTCCGGATACGCACCTGGCGTCCACGCCGCGCGCCCGGAACCGCTCCGCGATCTCCTCCGCGTGCCGCACGGACGTGCAGAACACCACCGCCGGCTTTCCCGGAACATAGGTGCTGTAGGTATCCACGATCAGCTGGTTCCTCTCCGGAATCCGCATCGTGGCCTCCAGGTCCAGGGCATTGTACCTGAACCCCTGGAACCGCACATCCCGCATGTCAATATTGGTCTTGATGCGGATGCAGCGCACCGGCACCAGCGTATCCAGCTCCACCGCGGTCTTCAGATCCAGCCTGTGCGCCACATTCTGGAAAACCTCCAGCAGATCCTCTCCGTCCGAGCGCTCCGGCGTGGCCGTGAGCCCGAGGGTGAATTCCGGATGGAAATAGGACATGACCTTCCGGTAGGTCTCCGCCGTCCCGTGATGGCATTCATCGATGACCATGTATCCGAACGCATCCGGCTCAAACATTTCCAGGTTCCGTGCCACGCTCTGTATGGTCGCGACCAGCACATACGCATCCCGGTCACGCGCGCCGCCCTCAAACCGGCCCACGCTCACCTCCGGCCATACGCGGCGGAATGTTTCCACGGCCTGTTCCACCAGCTCATGCCGGTGCACCAGAAACAGCGTCCGCTTCCCGAACGCCTTCGCATCCGAGACGGCCGTCACGGTCTTTCCCGTGCCGGTGGCGTGGAACAGAAGCGCAATGCTCCTGCGCTCCTTCCGCATCTGCTGCAGGTTCCGAAGCGCTTCCTCCTGATGGTCCATCAGCTCCAGAGCCGCGCCCTGCTGCGGCGGAAGACTGTCCTCCATGTACTGGAACATGGGCGACGCGCCGAGAAACGTGACCAGCTCATCCTTGACCCGGTCCGGGTTCCTCTCCAGCTGATCCGAAGTCCAGCGGTAGACCTTCCAGCCCTCATACACCATGCTGTTCTGCCTGAGCAGATCATCATGGTACTTTTCCTCCGAGATTTTCCCGGGCTGATGCCAGGTGTTCCCGTCCACCTCCATGGCCACCCGCCCGTCCGGCACCCTGACGGCAAAGTCAATGCTCCGGTGCCCGCCGTAGATATCCACCACAGGATACTGGAGATACACGTACTCCCCTTTTTCCGCGCCGAAGGCCTCACAGAACAGTTCAATAAACCGATCCTCAGCGCCGCTGTTTCCCGCGGAAGTCCTCACAGTTTTCTGCATATCCGTTCCTCACTGGCTGTCCACCCGCAGAAGGCGGATGCCCTTTTCAAATCCTCCGCGCTCTTCGCGCTTGCGCAGGCGTTCCTCTTCAATCTTCTCCCAGGGAATCCCCATATGAAACGCGATCCCGTGCAGCACTTCCAGCACGTCCGCCATTTCCTCCATGTTCCGGCTTTCCAGGTACTCCCCGACCTCTTCCTGAAGCTTCCGGTCAAGGGCTAGGCCCATGTCCTTTTCCGGAATCATGTCCGTCACGGCCCGCTTTCCGGAGCGGGCGATGATCTCGGGAATCCTGTCTCTCACAAGCTTGTCATATCCGATGGATGACATGTCCCCATCCCTCTTTCCTGTTCATCGGCTGTATGAAATGCTTTCCATACGGATATTATACTGCATCCGGACTGTATGCGGAATATAAGCCGGAGGACTGAGCCGAGCAGTCCATGCCCAGAGGCGAAAATGCTTCTTCCATGCACTGAGTCCCGCCCGGTGTTAATGCGTATGTTCCTCTGCGGTA
>CAMNDE010000077.1:0-14015 GCA_946534895.1 uncultured Clostridia bacterium
AAGCCTGCCGAGAAGCCGGTGGAGAAGGCAGCGGAAAAGCCCGCCGAGAAGCCGGCAGAAAAGGCTGCCGAAAAGCCTGCCGAGAAGCCTGCCGAGAAGCCGGTGGAGAAGGCAGCGGAAAAGCCCGCCGAGAAGCCGGTGGAGAAGGCAGCCGAAAAGCCTGCCCAGAAACCGGCCGAGAAGCCGGCAGAGCCGGAAAAGTCGAAGAAGCCTGTGATCGGACAGATCATGTCCCGTCCCGGCGATCCGGTCCCGGCAGCCCGGCCCGTGGGTCTTGCGCCTAATGTGGTGCGCCCGCCGCGGCCTGCTTCCCAGCAGCCTCAGCGTCCCGCAGGCGCACCGGCACAGCAGGGACCTTACGGCCGTCCGGCACAGGGACAGCAGTTCGGGCGTCCGGCACAGGGCCAGCAGGGCCCGCGTCCCGGCCAGCAGGGACCCTATGGCCGTCCCGCACCGGGCCAGCAGTTCGGGCGTCCGGCACAGGGCCAGCAGGGCCCGCGTCCCGGCCAGCAGGGACCTTATGGCCGTCCTGCACCGGGTGCCGCCGGCAGACCCGCGCCTCAGGGCAGACCCCAGGGCGGTCCCGGAGGCGGAAGCTCCTTCGGACAGCGCGGACCTTCCCAGAGCCGCGGCCGCGGTCGTTCCGCAGCACCGGAACTGGTGCCCACCATTGAGAAGGAACGCGTATCCAATTACGATCCGAACAAGAAGAACTATATCCGTCAGCACGATCCGGAACATATTTCCAGAAACCGCAAGCAGGAAGCGCGGAACAACTTCAACGGCTATGACGATGATGTGATCCGCGGCGGCAAGCGCTCCAGAATCAAGAAGCCTTCCGTGCAGCAGACCATGGCGCCGATCAAGATTGAGACGGCGTATATGTCCGGCGACGTGATCACGGTGCGCGACCTGACGGAGCGCATCGGCAAGACGGCCGGCGAGATCATCAAGCAGCTGATGATTCTCGGCAACATGGCCACCATCAACTCGGAAATCGATTTTGATACCGCATCCCTGGTCTGCCAGGAATTCGGCATCACCCTGGAAAAGAAGGCTGACCGCACCGCTGAGGATCAGCTGGTGGAGGAGAACTTCGAAGACGACGAGGAGAATCTGCAGCCCCGTCCTCCGGTGGTCACCATCATGGGCCACGTGGACCACGGCAAGACCAGCCTTCTGGACTATATCCGCAAGAGCCGCGTGACGGCCGGTGAAGCGGGCGGCATTACCCAGCACATCGGTGCCTATACCGTGCAGGTGGACGGACGCCAGATCACCTTCCTGGATACGCCCGGTCATGAAGCCTTCACCGCCATGCGCGCAAGAGGCGCCCAGGCCACGGATATCGCCATCCTGGTGGTGGCGGCGGACGACTCCGTCATGCCCCAGACCGTGGAAGCCATCAACCATGCCAAGGCGGCAGGCGTCCCGATCATTGTGGCCATCAACAAGATGGACAAGCCGGCCGCGGATCCGGAGCGCGTCAAGCAGGATCTGACCAAGTATGACGTGGTCTGCGAAGAGTGGGGCGGCGACACCATCTGCGTGCCCGTCAGCGCACTTACCGGCGAGGGCGTGGATGAGCTTCTGGAAATGGTGCTTCTGCAGGCGGACATGATGCAGCTGCGGGCGAACCCGGACCGTCTGGGCCGCGGCGTCATCATTGAGGCCAAGCTGGACAAGGCAAGAGGTCCTCTGGCCACGGTCCTGCTCCAGAACGGTACCCTGCATGTGGGCGACAACATGATCGCGGGCCTTGCCTCCGGCCGTGTGCGTGCCCTGATCAATGACCGCGGCGAAAAGGTCAAGGAAGCCGGTCCGTCCATGCCTGTGGAGATCATGGGCTTTGACGAAGTGCCCAGTGCCGGCGATGAGATGATTGCCGTGGGTGACGATCACCTGTCCAGACAGGTGGCGGACGAGCGCCGCGAGAAGCTGCGCGCTTCCAGAGAAGCCACCGCTGCCAAGGTGACCATGGAGAACCTGTTCTCTTCCATGGAAGAGGGCAAGATCACCAACCTGAACCTGATTATCAAGGCCGACGTCCAGGGCAGCGTGGAAGCTGTCAAGCAGGCCATGGAAAAGCTGAGCAACGACGAAGTGCGCGTACGCGTGCTGCACTCCGGTGCCGGCGCCATTACCAAGGACGATGTGAACCTTGCTTCCGCATTCAACGCGATCATTATCGGCTTCAACATCCGTCCGGATGCCAGCGCCAGAGAGGCCGCGGAGAAGGAAAAGGTGGACGTCCGTCTGTATACGGTCATCTATAAGGCCATTGAGGATATGGAAAAGGCCATGAAGGGTCTTCTGACCCCCGAGTACCGCGAAGTGCTCCTGGGTCATGCCGAGGTCCGCAATGTCTTCAAGATTACCGGAGCAGGCATTATCGCCGGCTGCTATGTGCAGGACGGCAAGATGCAGAGAAACGCCAGTGTGCGTCTCCTCAGAGACAATGTTGTGGTCTTTGAGGGCAAGCTGTCCAGCCTGCGTCATCTGAAGGATGACGTCAAGGAAATGGCAGCCGGGTACGAGTGCGGCATGAGTCTTGAGGGCCACAACGATATCAAGGAAGGCGATATTGTTGAGTGCTTCATCATGGAGGAAATTCCGCGCTGATTGACAGTATGAAGCGGGGCGGACCTCAGTTCCGTCCCGCTTTTTTCAGAGAAAGGATACAGTATGAGCTATCAGAGAGTGGACCGGCTGTCGGAAGAAGTCCAGAAGGAAGTGGACGATATCATCCGCCACAGCCTCAGTGATCCGAGGATTGACGGCACCTACAGCGTGACCCGCGTGGAAGTCACCAGGGACCTGCGCTACGCGAAGGTGTATGTCAGCGTGCTGGAGGACGAAAAGCGCAAGGATCTCATGGCCGCGCTCAAGAACGCAGCCGGCTTTGTGCGCCGGGAACTCGGCCGCAGAATGCAGATCCGGTATATTCCGGAAATCCAGTTTGTCAGTGATGAGAATATTGCCTACGGCGTACATATCGCCCAGGTGCTGAACCAGGTGGCCAAGGGGGAGGACAGAGCCGATGAGGGACAGGCTTGAGTCTGCGGCGGACGTGCTCGGACGCGCAGGGGAGGTTGCCATTGTCTGTCATCTGAACCCGGACGGGGACGCCATCGGCTCCAGCCTGGCGCTGAAGCTTCTGCTGGAATCCCTGGGGAAGAAGGCGGATGTATACAACCGTGACCGCGTGCCGGATACGCTGCGCGGTCTGGAAGGCTGGGAACAGGTGCAGAGCCTGGACCGACTGCCGGAGCATCCTGAGCTTCTGGTGTTTCTCGACTGCGCGGACTATGCCCGCGTGGCGGGCAAGGACAGCGAGGCGCTGGACCGCGCCTTTGCCGGCGCGTCCTGCCGGCTGCAGATCGACCATCACGGAACGAATCCGCTGTACTGCGACATCAATGTGGTGGAGCCGCTTCCGGCCACGGCCGTGCTGATCTGGCGGCTTGTAAAGCTCATGGGCGTTGCACTAACCCGACCCCTGGCAGAGTGCCTGTATGCCGCGCTTTCCACGGACACGGGCAATTTTACCCAGGATAATACGGACGCGGAATGCTTCGGCATGATGGAAGAGCTCATGCAGGCCGGGATCCGGCTGGTGCCGCTGTGCCGCGCGCTGTTCGCGGAACGCTCCAGGGCACAGCTGCAGCTGATCGCCGCGGCGCTGTCCAGTATCCGATATTCCGAGGACGGACATGTGAGCTGCATGTATCTGGACCGGGAAACCATGGAAAAGAGCGGGGCCCGGAATGAGGACACGGACACGCTTGTGAACTTCAGCAGGGATATTGTGGGCGTGGACATGACCTTTCTTGCCCGGGAGACTCCGGACGGCATCCGGATCAGCCTGCGGGCTGTGGCGCCCTGGCGCGTGGACGGCGTGGCATCTGCCTTCGGCGGCGGCGGGCATGCCCAGGCCAGCGGATGCACGATTCATGAAGGGCTTGCCGAAGCCGTGGAAAAGGTGTGGCAGGCCTGCATCCAATCGCACAGGACACAGGAGGACGCGTGAACGGTTTTTTGAACATTCTCAAGCCACCGGGCATGACCAGTGCCGCTGTGGTGGGCAGGGTCCGGCGTCTGACCGGCGAAAGGCGGGTCGGGCATGCGGGCACCCTGGATCCGGAGGCGGCGGGCATTCTGCCGATTATGCTGGGCAGGGCCACGAGGCTGTTTGATTACCTGGTGGACAAGGAAAAGAGCTATATCACCGAGGTTGGCTTCGGCATGGCCACGGACACCATGGACGCGGCGGGGCGCGTGACCGAAACAGGGGACGCGTATCCGGACCTGGACCTTGTGCGGGAAAAGGTACATGCGCTGGAGGGCGATATCCGCCAGCGGCCCAGCATGTATTCCGCCATCAAGATGGGCGGAAAGCCGCTGTACGAGCTTGCCAGGCGTGGGGAAACCGTGGAAGTGCCGGAGCGCGTGGTGCATGTAGAGCGGATTCTGGTGCTGGAGGAAAGGCCGGAGCACGGAGTGCTCATGCAGGTGGACTGCGGGCGAGGCACCTATATCCGTTCCATCTGCGAGGACCTGGGCAGGCTGTGTAATTGCCCGGCGTATATGCGCTTTCTGCTCAGGACACGCTCGGGCGCTTTCGGAATCGACACGGCGGTGACGCTGGAGGAAGCGGAACAGCTTGCGGGCGAGGGAAGGCTTGCAGAAAAAGTCCTGCCCCTTGATATGCCGCTTCAGCATATCCCGCGGCTGGATGTGCGACCCGGCAGTGAAAAAGCCGCGCTCAACGGCGTGGCGCTGAAGAAGGAACAGGTGGACGGCGGAATGACCGGTGAGGTGTTCCGGGTCTGCCTGAAGGATCGTTTCCTCGGGATCTGCAGGCTGGAGAACGGACTTCTGGCCTGGAAAGTCCTGTTTCCCGGGGAACGGGAGGAATGACAATGGAAATATGGATGAATCCGGAGAAAACGGATCCATGCATTCTTGTGCTGGGCATGTTCGACGGCGTGCACATGGGGCATCAGTCCCTGATCATGACCGGCATGGAGCGCGCGGCTGAGAAGAAGGTGCCGCTGTATGTGTGCACCTTTGAACCGCATCCGCTGCATGTGCTGTTTCCGGACCGGGCACCGAAGCTTCTGACCACGCTTCAGGAGCGGGCCGGGATCATGGAGGGCTTTGGGGTGGATGCGCTGTGCGTGCACACCTTTACCCGGGAAATAGCGGCGCAGGAACCGGAAGCGTTTCTCGCGTCCGTACAGGAGAGGTACTCGCCCAGGGAAGTGATCTGCGGGTATAATTTCACCTTCGGCCGCAGCGGCAGGGGCAGCGGGGACATGCTCAGGGCCTGGGGAAGCGCCCATGGCGTGGACGTGGAGATCATCCCGGAAGTGCGTATTGCGGACGAGGCCGTGAGCTCCACCCGGATCCGCGGGGAACTGGAAAGCGGAAATATCCGCATGGTCAACCGCCTGCTCGGGCATGCATACATGCTGTCCGGGAAAGTGCTGCATGGCAAGGGAATCGGGCATACCCTGGGTTTTGCCACGGCAAACATCGGGGTGGATCCGGAAAAGGCGCTGCCGGCTTTCGGTGTATACCTGGGCGTTCTGCGGGACGGAGAAAACCAGTGGAAGTGCATGGTGAACATTGGCCGGCACCCGACACTGCCGGAGGGCGGTGTGACGGTGGAAGCGCATGTGCTGGATGCGCACCCGGACCTGTACGAACGGGAGGTCACGCTGGATATCTATGGCAGTGTGCGTCCGGAAATCCGGTTTGAGAACGTGGACGCGCTGGTGGAGCAGCTGAAGAAGGACCGGGCGAAGGCAAAGGCGTTTTTCGGCATGGCCTGAGCAGGGGAGAACATGGCACGGAATATCGGCAAAAGACTTGCTTTTTTGCCGGAATTCCATTACACTGATAAAGTTCATATGGCAATGAAGGAGCCAAGTAGCGCAGAGACATGCTTTCAGAGAGTATCCGGATGGTGCGAGGATACAGATGTGCTGCAGTGAATACTCTCCCGAGCCGTTCCCTGAACCAGAGTAGGGGTAACCGGGCAGGCCCGATACAGCCGCAGCTGAGGGATACATCTGTATCCGAAGCAGAGGTGGTACCACGAACCGCTCCTTTCGTCCTCTGTTCCCGCGAGGGAATGGGGGCGTTATTTATTTCATAAGGAGGTTTTTTCCATGGGCATCTATGAAGAGCTCCAGGCCAGAGGCCTGATCGCTCAGGTAACGGATGAAAAGGAAATCCGGGAACTCATCAACAACGGCGGAGCCAAGTTCTATATCGGCTTTGACCCCACTGCCGATTCCCTGCATGTGGGCCATTTCATGGCTCTGTGCCTGATGAAGCGCCTGCAGATGGCGGGCAACAAGCCGGTGGTGCTGCTCGGCGGCGGCACGGGCTATATCGGTGACCCCAGCGGACGCACGGACCTGCGCGCCATGCTGAGCCCGGAAACCATTGAGCACAACTGTGACTGCTTCCGTCAGCAGATCGGGAAGTTCATCGAGTTTGGCGATGACAAGGCCATTGCCGTCAACAACGCGGACTGGCTGCTGAAGCTGAACTATGTGGACGTGCTGCGTGAAATCGGACCGCACTTCTCCGTCAACAACATGCTCCGGGCCGAGTGCTACAAGCAGCGCATGGAGCGCGGACTGAGCTTCCTGGAGTTCAACTACATGATCATGCAGAGCTATGACTTCCTGTACCTGCATGAGCACTACGGCGTGAACATGCAGTTCGGCGGCGATGACCAGTGGAGCAACATGCTCGGCGGTACCGAACTGATCCGGCGCAAGACCGGGGACGATGCCTACGCCATGACCATCACCCTTCTGCTCAACAGCGAAGGCAAGAAGATGGGCAAGACCGCCCGCGGCGCGGTCTGGCTGGATCCCAACAAGACCAGTCCCTTCGAGTTCTATCAGTACTGGCGTAATGTCTCGGATGCCGACGTCATGAAGTGCATCCGGATGCTGACCTTCGTCTCCCTGGAAGAGATCGCGGACATGGAGAAGTGGGATGACAGCCGCATCAATGAGAAGAAGGATATCCTGGCCTACAGCCTCACTGAGCTGGTTCACGGCAAGGAAGAAGCGGACAAGGCACGTGAGGTATCCCGTTCCCTGTTTGCCGGCGGCGGAGATGACGCCAACATGCCCTCCACCACACTGACGGAAGTTCCGGAGGAAGGCATTCTTGTGGCCGATCTCATGCTCGAGTGCAAGCTTGTCAAGAGCAAGAGTGAAGCCCGTCGTCTGATCGAACAGGGCGGCGTCCTGGTGGGCGGCGAAAAGGTGGACAACCTGGAAACCAGAGTCAGCGCTGATGTACTGAAGGAAGGCGTTGTGATCCGCAAGGGCAAGAAGGTTTTCCATAAGGCCCTGCTGGCATAACCGGTGCCTGAAAGGCAAAAAGAACTCCGGGTCCCGTGAAGGGGCCCGGAGTTTTCTTTTGCCTTGATGGGGTCAGGGCTTTGCGGTTTCCTCCGCGTCGTCCTCGTCATCGTCGTCTTCCTCTTCCAGATCATCGTCTTCAGAGGCTTCCGGCAGTGCTTCCGCATCATCCACATCCTCGGTCAGGTTCGGCTGATAGGCAGCACCGGCTTCGGTGTACTGGACGTCTGCCTGGGCAATCCAGGCATTGTAGGCTTCATTGATCACTGTGTTATGCAGGGTTTCCTGAAGCTCATCACGGATGGTGGCCTTGACTTCGTCGGTCAGTTCAATGGCGCCGGAGGGCACATCACGGGTATACTCGACGATGTGCACGCCGAAGCTGGAGACATAGGGTTTGGAGATGTCGCCCACATGATCCACGGAGAAGGCGGCTTCGGTGAAGACAGGATCATAGATGGAGGAATCGGCGAACACGGAGTAGCCGTCTGTCTTGTAGGGCTCGGATTCCATGCCCGGATCCGTGCCGTACTCGGCGATCAGGTCAGCAAAGGGCGTGCCGGATTCATACTTGGCCATGATCTCGTCAATGGTATCCTGCACGGAAGCGAGAACCGCCTCTCTTGCGGCGTCCACTTCTTCCTGGGTCACAGGCACCAGAGCGGGTTCCTCGGTTGCGGCAGGCGCTTCGGTCACAGCGGTTTCAGCGGCAGCTTCGGTCTCAGCGGCCTCGGCAGGCGCTTCGGTCACAGCGGTTTCAGCGGCAGCTTCGGTCTCAGCGGCCTCGGCAGGCGCTTCGGTCACAGCGGTTTCAGCGGCAGCTTCGGTCTCAGCGGCTTCGGCGGGCGCTTCGGTCACAGCGGTTTCAGCGGCAGCTTCGGTCTCAGCGGTCTCGGCAGGCGCTTCCGTTTCATCGGCTTCGGCTTCATCGGCGTTCTGCTGTTCTTCGAAGCGTGCCAGGAGATCCTGATACTTGGTCAGCAGCTCGTCATCCACCTTCAGCAGGATATGCTTGACGCCGCGGAATCCTTCAGGCGTATAGTAGGGGGAGACAGAGTAATACTGCACATTGATCTCATAGGCACCGGGGTCATTGGCGTACTGGTCCATGTCGGCCTGCACATGCTCGTTGAAGGCGTTCATGACGTCCTCGTCGCTGACGGACAGATCCTTGGCCAGCTCATCGCCGACCTTGTTCATGATCAGGTTCTCGGTGGCATCGGTGAGCATGGTGGTCTTGTCATAGCCGTAGCTGGCGGCAATGGCTTCAGCATTTTCACGGGCAGATGCCTTTTCTTCCTCGGTGGCATCCTCGGCGGGCGTAAGGCCGAACATGCTCAGGATCTGTTCCACCACGGAATTGTAATTGGCTTCCACCTGGGCGTTGAGGGCATCGAGTTCCTCGCTGCTCAGCTGATCCGCGTGGAATTCGGCGGCCTTTTCGTCAAAGAAGATTTTCTGAAGCATGGTGTCCATGGCCATCTGACGGACGATGCCCTGGGATTCCTCATCCGAGAGGTCATACCCGTAGTTGGAGTAATAGGCGATGATCATATCGACATAGCTGTCTACTTCCGACTTGAGCACCTGACGTCCATTGACGGTGGCAAGCACCGGATCCTCAGTGCTTTCCGCCAGGCCCAGGGGGCACAGGCAGGTCAGGAGAAGCGCTAGGGACAGCAAAAGTGCGGTTATCCTGTTTCTGTTCATGATGTCATTCCTTTCTGTCTCCGCATTGCGGAGAAATGAGTACGCTGAAATTATCCCACGTGATATGGGGGAATTCAAGAAATCCCGGGAAATGTTACAGTCTATTCATGAATGCGTTCCGAGGTCGATCAGGCGCATGCGCCGGCGGTAACCCCACATGAGCAGGACGGCTGCGCCGATCCAGGCCGTGATCTCGGAGAAGTATACGCCCCATTCCCCGAAAAAAAGGGGGAGGATCAGGGCGCTGGCGATGCGGCAGATGAGTTCCACGCCGCCGGACAGCATGGGGACGAAGGTGTCGCCGATGCCCTGGAGGGTGGAGCGGAAGACGAAGAGCAGGTACAGGAAGGGCAGACCGGAGGCCATGATAATCAGGAAGCGGTAGCCGTAGAGGAGTACCTGCTCCACGATTTCCGGATCGTCTTCCACAAACAGGGAGAGCAGGTTTCTGCCGAACAGGATCATGACGGCCGTGATGGTCAGGGCCACGCCGGTGGCGATCCAGGCGGAGTGCCGCAGGCCTTCCCGGATCCGGTCCGTGCGTCCGGCGCCCAGGTTCTGCCCGGCAAACGTGCCCATGGCATTCCCGATGGCGGTTCCGCACATTTCCAGCATGCCCTGAAGACGCGAGGCTGCGTTGTACCCGGCCATGAAGATGAAGCCGAAGCCATTGACCACGCGCTGCAGCACCAGTCCGCCCAGCGAAATGATGAGGTTCTGGAATGCGATGGGCGCGCCGAGCCGGATCAGCCGGCCCATCATGGCCGGATCCGGTTTCAGGTCCTGACGCGATGCGTGCAGCACCGGCAGGTGCCAGATGGCGAGCAGGCATACAGCGGAGGAAACAGCCTGGCTCGCGGTGGTGGCCAGGGCGGCGCCGGTGACGCCCAGATGCACGACCATGACCAGCAGGATGTCCAGCAGGATATTGCAGACGGTGGCCAGGGTGAGCGCCAGAAGCGGCGTGCGGCTGTCACCCACGGCGTGCAGGAAGCCGGCCATGAGGTTGTAGGCCATGATCAGGGGCAGACCGGCAAAGACAATGCGCAGATAGGTGCGTGTCATGTCCACTGTGTTTTCCGGAAAGTCCAGGACACGCAGCATGGGCGTGAGGCATGTCTGGGCAGTGATTTCCAGCACAATGACCGTGAAAATGGACAGAAGAATGCTCTGGCCCACGGCCCGCCTGAGCCGCGGATGGTCCCCGGCGCCGAAGGACTGGGCGATCTGAATGCCGAAGCCCTGGGCCAGGCCCATGGCGATGGAAAGCACAAGCCAGTCCAGCCAGCCGGAGCCGGACACGGCGGCCAGGGCGGCCACGCCCTCACCGCGTCCGATGACCAGGGCGTCCACAAGGTTGTAGAGCTGCTGCAGAATATTGCCGGCGGCAATGGGCAGGCAGAAAGCGAGAATATGCCGGGCAGGCCGGCCGGTGGTCATATCCCGTACACGGGGCATAGGAAACCTCCTTGAAAAAAACGCGGAGACATGCTCCGCGTTTGGGGACGATCCGGGTCAGGGTAAGGATCAGGCCTGAGGTCCGGTGATGACTGCCTTGATGCGGCGTACGCCGGCGGAAGAGGACTCTTCCTTCTGGATCTTGAAGCTGCCCAGCTCGCCGGTATGCTCAGCATGCGGGCCGCCGCAGATTTCGAAGGAGAAATCACCCATCTTGTAGGTGCGGACGCGTTCGCCGTACTTGTTCTCGAACAGGCCGATGGCGCCTTTGGCCTTGGCTTCGGGCACGGTCATTTCCTCGCAGACCACGGGAACGTCGGCGGCAATGGCTTCATTGACCAGCTTCTCCACCTCGGCGAGCTCTTCCTTGGTCACCTTGCGGCCGAAGGAGAAGTCGAAGCGCAGACGCTCGGCGGTGATGTTGGAGCCCTTCTGGGCCACTTCGTCGCCCAGCACCTTGCGCAGGGCAGCGTGCAGAAGATGGGTGGCGGTGTGCAGACGCGCGGTCTCCACGGTCTGGTCGGCCAGGCCGCCCTTGAACTTCTGGTCAGCACCCTGATGGCTCAGTTCCTGATGCTTCTTGAAATGCTCGGCAAAGGCTTCGGTATCCACGCCCAGGCCGCGCTCCTTGGCCAGCTCCATCGTCATTTCGATGGGGAAGCCGAAGGTGTCATAGAGATGGAAGGCGCTCAGGCCGTCAATCTTGCCGTCCTGCACGCGGGAAGCCACCTTGTCGAATTCCTTGGTGCCCTGCTTCAGGGTCTTGGCGAAGCGGGCTTCCTCCAGACGCAGCTGCTCGAGCACGAAGGCGGAGTTGCGCTCCAGTTCCGGATACGCGTCCCTGTACTGGGCGATGATGACCTGCGCGATCTCGGCGGTAAAGCCTTCGGGCATGTTCAGCTGCATGCCGTAGCGCACGGCGCGGCGGATCAGACGGCGCAGAATGTAGCCCTGGTCCGTGTTGGAGGGGGACACGCCGCGGTCATCGCCGAGAATGAAGGTGGAGGTGCGCATGTGGTCGGCAATGATGCGGAAGGCACGGGTGGTGTCCTCGTCCGCTTCATACTCGCGGCCGCACAGCTCGCTGATCTTGGCAAGGATGCCGGTGAAGGCATCGGTGTCATACACGGTTTTCTTGCCGTTGAGCACGCCGATGGTGCGCTCGAGGCCCATGCCCGTGTCCACGTTCTTCTTGCTCAGGGGCACGAAGGTGCCGTCCTTCTGCTTGTTGTACTGCATGAACACGTCATTCCAGATCTCCAGGTAATGACCGCAGGAGCAGGCAGGCGAGCAGTCAGGGCCGCAGGCGGGCTTGTCGGTGATAATGAACATTTCGGTATCCGGGCCGCAGGGACCGGTGATGCCGGCAGGGCCCCACCAGTTGTTCTCCTTGGGCAGGTAGAACAGATGGGATTCCTTGACGCCCATGGAGCGCCACAGGTCATGGCTTTCCTCGTCGCGGGGGCAGTCTTCATTGCCGGCGAAGACGGAGAAGGCCAGACGGTCGGGATCAATGCCCAGGTATTCCGGGCTGGTCAGGAACTCCCAGGACCAGGAAATGGCTTCCTTCTTGAAATAATCGCCCAGGGACCAGTTGCCCAGCATTTCAAAGAAGGTCAGATGGCTGGCATCGCCCACATCATCGATATCGCCGGTGCGGATGCACTTCTGGACGTCGGTGAGCCGGGTGCCGGCGGGATGCGGCGTGCCCATGAGATAGGGCACCAGGGGATGCATGCCGGCCGTGGTGAACAGAACGGTGGGATCGTTCTCCGGAATGACGGAAGCGGAAGGAATGCGGTGATGTCCCTTGCTTTCCATGAAAGCCTGGAACTTTTCGCGCAGCTCCGCGGAGGAAATCTGTTTCATACTCAATCGCCCTCCCAAAAACAAAAGCGAAATATACCGCGCCATTATAGCAAAGGAAGCCAGTGTTTGCAAGGATTTACCGGCATCGGATCGCGGCGCGCAAAGAAGAAAACTGCTTGAGGAAGCCGGGGAAAACAGGTACAATGTCGCCAGAAGAGGAGTGACAAGTCATGCATGAAGTCATATCTGCGCTGAGCCTGCCCCTGCCGGAAGAAATCCTCAGACTCCGGGAAGCGGGTGAGACTGAGGAGGTCATGGAAGCCCTGGAGAGCTGGCTGAAGCGTCCGCTGCCTCAGATGCTGCGTAACCGCCTTCTGGTGGAACAGGAAAGAATGCGCCGGCTGAGCGGCGAGTATCCATATACCCGGGAGGAAGTGCTCAGGCAGGCCATGGACGCCTTCCCGGCCATGACGGAAAAGGACTTCCGTCAGCTGGAACTGGAAGGCAAGATCTCCTTTCTCATGGACCATGGAAACAAGCGGTACTTTGTCCGGGCAGTGCCCACCCTGAAAGGGGACGCGGATGTGCGCCGCCGGTTCGGACTCAGGGTGGAGAGCGCGGACGCGAACCGGGATCCGCTGATGCGCGCGGTCATGGAGCGCGGAAATCTCCGCCGCCGGCTGACGCTGGAAATCGGTATCGGCATGAAAGAGGAAGCCTTCCGGCCCGGACATTACCGGGCATGGCTGCCGCTTCCGCTGGAGCGGGATCAGCAGTCGGAAGTGGAGATTGAGGCAGGGGATGCGTATATCGCGGCTAGTGACGCGCCGCAGCGCACGGCCTTCTTTGAAAAGGATCTGGAAAAGCCGGGCATGTTCTCCCTGAAATGCCGCTATGTAAACACCATCCGGTATGCGGACCCGTGGAAGGGAAAGCCGGAGGTGCTCTATCCCGCCTCGCCCAAGCCCGGAGCGGAGGACCTGGCGGAGGACGGACTGTATATGCGCTTCACGCCCTATCTGCGGCAGCTGGCCGCGGAGCTGACTCAGGGGCTCAAGACGGACCTGGAGCGCGCATGGGCATTCTACTGCTTTGTGACGCAGCAGGTGAAGTATTCCTTTGTGCGCGAATACTTCCTTCTGGACGCGCTGGGCGAATTCTGCGCCGTAAACTTACGGGGCGACTGCGGACTCCAGGCACTGCTGTTCATTCTTCTCTGCCGCATCAGCGGGATTCCGGCGCGCTGGCAGAGCGGGCTGGCCATGGATGACCTGGACCCGGGCATGCACGACTGGGCACAGTTCTATCTCAGCGGCTGGGGCTGGCTGTTTGCGGACTGCTCCTTCGGCGGAAGCGCCTTCCGCAACGGCAGTGAGGAGCGGCACAGGTTCTATTTCGGGAACCTGGATCCCATGCGGTATGCCGCGGCGCGGACCTTTTTCGGCGAGTTTGACCCGCCCTGCCGGTTCATCCGGCACGATCCCTATGACAATCAGACGGGCGAGATCGAGCTTGACGGCCGGTCCCCGGACTGGACGGAGGTAAGGCGGGTGCACCGCCTGCTCCGGTGTGAGGAATGGACGGAACAGGGCTGGACCACGGTCTTTGAACAGAACTGACAGGCACACAAAAAAACGGCTGCGA
>CAMNDE010000078.1:0-13826 GCA_946534895.1 uncultured Clostridia bacterium
GCACATACAGGGCATTCTCCCGTCCCACCTCCAGGCCCACCTGACGGATGGCCTCGATAAAGGGCTGGGACTCGATGTCGCCGATGGTGCCGCCGATCTCGGTGATCACCACATCCGCGTCAGTCTTTTCACCCACCCGGTAGATGAAGCGCTTGATCTCATCCGTGATATGCGGAATGGTCTGCACCGTGGAGCCCAGATATCCGCCCTGGCGCTCCCGCTGGATCACATTGGAATAGACCTTGCCGGTGGTCAGATTGGAATACTGGTTCAGGTCCTCATCAATGAACCGCTCATAGTGCCCCAGGTCCAGGTCCGTCTCCGCACCGTCCTCGGTGACATACACCTCACCGTGCTGGTAGGGGCTCATGGTGCCCGGGTCCACATTGATGTACGGGTCCAGTTTCTGTGCGGCCACCTTCAGCCCCCGGGCCTTCAGAAGCCGGCCCAGGCTCGCGGCCGTAATGCCCTTGCCCAGACCGGATACCACGCCGCCGGTCACAAAGATATACTTGGTCATTTTTCCCTCTCCTTACTCCACGGTCACGCTCTTGGCAAGATTCCGGGGCTTGTCCACGTCAAGCCCGCGGTTCACGCTGGTGTAATATCCCAGCAGCTGCAGAGGCACGACCGCCAGGGAAGAAACAAAATGCTCGTCCGTTCTGGGCACATACACCGTAAAATTGACGGAATCCTCCACCGCAAAATTGCCGTTGGTTGTCAGGCCCATGAGGTAGGCGCCCCGGGTCCGGCATTCCATCATATTGGACACCGTCTTCTCATACACATGGCTCTGGGTCAGCACGCCGATCACCAGGGTTCCCTGTTCGATCAGGCTGATGGTGCCGTGCTTCAGCTCGCCTGCCGCGTAGGCTTCGGAATGGATGTAGCTGATCTCCTTCATCTTCAGGCTGCCTTCCAGGCTGATGGCGTAATCCAGCTCCCGGCCGATGAAGAAGATGTCCCTGGCATTGGCGATCTTTGAGGAAAACCACTGCAGGCGTTCCTTGTCCTCCAGAATCCGGCGGATCTTGTCCGGGATGGACCCGAGCTCTTCCAGAAAATGCCCGTACTCGCCCTCGGATATGGTGCCCCGCGCACGCGCCGTTTCCACCGCCAGCACATCCACGGCAATGAGCTGCGCACTGTATGCCTTGGTGGTGGCCACGGCGATCTCGGGGCCCGCCAGGGTATACAGGACATGATCCGCTTCCCGGGCGATGGTGGACCCGATCACGTTGACAATGGCCAGGGTCAGGCATCCGCGCTCCCTGGCCACGCGCAGCGCCGCCAGACTGTCCGCCGTCTCCCCGGACTGGGAAATCACCACCACCAGCGTGTTTCCATACACCGGAACGGACCGGTACCGGAATTCCGATGCCAGTTCCACGCGCACCGGGATCTGCGCCAGGTCCTCCATCACATACTGTCCGGCCATGCCCACATGCCAGGCCGATCCGCATGCCACCATGACGATCTGATCCAGAGAACGGAGCACATCCTCCCCGAGCCCGGCCGCGCTCAGATCGATCTTTCCGTCCTTCACCAGCGAGTTCAGGGTATCCCGCACGGCTTCGGGCTGTTCATGGATTTCCTTGAGCATGAAATGCTCATACCCGCCCTTTTCGGCGGCTTCCGCGTCCCAGGTGATCTCCGTGGGCGGAATCTCCACTTCGTCCCCGTTCAGGTCGTAGAACGTGACCGCGCCCGCGCGGATTCTCGCCGCCTGCAGGTTTCCGATATAGTACACGCTGCGCGTATGCCTGAGAATCGCGGGCACGTCCGAGGCGAGATAGGACGCCTCCCCGGCCGTGCCGATGATCAGCGGCGAATCCTTGCGCGCCGCAAAGATTTCGTCCGGATAGTCCTTGAACATCAGCGCAAGCGCATAGCTGCCCCGCACGCGCACCATGGTCCGGGTAATGGCATCCACCGGCCCGATCCGGTATTTCTTGTAGTAATAGTCCACCAGCTTCACCACCACTTCCGTGTCGGTGTCGCTGTAAAAGACATACCCGTGGCGCAGAAGCTTTTCCTTCAGCTCCGCAAAGTTCTCAATGATCCCGTTGTGCACGCCCACCACGTCCGACTCCACCGCGCCCGAGGCGGAACCGGAACAGTTTCCGCTCACATGCGGGTGTGCATTGACCATGCTGGGATCCCCGTGTGTGGCCCAGCGCGTATGCCCGATCCCGCAGCAGCCCGGCAGTGCCCGGCCCTGGTCGGTCTTGTCCGCCAGGTGATAGAGCCTGCCTGTCGCCTTCACCACTTCCGCCAGGGCTGTTCCGTTCCGGACCGCCAGTCCCGCCGAGTCATACCCCCGGTACTCCAGATGCGCCAGCCCTTCCAGAAGAATCGGGGCTGCCTGCTGTTTCCCGGTATATCCAACGATTCCGCACAAGGCGTTTTCGCCTCCCTGTCTGCTCTTGACCTGTTTCCGGAATATCCTGACGTTCTGTCCCCGGCATGTCAAGGCGCAGACTGTTCAAAACGCGTTTTTTTGCTTCAGGAACGCATCCACTTCCCTGGCGCATGCCCGCCCGTCCGCCAGGGCGCGCACCACCAGGGACTGCCCGGTGCGCATGTCGCCCGCGGAAAACCATTTTCCGCCGAGGTTATAGCTCCCGTCCCGCGGCATCAGCCGGCCGCGCGCATCCGCTTTCAGGCCGAACGCGTCCAATGTCCCGCTTTCGCATCCCACAAACCCGGCCGCAATCAGGAGAAGATCGCAGGGCATTTCCTGTTCGCTGCCCGGCACACTCCGGTGATCCCGGTCCAGGCGCACGCATTCCACGGCGCAGACCCGTCCTTCTGCCTCGGTACGGATACGGCTGACCGTGGTCTCATAGATCCGGGGATCCGCCCCCTGCACGTACATGGCCTCCACCTGGCCGTAATCCGTACGCAGTATGCGCGGCCACTGCGGCCAGGGATTGCCCGGGGCACGCTCCCCGGGTGGCTCCGGCATCATTTCCAGCTGACGCACGGACGCGCAGCCCTGCCGCAATGCTGTGGCCACACAGTCATTGCCCGTGTCTCCGCCGCCGACCACCACCACATGCCTGCCCTGCGCAGATGCGCAGACTTCACCGGAAAGCAGCGCCCTGGTGGCCTGCGTCAGAAAATCCACCGCATACATGACGCCCTCCGCCGCGGCATGCTCCACCGCAAGCGCTCTCGGTTTCCGGGCACCGCCGCAGAAGATCACCGCGTCCATGTCCGCCATCATCTCAGGCGCCGCCTCAGTGCCTGTCCGGAACCGGACGCCCTCTTCCTCCATCAGATGCACACGGCGCATGACCACTTCCTTGGGCAGCTTCATGTTCGGAATGCCGTACATCAGAAGCCCGCCGGGCAGATCCGCGCGCTCAAACACTTCCACGCTGTGCCCGGCCTGGTTCAGCGCATCCGCCGCCGCAAGCCCGGCCGGCCCGCTGCCGATCACCGCCGCCCGCTTTCCGGTGCGGCAATATGGGGTCCGTGGCCGTACCCATCCCCGGCTGAAACCGGTTTCCATCAGGTACAGCTCATTGTCCCTGTTGGTCACCCCGTCATCAGCCAGATTGCAGGCCTTTTCGCACAGCGCCGGGCACACGCGTCCGGTGAACTCCGGAAACGGCGCGGTGAGCAGCAGCCGCCTGAGTGCTTCCTGCTCCTGTCCCCGGTACAGAAGATCATTCCACTCCGGAATCAGGTTATGCAGCGGACAGCCGAAGTCCGACTGGCAATATGGCACGCCGCAGTCCATGCAGCGCGACGCCTGACCGCGCCTGTTTTCCGCCGTCAGGCTCTCATGCATGCCGTCATAATCCCGAAGCCGGTCCGGCACGCTGCGCCAGGCATTTTCGATCCTCGGCACTTCAAGAAAACCGGTTGCCTTACCCATCGTGTCTTTCCCCCTTCAGGAATGCCAGGTACTCATCCGATATCACGGCCCGGAACTTTCCGATCCAGGTCCCGAACTCCGCGAGAATCTTCCGCGCCTTTTCCGAGCCTGTAAAATGCAGATGCATTTCCAGGAGCGCCTTCAGCTCCTCCGCCTGCTCCACGCTGACCGGGTACAGCTTCGCGTGGCCCGGATTCATATGCACTTCAAGATGGCCGTCTTCATCCAGCACCCAGGCAATCCCGCCGCTCATGCCCGCGGCAAAGTTGGCGCCCACGGGCCCGAGAATGGCCACCCGGCCGCCTGTCATGTACTCGCAGCCGTGATCGCCCACGCCTTCCACCACGCAGCAGGCGCCGGAATTGCGCACCGCAAAGCGCTCGCCCGCCATGCCGGCAATCAGTGCATGGCCTGAAGTGGCCCCGTACAGTGCCACGTTTCCGATCAGCGTGTCCTGTGCCCGCCATACGCTGTCCACCGGCGGGCACACCGCGATGGTGCCTCCGGACAGGCCCTTGCCCAGGTAGTCATTGGCCACGCCGTACAGTGTGATGGACTGGTTCCCGCACAGAAACGCGCCGAAGGACTGGCCGCCGCATCCCTGGGCCTGGATATGCCTTTCTCCCCTCAGCATGGTGCCGAACGCCCGGTCCGTGGTCGTCAGCTGCACATGGTCCTGGAAAAGGCGGACATCCGTGCGCTCCGCAAGATGAAAATCATGCTTTGCGTCCTCCCGGACATGCGTGTTCCTGGAAAAGCCCACAAGATCGGACAGATCCAGCTGCGCGTCCGCCTTCATTTTCAGCAGGTCGCTGCGGCCCACCAGCTCGTTCACGGTGCGTGCCCCGAGTCTCGCCATGATATGCCGCACCTGCTCCGCGATAAAGAGCATGAAGCGCTCCACATACTCCGGCTTTCCCTGAAACCGCCTGCGCAGTTCCGGATTCTGGGTGGCAATGCCGAACGGGCAGGTGCCCAGATGGCAGACCCGCATCATCCGGCAGCCCATGGTGATCAGGGGCGCCGTGGCAAACCCGAACTCCTCCGCGCCGAGCAGCATGGCCACCATGACGTCATGCCCGGTCATGAGCTTTCCGTCCGTTTCCAGGGTAACCTTCTGCCGCAGCCGGTTCCTGCACAGCACCTGATGCGTTTCCGCCAGCCCGATCTCCCAGGGCAGGCCCACATGATGCACGGAGCTGAGCGGCGCCGCGCCGGTGCCGCCCTCGCCGCCGGAGATCAGGATTCCGCCCGCTCCGGCCTTGGCCACACCGCTGGCAATGGTGCCCACACCCAGGGAGGAAACCAGCTTTACGGTAATCTTTGCCTTTTCGTTGGCACACTGCAGGTCATAGATGAGCTCCGCCAGGTCTTCAATGGAATAGATATCATGATGCGGCGGCGGGGAAATCAGGGAAATCCCGGGCGTGGAACAGCGCGTATCGGCCACACTCTTTGTCACCTTCGCGCCGGGCAGATGCCCGCCTTCACCGGGCTTGGCGCCCTGGGCCATCTTGATCTGGATCTCCCGGGCGGACTGCAGGTATGCCCGCGTCACGCCGAAGCGTCCGGACGCCACCTGCTTGATCGCCGAGTTGAGGTCAGTGCCGTACCTCGCCGGCAGCTCCCCGCCCTCACCGCTGTTGGATTTTGCGCCTAAATGGTTCATGGCCCTGGCCATGCATTCGTGGGCTTCCCGGGAAATGGAGCCGTAGCTCATGGCCCCGGTGCGGAACCTGCGCACAATCTCCGCGGCGCTCTCTACTTCCGAGAGCGGAATTTCCCGGCAGGCGTCATAGCGGAAATCCAGCATGGAGCGGATGGTGCGCGGACCTTCCTGCTCCACGCGCGCGGCATAGCGCTCAAACATGGCCGGGTCATCATTCCATACGGCCTGCTGCAGCATATGAATGGTCTCCGGGGCATACAGATGCTCCTCTGCGCCTTCGCCGGTACGCAGCCGGTGCACGCCGGTGCCGGGCAGAGCGGGAACCGGACCCGAGAATGCCCTTTCATGATGGAACCGCAGGTCCGTTTCCACCCGGTTCAGGTCCGTGCCGCCCAGCACACAGGGCGTATTGGTGAAATACCGGTCCACAAACCGGCTGTCCAGGCCCACGCATTCAAACAGCTGAGCGCTCTGGTACGCCTGAAGCGTGGACACGCCCATCTTTGACGCAATCTTGAGCACGCCCGCCGTCAGCGCCCTGTCATAGGCGCGCACGGCATCCTCCGGCGTGCCCGGAATCCGGCCCTGCGCGCACATATCTTCCAGGCATGCATGCGCCAGATACGGGTTCACGGCCCGGGCACCGTAGGCGATCAGGAGTGCCATCTGGTGCACGTCCCTCGGCTCACCGCTCTCCAGGATCACCGACACGGCCGTGCGCTTCCGGATCCGGATCAGATGCTGTTCCAGCGCGGAAACCGCCAGAAGTGACGGAATGGCCAGATGTCCGCTGTCCACGCCCCGGTCTGAAAGGATCAGGATATTGACTCCGTCCAGGCACGCCTGATCGCATGCCGAAAACAGCCTGTCCACGGCCCCCTGAAGACTTTCTTCCTTTTCATAGACCAGGGAAAGAGCGCGCACGGAAAAAGCCGGATGCCGCATGCCGCGGATTCTGGCCAGCGCTTCCTCGGTCAGGACCGGCGACTTCAGCTCCAGAACCGTACAGTTGTCCGGTCCGTCTGAGAGCAGATTCCCGTCATCCCCGATATAGATGCTGCAGTCCGTCTTCACTTCCTCGCGCAGCGCGTCAATGGGCGGGTTGGTCACCTGCGCGAAGCGCTGCCGGAAATAGTCGGACAGTCCCGGATGCGTTTTCGAAAGAACGGCCAGCGGCTCGTCCGCGCCCATGGACCCGATGGGCTCGCTCCCGTTCACGGCCATGGGCACCAGGATAATCTGCACATCCTCCCATGTATAATGAAAAGCCCGGCACAGCCGGCTGCGTTCTTCCTCCGTAAGCGGCGCGGGCACCTGAGCCGCTTCACCCGCGTCCTCCAGGCGGATCAGGTGGCGCATCCATTCCCCATAAGGCCGGGCCCTGGCATACCTCGTCTTGAGCTCCCGGCTTTCCAGCATTTCGCCCGTGTGCAGATCCGCTTCCAGCACGTCCCCGCTTTTCAGCTTCCAGCGCCTTATGATGTGCGCGTTTTCCTCAAACAGCACGCCGGCCTCCGAGGATAGAATCAGCCGCCGGTCATCCGTCAGCGCGCATCTCAGCGGCCGCAGTCCGTTCCGGTCCAGGGACGCACACACCACGTCCCCGTCGGAATACAGAATGGCCGCCGGTCCGTCCCAGGGCTCCATCATGGTGGCATAGTAGCGGTACAGGTCCCGCCAGGGCGTCTGCTCCTTCTCCCCCTGCCAGGGCTCCGGCAGCAGAATCATTCCGGCCAGCGGCAGCGGGAATCCGTTCATGGCCAGAAACTCCAGCGTGTTGTCCAGCATCTGGCTGTCGCTTCCGCCCTCGGTGACCACGGGCAGCACACGGGCCATGTCCGGGCCTAGCACCGCCGAGCGCATGGTCTCCTCCCGGGCCTTCATGCGGTCGTGATTGCCGCGGATGGTATTGATCTCCCCGTTGTGCAAGAGCATGCGCTGGGGATGTGCCTTGCTCCAGGAAGGAAAGGTATTGGTGGAGAACCTGGAATGCACCATGGCCATGGACGACATATAGCGCACATCCTGCAGATCATCGTAGAACGTGCGCAGCTGGCTTACCAGCATCATGCCCTTGTAGACAATGGTGCGGCAGGACAGGGAGCAGACATAGGTATCCGTATCCTGTTTTTCAAACACGCGGCGCAGCACATACAGCTTCCGGTCAAACTCCCTTTCTTCCCGGACCTGTTCCGGCCGCCCCAGAAAACACTGGCGTATGCGCGGCATGCTGCGCCTTGCCCCGGCGCCCAGCTGGGCAGGGTGGCAGGGCACATCCCGCCAGCCCAGCACGGGAATGCCTTCGGATGCGGCGAGCTGTTCAAAGATCCGGCAGACATTCTGCACGCCCACCTCATCCTCCGGCAGGAAAAACATGCCCACGCCGTACTCCCCGGGCCGGCCCAGGGCAACGCCCTCCTCCCGTGCCCACGCTTCAAACAGGGCATGCGGAAGCTGAGTCATGATGCCCACGCCGTCGCCGGTGGTCTCAAGGGCATCGCTGCCCGCCCGGTGCGCCAGCCGCTCCACGATCGACAGGGCCTGATCCACCGTGCGGTGCGTCGCCCGGCATTTCAGGTCCACTATGGCGCCGACGCCGCAGCTTTCATGCTCCAGTTCCTGGTGATACAGGGGATACTGCCGGTCCTGCATGCTCATTCCTCCAACTCTGCCCGTTCCTTCAGAATTCTTCTTGCCTCATCCGCCATCCTGAGCCCGTGCCCCATCGCGTGCTTCTGCAGCATCCGGTGCGCTTCCGGCTCGGAAATGCCCCTGGTGCGCATAAGCCAGGCCTTGGCCTGCTCCACCGCATCCCTGTCCGCGCCGGTGCGTCTGGGCATGTGCATCTGATGCATCTGTTCAAGCATGTTCACCGCGCCAAGCAGTGCCTGGCCTGACACCGGCATGGCCAGGCGGAAGACCTCCGGACGCTCGCTCTTCTCCAGCACAGACGGCCGGGCCACCAGCAGGATCCGGATTCTTTCCCCGTAATCCCAGTACAGGTCATCCGCCTGGCATTCCGGCAGTTCCCCGAGAAGAATCACGATCCCGTCCTGGCATTCGTTGATGCATCTTCTCAGTTCCCCGCCGTCCCCGACGCACCGGAACACCGTGAAGCCGGAGGAAGCCAGCAGCCGGGCCACCTGTGTCCGCCGCTCTTCCGCCGCGCCCGCTATGATGATCCTGGCCACCGGTTTCATCTCCCTTCACTTTTTTCTTCTGATCAGTACATCACAAGGTAGCGGTCAGTCTCCCAGCGGCTCACGTGGGTGCGGTAGGCATCCCATTCCTTTTCCTTGCCTTCCACGTACTGACTCAGCACATGACTGCCCAGGCACTCACAGATCACCTCGTCCGCCTTCAGGCAGTCAATGGCTTCCCGCAGCGTGCCCGGAAGACTCCGGATGCCCCGCGCTTCCCGTGCCGCCTGGTCCATGGCGAAAATATTTTCCGTAATTTCATCCGGCGGTGTCATGCCCTTTTCGATGCCGTCCAGGCCCGCGGCCAGACACACCGCCATGTTCAGGTACGGGTTGCAGCTCGGGTCCGGGCACCGGAGTTCCACACGCGTTCCCATGCCGCGGGAAGCAGGAATGCGGATCAGGGCACTGCGGTTGCTGGCGCTCCAGGCCAGATAGCAGGGCGCCTCGTAACCGGGCACCAGACGCTTGTAACTGTTCACCAGCGGGTTCGTGACCGCCGCCATGCCCCGCACATGGGCCAGAATGCCGGCAATAAAGGCATAGGCTTCCGCGCTCAGCCCCCGGCGGTCCGCCGGATCCGCGAACACGTTTTTCCCGTCCCGGAACAGACTCATGTTGGTGTGCATGCCGCTGCCGTTGATGCCGAACACGGGCTTGGGCATGAACGTGGCATGCAGGCCGTTCTTCTGAGCCAGGGTCTTTACCGCCAGCTTGAAGGTCATGATGTTGTCCGCCGCGGTCAGGGCATCCGTATACTTGAAATCGATCTCATGCTGGCCCGCGGCCACCTCGTGATGGCTGGCCTCAATCTCAAATCCCATCTGCTCCAGTGTCATGCAGATTTCCCGGCGTGTGCTCTCCCCGTGATCCAGCGGACCCAGGTCGAAGTATCCCGCTTCATCGCCGGTGGTGGTGGTGGGCCGTCCTTTTTCATCCGTCTGGAAGAGGAAAAACTCCATCTCAGGACCCACGTTGAAGGAATATCCCATGTCCGCCGCCCGCTTGAGTTCCTTTTTCAGGACGCCCCGGGGATCGCCGGCAAAGGGCGTGCCGTCCGGGTTATACACATCACAGATCAGGCGGGCCACCTTGCCGTGCTGGGGACGCCAGGGCAGAATCGCAAAGGTGTCCAGGTCCGGCCGCAGATACTGATCGCTTTCATTGATGCGCACAAAGCCCTCAATGCTGCTTCCGTCAATCATGATCTGATTGTTCACAGCCTTCTCAATCTGGCTGGCAGTGATGGCCACATTCTTCATCTGACCGAAAATGTCCGTGAACTGCATGCGGATGAATTCCACATCGTCTTCCCGCACCATCCGGATAATCTCTTCTTTCGTGTATCTGCTCATGATGCTACCTCCTCAAAAAACAAAAAGGGCAGGGGGAAATGTCCTTGGACATGACCCCCTTGCCCTGTCTGGCGGGAATATAGCACGGCCCGGAAACCGTGTCAAGCGTTTTTGCTGTTTTCAGATTGTATTCCTGCTGTTTTTCCTGTTTTCCAACCTTAAACTACATAATAAGTGCAATTTTCAAATCATGAAATTGCATTTTTCCTCTTGACACCGGTTTCATGCCGTGCTACCATGCACCCAATTTCACAGACAAAGCGATGCGGAAGCAGAGTAGCCGGGCCCAGAGCATCCCAGAGAGCGGGCGCTGATGGAAATCCCGTATGCACATCCCGGTGAAGAACCCTTCCAAGCCCAAGCCGAACGCCGGATGGTCAGTAGGGGCGGCGGGGAGACGACCCGTTACAAGCGTCAGGGCTTGACTGAGCCCGGAAAGAGAAGCAAATCAGGTGGCACCACGGAGCGGCGGCCTTCGTCCTGAAATATCAGAACGACAGCCGACCATGAACGGAGGTGCCTTTTATGTGTTCCATTTTCGGCGTAACCAGCAGACAGATCGATCCCGAACTTCTGAAGACCTGCTTTGAACGCACCCTGTCCCGGGGACCGGACATGAGCCGGTTTGAGGAGATTCCCGGCGGGTATCTCGGCTTCCACCGGCTGGCCATCATGGGTCTGGACGAGCGCGGCATGCAGCCCTTCCATCTGGACCGGGACGCGGTGGTCTGCAACGGAGAACTGTATGGGTTCCGCCCGCTGCGGGACCGTCTTCTGGCCAGATATGAACTGCAGAGCCAGTCCGACTGTGAAATTCTTCTGCCACTGTATCATGAATACGGCGTGGAAATGTTCAAAACCCTGGACGCCGAGTTTGCGCTACTGCTCTGGGACGGGCAGGCCGGAAAACTGATCGCGGCCCGGGATCCTATCGGCATCCGTCCCCTGTACTACGGCCGTCTCTCCGACGGGGAATGGGCCTTTGCCAGTGAGCCCAAGAACCTCATGGGACTCTGCGGGCAGATCCTGCCCTTTCCTCCGGGACACTACTGGATGGACGGACAGTTCATTCAGTACGCGGACCCGGCCTATGTGGGCTACTTCACCATGAAAACCGAGGATGAGGTCTGCGCCAAGCTGCGCCGGCTGCTCATGGACGGCGTGCAGAAGCGCCTGGACGCCGACGCGCCTGTGGGGTTCCTGCTCTCCGGCGGCCTTGACTCTTCCCTGGTATGCGCCATCGCCCAGAACATGCTCCCCCATCCCATCCGTACCTTTGCCATCGGCATGGACCTGGACGCCATCGACCTCAAGTATGCCCGCATGGCAGCCGATTACATCGGCAGCGAGCACACGGAGGTCATCATCAGCGAGAAGGATGTGCTGGAAGCTCTCCCCCGGGTAGTGGAACTGCTCGGCACCTGGGACATCACCACCATCCGTGCCAGCATCGGCATGTATCTGGTCTGCAGATGGATCCATGAGCACACGGATGTCCGGGTACTGCTCACCGGGGAAATCTCCGACGAACTGTTCGGGTACAAGTACACGGATTTCGCGCCGTCCGCCGCTGCCTTCCAGGAAGAAGCCGAAAAGCGCATCCGGGAGCTGCACGTGTACGATGTTCTGCGCGCGGACCGATGCATTTCCGTCAACTCGCTGGAGGCACGGGTACCCTTCGGGGATCTCAAGTTCGTGCGCTACGCCATGAGCATTGATCCCGAGCTGAAAATGAACACGCACCAGATGGGCAAGTATCTCATCCGCAAGGCCTTTGCCGAGGACCATATCCTGCCTGACGAAATTCTGTGGCGCCAGAAGGCCGCATTTTCCGACGCCGTGGGCCACAGCATGGTCAACGATCTGAAGGCTTATGCAGAAAGGACATATTCCGACAAGGAATTTGCGCTTCGCTCGTCGAAATATGACTACCGCCGTCCCTTTACCAAGGAAAGCCTTCTCTACCGCGAGCTGTTTGAACAGTACTATCCCGGGCAGGCCCGCATGATCCCGGATTACTGGATGCCCAACAGGTCCTGGCCCGGATGCGACGTGGATGACCCGTCCGCCAGAGTGCTGGCCAACTATGGAGACAGCGGCAAATAACACTTTTTTCAGGAGACATGCCTATGCAGAAACACGAAACCACCATCATCCTGGACTTCGGCGGCCAGTACACCCAGCTCATTGCCCGCCGGGTACGGGAAAACCACGTCTATTCCGAAGTGGTTCCCTGGAACATGCCGGCCCGGGAAATCGCCGAGCGCCATCCTGTCGGCATCATTCTCTCCGGCGGACCGTCCAGCGTGCATGACGCGAACGCGCCTCAGTGCGATCCGGCGGTCTTCACCTCAGGCGTCCCGGTGCTCGGCATCTGCTACGGCATGCAGCTGACCAGCCATATGCTCGGCGGGACCGTGGAGCGGGCAAAGGAAAGGGAATACGGCAGAGTCAGCGTCCAGATGAAGGAGCAGACCGGCCTGCTCTCCGGCATGCGTCCCATCTCATCCTGCTGGATGAGTCACACCTGGCAGGTAAGCGCGCTTCCCGGCGGTTTCCGGGCCATTGCCGGAACAGAGAACTGCCCTGTTGCCGCCATGGCAGACGATGAAAAGCAGATTTACGGCGTACAGTTTCATCCCGAAGTCACGCATACGGAAGAAGGCGGGAAGCTGATCCGCAATTTCCTGTATGATATCTGCCACTGCAGCGGTGACTGGACCATGGATGCCTTTGCCGAGTCCGCCATCCGCCAGGTCCGGGAAGCCGTCGGCGAAAACGGCACCGTGCTGCTTGCACTGTCCGGCGGCGTGGACTCTTCTGTGGCCGCCGCCCTCATCTACCGGGCCATCGGCCAGCGTCTGACATGCGTGTTTGTGGATCACGGACTGCTGCGCAAGGGGGAAAGCGAACAGGTCTGTCATGTATTCGGCCATCTCTTCCCGGTCCGCTTTATCCGCGCCGATGCGTCCGAACGCTTTTTCAGGGATCTTGCCGGCGTCAGCGACCCGGAGCAGAAACGCCACATCATCGGCCGCGATTTTATTGAAGTATTCCGGGAAGAAGCAAAAAAGCTCGGAAAGCTTGATTATTTCGCCCAGGGCACCATCTATCCGGATGTGATCGAGAGCGGCCAGGGCACCAATGCGGCCGTGATCAAGAGTCACCACAATGTAGGCGGCCTGCCCAAGGAGCTCGGGTTTACCGAACTTATCGAGCCTCTGCGGATGCTGTTCAAGGATGAAGTCCGTGCGCTGGGCGAAACCCTGGGACTTCCTAAGGAACTGGTGTGGCGCCAGCCTTTCCCCGGACCGGGACTTGCCATCCGTGTAATCGGTGAAATCACACCGGAAAAAGTTCGCATTGTCCGCGAAAGCGATGCCATTTTCCGCGATGAAATCAGCAAAGCCGGCCTGGAGCGCCAGGTGAACCAGTACTTTACCGTACTGACAGGCGTCCACAGTGTTGGAGTCATGGGCGATGAACGGACCTATGACTATACCATCGCCCTGCGTGCCGTCACCACGGATGATTTCATGACCGCAGACTGGGCACGCCTGCCCTATGATGTTATTGCCACCGTATCTTCGCGTATTGTGAATGAAGTCCCCCGGGCCAGCCGAGTGGTGTTTGATGTGACAACAAAACCGCCGGCCAGCATCGAGTGGGAATAGAGATTGTATTTTGACTGTTTTCACCTTGACAAACGGCTTTCA
>CAMNDE010000079.1:0-12872 GCA_946534895.1 uncultured Clostridia bacterium
CGACGGCAGCCGTTTTCTGTTGCGGAAAACCCAAGAAAGATCAGAAGCGCATGCGCTCCTCGATATAGCTGCGCAGGTCCTTGATGGCCACGCGCTCCTGCTGCATGGTGTCACGGTCACGCACGGTGACGGTCTGGGTTTCTTCGGTCTCGAAGTCCACGCAGATGGCGAAGGGCGTGCCGATTTCGTCCTGACGGCGGTAGCGCTTGCCGATGGAAGCGGTCTCGTCATAGTCCACGGCGAAATACTTGCTCAGCTCCTCATGGATGGAAGAGGCCAGGGCGCCCAGCTTGTTCTTCTGCAGGGGGAGCACGGCAGCCTTGAAGGGCGCCAGCGCCGGGTGCAGATGCAGCACGGTGCGCACGTCTCCGCCTTCCAGTTCTTCCTCTTCATAGGCATTGCAGAGGAAGGCCAGCAGAGCGCGGTCCACGCCCAGGGAGGGCTCGATGCAGTAGGGGATGAACTTCTCATTGGTCACGGGATCCAGGTATTCCATGGACTTGCCGGAATGCTCCTGATGCTGGGTCAGGTCATAGTCCGTGCGGTCCGCCACGCCCCAGAGCTCGCCCCAGCCGAAGGGGAAGAGGAACTCGAAGTCCGTGGTGGCCTTGGAATAGAAGGCCAGCTTTTCCGGCTCATGATCCCGCAGGCGCAGGTGATCTTCCTTCATGCCCAGGGCGACCAGCCAGTCGCGGCAGAAGGAGCGCCAGTAATTGAACCACTCCAGGTCCTCGCCGGGCTTGCAGAAGAACTCCAGTTCCATCTGCTCGAACTCGCGGACGCGGAAGATGAAGTTGCCGGGCGTGATCTCATTGCGGAAGGACTTGCCGATCTGGGCAATGCCGGCGGGCAGCTTCTTGCGGGTGGTGCGCATCACGTTCTGGAAGTTGACGAAAATGCCCTGGGCGGTTTCGGGACGGAGATAGATCTCGTTGGTGGAGTCTTCCGTCACGCCCGAGTGGGTCTTGAACATGAGGTTGAACTGGCGGATGCCGGTGAAGTTCTTGCGGCCGCACACCGGGCACTTGATGTCATGCTCGGCGATGAAGGTTTCCAGCTCCTGGTTGGACCAGCCGTCGCCGGTTTCCTCGCCGTGGGTGAAATCCTCGATGAGCTTGTCGGCACGGAAGCGGGCCTTGCAGTCGCGGCAGTCCATCAGCGGATCATTGAATCCGCCCACATGGCCGGACGCCACCCAGACTTCACGGTTCATGAGAATGGCACAGTCCAGACCGGTGTTGTACTTGCTTTCCTGGACAAACTTCTGCCACCATGCCTTCTTGATGTTGTTCTTCAGTTCCACGCCCAGGGGACCATAGTCCCAGGTGTTGGCCAGACCGCCGTAAATCTCACTTCCGGCGAAGATCAGGCCGCGGTTTTTGCACAGGGCTACCAGCTTATCCATTGTCAGCTCTGCCATGCTCTGTTTCCTCCAATCCATTGCGTTTCGGGTATCTTCGGTATCATAGGCACTTGCACAGGCTTTGTCAAGGCATGAAGTGGAAAACGCCAGGCGATATGGGGACGCTTTCCACAAAATTGATGAACTTTCTGCAAAAAAGAGAGCCCCTCTGGGGATAGACAAGAAGACAGAGGTGTGTCAGAATTTTTTTGGCAAGTGACTTGTGCACTTATAAGTATGTTGTTATAATAATAACAGTGATTTGGAATATCAAGAGCATCGCATGGGACAGATTTCCGATGCGGTGAAGGAGGATTATCTGTGAAAAAGGACCTTGAGGCACTGATTGCAAAACTGCCGGAAGGCCGTGGCGATCTGAAACTGCTTCCATTTCTGGACATCTGGCCGGAAAAAAGCCAGGATGCCATGGAGCTGCGGGACGTGCTGTATGATCCCAAGAATACACTTGCCTCCATCGTGAACCGGAAAATCAGCAGCAACCTCATGCCGGCCGCAGAGGATTTTCTGTGCTGGTCGGGATTTGATCTGGAATCCGATATCAATGAAATGCGCCGGGATATGGAAAAGCACGAAAACTGGTGGGATATTCTCAAGCGCAGGGCAGGCGGGGAGACGCTGGAATCCATTTCCAAGACCCATGGGCTGACCCGGGAACGGATCCGGCAGATCAGTGTAAGGTGCGTGGAAGAGTTTGCGAACCGGGACGGCGAGCGGCTTCTTGGAAAAATCTATGCCATGGAAAACGGACGCGAAGTGATCCGGCGGGAAGAGCTTACCCGGTACTTCGGCGATGACATGGAAGCCTATTTCTATATGTTCCAGCAGATCGCCGACCAGTCCACGCTGTTCCGGTACCACGAAAAGCTTGCAAGCTTTGTTTTCGGGACCCGCCATGACGAAGCGCTCCGGCAGGCCGGGCTGTTCGTCAATGAAATGCCCAGCGTGTTTCCGGACCAGCAGCTGCAGAGCTATCTTGACCAGGCCGCTTCCCGGAAGCTTGAGGAGAGCACGGTGCTGGCGACCATCAGGAGCGTGTATGAGTACCGGGGCAACAGCTGGCACCGGGGCAAGGTGCGCATCCACAATGTCTGCAGCGGCATCATGGAGCGCTTCTACCCCGAAGGCGTGTATATCTATGATAAGGAAACCCTGGCGGAATTCCGGCGGCATGCGGAGGAAATCTACGGGACTGCGGTCCAGCTTCCGCCCCAGGACCATGCCCTGACGGCGGTGATCGGCCGCATCGGCATGCTCTGCGGACGCGGCATTTACCGCCCGGTGAAGCACCGCGTGATCCCGCCGCAGCTGCTGGAGGAGATCAAGACATACATGCGCGAAGCCGGCCAGCAGAGCTACATGTTCAATACCCTGTTTTCGGTGTTCCGGGAAAAACTGCTCGCCTACGGCGTGGACAACCGGTTCTATCTGCAGGGCGTGCTGAAGGCGGACCTGGGCGAAGGCTATGAGTTCACCCGCGACTATGTCACGGAAACCGGAAAGGTGACGAAAATCCAGGACATCATCGTGGAGGCCGTGAAGGAATACGATGAGCCGGTGACCAAGGTGGAGCTGTCCGGCCGCTTCCAGGGCGTTCCGGACATAGCCATCAGCTATGCGCTCATGACGCCGGACGTGGTGAACTATTTCGGCAGTTATATGCACCTGAGCCGCCTGAAGATCACGGAAGAGGAAAAGAACGCGATCATCGCGGAAGCCGATGAGATGATCCGTGACGGCAGGCCGCACACGGCGGAAGAGCTTCTGAACATCTGCCAGAAAAAGTATCCGGAAGTGCTCAGCCGGATTTTCATCCGCACCCAGTTTGCCATGTACAGCTTTCTGGGCTGCATTGCGCCGGGACGCTATGAGATGGACCGGCCGCAGATCGCGCGCCTGGACTCCGAGGGTGGACGTGCCATGCAGGCCAAGCGCCAGGAAGAGCTGGCCGCCCGCAAGCCCAGGGAAAAGAACCAGCGCCCGCGCCGTATGGCTTCTTTCGAGGAAGTGGTGGATTATGTCAGCAGCTGCGGACTCAAGGGCACCAGCGTCAATGCACTGCACAGCAAGTTCCATGTGACGCGCCAGCAGCTGACCCTCCTGCAGCAGGACCCGAGGATCGTGGTCATGCACGACCGTCTGATCCATGAGTCCGCCATGGTGGGCTGGGAAAGCGCCAGGGACCGGATCTATGATGTGGTGGCACCCATGATGGCCGAGTACGGCGTGCTGCGCAAGAACGCGCTGTATGCCACGTGCCAGCCGGTGGTCCAGGATTTCCTGACGGAAAACCGGATGGACTCGGAGGACGATGTGTTCTATCTGTGCCGCCATCTGTTTGAAAAGGTGCATTACCGGGATGCTGACTGGCATTTCCATCTGCACAGCCAGAGCGTGAGCACCAAGCGTGGCAGGGAAGACATTTCCTTCTACGGCCAGGTGACCGAGTTCTGCCGGAAACTGGACCGGCCCATCACCTATGAGGAGCTGAAGGAGCGCTTCACCTTCCTGGGCTACAAGACCAACAGCCTCAAGTATAACATGCGCCTGTGCGAGGAGCCTGCCTTCTATATCTATCAGCCGGATACGTATATCATGGCGGAAAAGCTCAAGCTGACTGACGCGTGGTTCGACGGCGTCCGGGCGTCCCTGGGGGCTCTGCTGAAGGAGCACAGCGGGATCGTGGTGTTCCGCGAGATTACGGATGCCTGGCTGCAGGAGCATCTGCCGGCCGTGCCCTACCGGGACCTGAAATGGACATCACTCCTGCTCCAGCAGATGTGCATTTTCTATCATGACCGGATCGGCGCGAGAACCATCCGCTCCTTCGGCATCTATGACTACAACAACCTGCATTCCTTCCTGGTGGAGGATACCGGAGAGACAAGACTTCTGCAGGATGTGCTCTGGGACTGGCTCCTTCTGCAGGGCTACGGCGGAAAAACGCTGACCATTCCCGAGCTCTGGGAGCTTTTGGTGGAGCGCAAGGTCATGGATCCCTCCGTCATGGAAAGCATCGGCCAGTTCTCCGGCGTGCTCAGGGACCGCCGGAAATATGACTGGGATATGGAAAAACGTGCGGTGACCATACTGGAAAAGGCACCGGACAGTGAAGGCTAATGTCCCTGGAATGATTCATGAAAGGATGTCTGCGCAAATGTGCGGGCATCCTTTTTCCGTGCGCGCAGCGCGCGCGGATGAAAAGAGTTTCCGTCCCGGATTTTCCCGGAGCCAACAATATGGTATACTCTCAGGGATGAATCGGCAGCGACCGCATAACATGAAATATGGGAGACGGAAAGAATGGAAACCGTTCTGTTTCACGCGTCACAGGATGCGGACTCTCTTTATATGCTGGAATCCTGCGGGGGCGGCTGGGTGCTGGCGCTTCCGGAAAAGAACATGCGCTATCTGAACCTGTGCATGGAAGTGACCGGTGGACACAGCCAGGCCTTTGAACTGCAGGCTTTCGGCGGGGAACCGAAGCCCAGCGTGGTGGTGCGCTTCGGTCTGGCGCCGAAGATCCGCGCACATGTCTGTCTGGACCTGAACTGGCTGGACGGGCATATCCTGTTTCCCGGGCATCCGGCGGGCATGCAGAAGATTGTGGTGCACGGCTCGCGCATTGCCAGGGAGGAGATACGTGAGCTCCGTCTTGTATCCATGCCCGGTGCGCAGCCTGTCGAGGTCCGGCTGGAGAGCATGGAATGGTCCGAAACGCCTGAAGTCCGGGACAAGGTTTCCGGACAGAAGCAGATCGATGCCTTCGGCCAGTACGCGCTCCGGGAATGGCCCGGAAAGGTGCATGACCGGGAAAGCCTGAACCGGACACTGCGCGCGGAGGCGGAAAAGGAAAGCATATATCCCGGAAACATGTTCACAGCCTGGGGCGGATACCGCCAAATGCCGATGCAGGCGGGCACCGGATTTTTCAGCCGGGTGTGCCGGGACGGACGCTGGTATCTTCTGGACCCGGACGGGCATGCGTTTTTCAGCATGGGCCCTGACTGCGTGGTGGCCCGGTGCGACGGACGCATTGACGGCCTGGAGGAGATTGTGGACCTGCCCGGGGAAGATCCGGAACTGTACGAGGACATGCGCCGCACGGGCTGGGAAAACCGCAGGCAGGGGCGGCTGGTGTCCTTTGAGCGCGCCAATCTCAAGGCCGCTTTCGGCCGGGACTGGTACAGCGTATGGAAGCGCATGGTGGTGGGCCAGCTGAAGCGCATGGGCATGAACACGCTGGGCAACTGGTCGGATCCCGCGCTGTACGGCGCCATGCCCTATGTCACAAGCCTTGAGCGGTTCCCGGACACGCAGCACAGGATCTTCCGGGATTTCCCGGACGTGCTCAGCCCTGAGTACGCGGAGGATGCCCGGGCCTGTGCCCAGTCCCTGAAGGCACGGGCGGAAGACCCGTGGATGATCGGGTATTTCCTGCGCAATGAGCCTTCCTGGGCTTTTGTGGACGAACTGGTGATCGCGGATGAAGTACTGCGCGATCCGGAGATGACCTGGTGCAAGCGCGCCCTGATCCGCTTCCTGCAGGACAGATATAAAGCGCCGGAAGCCCTGAGCCGGGCGTGGAACCATGCGTTTGCGTCCTTTGAAGACCTGGAAAAGCCCCTGGACAAGGCGTCCGCCCTGTCCGCACAGGCCATGGCGGACCAGCGCGCGTTTTCCGGGCAGCTGAACCGCGCCTATGTGGAGATCCCTGTAAAGGCCTGCCGGGAGATCGACCGGAACCATATGATTCTCGGCATGCGCTGGGCCTGGATTTCGGACCCGCTGCTGGTGTCCGGCTGGGACTGCTTTGACGTGTTCTCCATCAACTGCTATGCCCAGGATCCCACGCCGGCCCTGGAAAGGGTGCGGGAACTGAAAGTGGACCTCCCGGTCATGATCGGGGAATTCCATTTCGGTGCGCTGGACCGGGGTCTCACGGCCACGGGCCTTGAGGCGGTGGAAAACCAGGCGGAGCGAGCAAAGGCCTACCGGTATTACACGGAGCGCGTGGCCGCGCATCCCCAGGGTGTGGGCTGTCACTGGTTCCAGTGCTATGACCAGTTCGCACTCGGCCGGTTTGACGGGGAGAATTATCAGATCGGGCTGATGGACATCTGCCTGCAGCCGTATCCGGACATGGCCGGGGCTGTGGAAAGCACGGCACGGGCAGTGCCGGGCATACTTACAGGCGCGGAAGAGCCGTTTGCGGAGCGGCCCCGGAGCCTTCCCATGATTGCCTATTGAGCGGAAAAGAGGGATGGATATGACCAAAAAGCATGTCACCATCTATGATGTGGCACGCGAGGCCGGGGTTTCCCCGGCCACCGTTTCCCGGATCCTCACGGGGACGGCGAGAGTGCGCTCTGTCAAAAGGGAGCGGGTGCTGGAAGTCATCCGGCAGATGAATTTCCAGCCCAATGCCTTTGCGCGCGCGCTGTCGGAAAACCGCAACCGGATGATCGGCATCATGGTGGCGCATACGGGAAACTCGTACTACAACAGCCTGTTTGCGGCCTGTCAGAGCGAAGCCTACCGCAGGGGATATGTGAGCATGGTCATGAACACCTATTCCAGACCGCAGTACGAGGAGTCCGTTATGATGCGCATGCAGGAGATGCGCCCGGAGGCGGTCATCATCGCCGGGGGACGCGTGGACCTGGAAGTGCCGGATCCCGCGTTTATGGACCTGCTCAGAGCAACCCGGGAGAGTGTGCGCCTGGTGGTGGGCTCCCGCAGTCCCATGCCCGGGATTCCCGGCGTGGCGGTGGATCACAGCATGTCCATGGAAAAGGCGCTGCGGTACCTGGCGGACCTGGGGCACAGGAAGATCGGGTATGTCTATGCGGGAAGCCCGTATTACGGGACCATGGAACGCCTGCGGACCTTCAGAAAGGTGATGGCGGAACTGGGCATTGAAGTCCGGGAAGACTGGCTGGTGGAAGGCGCGGACTACGGCATGGAGTCCGGCATTGAGAGCATACGGGCGATCATGTCCGGCAGCGACCGGCCCACGGCCGTGCTCGGCATGAATGACATGGTCTCGGCCGGCATTCTCCAGGGCCTTCAGGGGATGGGTCTGCGCGTGCCCGAGGATGTCTCGGTCATGGGATTTGACGACACCTATATTTCCGGCATCACCACCCCGAAGCTGACCTCGGTGGGCTACAACTATGAGGCGTACGCGTCCCTTCTGCTGGATGCGTGCCTGTTCGAAGGGGATATGGAAGCGTACCCGGAAAACCAGAGAATCCCGGTGTTCATCACCGAGCGGAATTCCTGCGCGGCGCCTGCCAATGGATGAAAACCTGTCAAAATGGTCAGAAAACAGCGAAAATTAGATAACTAGCCTATTGCGTTATCCATACAGTGGTGCTAAAATCCTGTCGAAGCAATTGGTATGTACAGATACGGGGTCTTGAACTTGGAGCCGATATTTGTACGGCAAGTTTTGAAACCGGTTTCAAAAATAAAAACAGTCCTGTTTTTGTGATGAGAGACCGATTCCGGAAAAATAGAATCGGGAGGATGTGGATTCATGCAGAAAAAAGTCGTGAATCAGGGAAACCTCGGAAGAAAGCCTTCTGTATGGCACACCATCGGTCAGAATCGTACGCTGATTCTCATGTGCCTGCCGGCAATCATCTTCTTTTTTATTTTCTCCTATATGCCCATGCCGGGTGCCTACATTGCCTTTACCAATTTTCAGTACAACAAGGGCATTTTCGGCAGCGATTTTGTGGGCCTGAAGAACTTCCAGTTCCTGTTCATTTCCGGACAGCTGGGTCTTCTGCTGCGCAACACGATTCTGTACAACCTGGCCTTCATTATTCTGGGCAATGTGGTGCAGCTTGCCTTCGCCATCCTGCTCAATGAAGTCCAGGCCAAGACCTACAAGAAGGTCAGCCAGTCCGTCATGTTCCTGCCCTACTTCATTTCCGACGTTCTGGTGTCCCTGCTTGTGTACAACCTCCTGAACTATGACTACGGCTTCATCTCCCATCTGGTGAGAGCCCTGGGCGGGGAAATGCCCAAGGTGTACCAGAATGCGGCGGCCTGGCCGTTCATCATCGTGCTGGTGAACCTGTGGAAGTCCACGGGCTATGGAACCGTCGTGTACTTCGCGGCCATCACCGGCATGGATTCCTCCATGATGGAAGCTGCGCAGATCGACGGTGCCAATGCATGGCAGCGCATCCGCTACATCACGCTTCCGACCCTGAAACCCACTGTCATCATTCTCTTCCTCTTCGCCATCGGCGGCATTCTCAAGGGCAATTTCGGTCTGTTCTACAACCTGGTCGGCAACAACTCCATGCTGTTCAAGACCACGGATATCATTGAGACGTATGTGTACCGTTCCATGATGAACAGCTTCAACTTCTCCCAGTCCAGCGCCGTGGGTCTGTTCCAGAGTGTGGTTGGCTTCTTCATCGTGCTGGGTGCCAACGCCTTCGTGAAGCACCTGGATCCGGACTACGCTCTGTTCTGAGCATGCAGGAAAGGAAGTAAGAGTCATGACAAATACACAGCCCAGACAGATGCATACCACGAAGATCAAGAAGGATTCATCCCAGATCATCATCAATATCATCACCTATGTACTGGTCACTGTCTTCTGCGTGATCTGCATTCTGCCTTTCTGGATGATCATCGCATCGTCCTTCTCCACTGAGGATGCCATCCGGCGCTCCGGCTTCACGCTGTGGCCCACGGATTTCTCTACCTATTCCTATGCACTGCTGTTCCGGTCCCCGGACCAGATGATCGGCGCCTATATCGTCACCATCTGCCTGGCGGGCATCGGCACGGCCGTCGGCCTGTTCATCATTTCCATGACGGGCTACGCCCTGCAGCGCAAGGACTTCCCCTACCGCAACGGGATCATGTTCTACATCTATTTCACATCCCTGTTCTCGGCCGGTCTTGTTCCTTTCTATCTGCTGATGGTGCAGACCCTGAACCTGAGAGACAGCTATTTCGCCATTCTGCTCCCGCTGCTCATGAGCCCCTGGCTGATCGTTCTGATGAAGAACTTTGTCAAGGCGATTCCCCATGAGATCACGGAATCCGGCAAGATTGACGGCGCAGGCGATTTCAAGATCTTCTATGCCCTGATCCTGCCTTCCCTGAAGCCGGCTCTGGCCACCATCGGCCTGTTCCTGGCTCTGAGCTACTGGAATGAATGGTACTATTCATCCCTGTTCCTCACCTCCAAGGTGGAGTACAGACCCCTGCAGTATCACCTCTACAACGTCATCAACAAGGTGGCGAGCCTGAAAAACTCTGTGGCCGGCTCCAACGTTGTGATTGAAGACCTGCCCGGAGAAACCCTGAAAATGGCAACGGCCGTGGTGGCCACCGGTCCCATCATTCTGCTGTACCCCTTCGTGCAGAAGTATTTCGTGGCCGGCCTCACCGTCGGTGCCGTGAAGGGCTGAGAACCGTTTCTAAACGGCTTTGCCGTATAGAAATATAATCAAGGAGGATATGCCTTATGAAGAAACTGATTGCTCTGCTGATGGCTCTGGCCATGATGCTCTGCATGCTGCCTGCCATGGCTGACAGCGCGATTGACACGTCCAATCACGTGAAGATCGTATACCTGGTCACCGGCGACAAGCCCACCAACCGCACTGATGAAGTGCTGGCCAAGATCAACGAGCTGCTCACCGAAAAGGTGAATGCCGAGCTCGAGTTCCGCTGGATCGAGTGGACCGACTGGCAGACTCAGTACAACCTGGCCCTGGCCACCCAGAGCGGCGACATCGACCTGATCGGTACCGCCACTGACTGGCTGGATGCATGGCCCAACAGCCAGAAGGGTGCTTTCATGCCCCTGAGCGAAGACATGCTGAAGACCTATGCTCCCAAGACCTGGGAGAGCGTTTCCGCTGCTCACTGGGATCTGTGCAAGTACAACGGCGAGATCTATCTCATGCCCGAAGACAACTATGCACAGTGGACCAACCACGGCTTCATGTATCGTCGTGACTGGGCCCGTGAAGCCGGTCTGGAAAACGGCGTGCATTCCTGGGCTGACCTGGGTGTGTACTTCCAGTATGTGAAGGACAACAAGGAAGGCGTCATCCCGTGGGATGCCAACGGCAACGGTTCCTCCTACAGCCCCCAGATGGCTGGCGGCTGGCAGGCTTCTCACACCGGCAACATCGCCATTGAAGGCTTCCCGGTACCCATCTTCTACGGCGAGAGCAAGGAAAATCCCTACACCCTGAGCCGCTATTATCTGGAAGGCGACGAACTGGTCAACTTCGCCAAGGAAATGAAGAAGTGGGCAGACGCCGGCTACTGGCGTGCTGACGTTCTGAACTACACTGGCGACGTGGCTGCTGAAATGGAAGAGGGCAAGACTGCTGCTCATCAGCATCACACCCAGACCTGGACCGGCGAGCGCACCACCATGGAACGCAAGCAGCCCGGTTCTGACCTCGGCTTCTTCTGGTTCGGCGAAGAGCAGAGCAACCTGATCGCTCTGAACATCACCCATGGTGCCATGGCTGTGGCTGCCCAGAGCAAGAACCCCGAGCGCGCTCTGATGGTCTATGACCTCATGCGCAATGACCCCGAAATCTATCACCTCATGCAGTATGGTTTCGAGGGTGAAATGTACACTGTGGACGAGAACGGCCTGTTCTCCCGTCCTGAAGGCTTCGAAGACAGCACCGACGGCGTGTCCTTCAACTTCTGGTGGGGCCGCAACGACGATCTGGAGTACAGAAACGCTCAGCTCGACTGGGATGCCATCGAAGAGCTGTATGCCAAGTATGACGAAGTCAAGATCGACTATCCTTATGGCCAGTACATCTATGACAACTCCAACGTGGGCGTGTTCATGGACAACCTGTCCAATGTGTACAACACCTATATGCCTCGTATCGTCTTCGGTATGAACGACGATCCCGAAGCTCTGGTGGCTGAGTTCCGTCAGGCTCTGCAGGATGCCGGCATCGAAATGGTGATGACCGAAATCCAGAGCCAGCTGGACGCTGTGTACAAGAAGTAATCCAAGTAACGGATTCCGAGGGGATGCCGCCTGCGGGCGGCATCCCTTTTCTGAAGACAATGGAGGGAAACCATGGCTGAACAGAGCAGATTGGATGCATCCTGGCTGTTTCATTCCGGCGAAGCCGCGGATGCTGACTTCATGGGATATGATGACAGGGCATGGAAACGGGTGAATCTGCCGCACGACTGGGCGGTGGAGCAGCCTTTCGACCGGTGCTGGGCCAGCGGAACCGGGTATCTGCCCGGCGGGACCGGATGGTACCGGAAGCATTTTGTGCTGCCCGAAGGCGTGGAAGGCAAACGGGTCCGTGTGACCTTTCAGGGCATCTACAAGCACGCCCGGGTCTGGATCAACAGCAATTACCTGGGTGAGCATGCCTATGGCTACACCTCATTTACCATGGATATCAGCGAGTTTGCGCATGCGGGCGAAAACGTGCTCGCCGTGCGCGTGGAGCATGAGGACGTGGCGGATTCCCGCTGGTATACCGGCAGCGGCATTGACCGTCATGTGATGCTGGAAATCTCCGATATGACATGCTTTGCGACCGACGGCATCTTTGTGAGCACGGCGGAAGCGGACGCGGAGAAGGCCGTGCTGGACATTTCCTGGGAGACGCTGGGCGGGCAGACTGTCCGCTTCCAGCTCGAGGACCAGGCCGGGCACGTGATTGCCGGGACAGAGGCAGCCTGCGATCAGAAGTGCACAAAGCTTACGACTGGCAAAGTGAGCCTGTGGAGCCCGGATGTTCCGGTGCTGTACACGCTGGTGGGCCAGGTATGCCAGGACGGGGAAGTGCGGGATGAAAAACGCATTCCTGTGGGCATCCGGACCTTCCGCTTTGACCCGGATCACGGGTTCTTCCTGAACGGAGTGAGCATGAAGCTCAAGGGTGTGTGCGTGCACCATGACGCGGGCTGTCTCGGCGCGGCTGTGCCGAAGAATGTCTGGGCCCGCCGCCTGAAGGTCTTCAAGCGCTGCGGTGTCAATGCCATCCGCACAGCGCATAATCCGCCGGATCCGGACCTTCTGGACCTGTGCGATGAACTGGGCTTCCTGGTCATGGATGAGGCCTTTGACGAATGGGAAGGCATCAAGAACAAATGGTGGCAGGGACACAATGTGTATCCGCCCAAGCATTTCGGATATGGTTCGGACTTCCCGACATGGCACCGGATCGACCTGGAGAGCATGGTGCGCCGGGACCGGAATCATCCCAGCATCATTCTCTGGTCCATCGGCAATGAGATTGATTATCCCAACGATCCCTATGTGACGCCTCTGTTCAGGGAAATGCTCGGAAACAATGATGCCGGAAAGCCGGCCGCGGAACGGATGTACGATCCCCGGAAGCCGGACGCCTCCAGACTGGCGAGAGTGGCCCGGGAACTGGTGGATATCGTGCATAACCTGGACACGACA
>CAMNDE010000080.1:0-12850 GCA_946534895.1 uncultured Clostridia bacterium
CCATGATCAGCAAAGGAAACCGGTTCAGCATGAGTGTGCTGAACCGGTTTTGAAGTGAAGAAGACTTTTATGGCTGTTTCAGCAGATCCTGCACGGCGAGAACCAGGAAAAGGAACAGGGAAGAACCGCCGCCGAGCACGTATTCCGTCTGCTGCCAAAGATAGGGCCATTGCTTGAGTTCCGGAAAATCCGGTTTGATCAGCGCTGTTCCCGAGACAACGCCGCCCGGAATATAGGATGCGTCTGCGCGATTGAATCCGTAGGCTGTGGTTACGGAGGATGCACCGACGCCGGAGGCAAAGGAAACACTGTTTCCCGGATGACAGCCCAGCACAAAATCAAGGGCGCGGCAGGTGAGCTCCGGGGGAAAGAGGTCCGGGAAAGCCCTGGTGAGGAAATAATGTTCGCAGCCCATCTGCTGAATCATCCATCCGGCACCCCATATGTGCGGTCGGTACGGGACGCCGTAGGGAGTTTCCGATGAAAGGGAATCCAGTTCGGCTCTCCACGCCCTGAGAGCAGGATAGATTGCCGCCGTGAAAGACGGAGGCAGACGGTCCGCAACACGTGCAGCGATCCATCCAAGACGCTTCATGTTTTCTGAGATCCGGTCAGTCTCTGACATCAGAATATCAGAATACCTGTTTTCTCCGGTAGTCAGAAGAAGCTCCGCTGCGGCGTGAAGCCTGGCTGTGCGGACAGGGAGATCGTCGGTAAGACGCGTATGAAGCATCAGATGCGTGGACACGTCCAGCGCCTCCCGGGAGAGTTCAGGATTGAAATCAGCCAGAGCACGCGAAATACAGGCAAGGTGTGCAGCAGTCATCAGTTCCCGGGCCGGATTGTCTTCGGTGAACACCCAGCGGTCATCCGAATCCCCGGCGACGCCGGCGGTCAAGCGAACATATAGCTGGCAACACTGAAATGGCGGAATGGTTCCATAGTGCATGGCCCTTCTTTCTTTGCGGATGGGTCTGTTTCTTCTGGCTGGGATGACAGCGCGGAGACAGGAGGAGAAGCAGGCGGAATGCGTACGGGATTTGCTGCATTATACAGGTTGAAGTGGACTCAAAGTCAATGCAATGTGAGAAAATGATGATTCCCGGAGTATTGCGCGGAGAAAGTGGATGCGCGTATAATCCAGATGAAGACATGGATTTGTGCGTATATCCATGTATATGAAAAAGGGAGCGACAGCTATGCTGAAGGAAATGGGATTTGCCCGGGGTGTGAACCTTGGCGGGTGGCTGAGTCAGTGTGATTATTCAAGGGAACGTCTGGATACGTTTATCCGGGAGGAGGATATTGCCCGGATTGCTTCCTGGGGCCTGGACCACGTCCGTCTGCCCGTGGATTACAATGTGCTGGAAAATGCGGACGGAACAGGCATGAAGGAGGAGGGGTTCAGCCGGATACGGACAGCCTGGTCCTGGTGCCGGAAGCACGGGCTGAATCTGGTGATTGATCTGCACAAGACAGCCGGCTTCTCCTTTGATGAAGGGGAACAGGAAACCGGTTTCTTCAGCAGTGAAGTGTATCAGGAGCGGTTTTACCGGCTCTGGGAGGAAATGGCTTCCAGATTCGCGGATGACCCTGATCATGTGGCGTTTGAACTACTCAATGAAGTGACAGACCCGTCCTTTATGGATGCCTGGAACAGGATTGCCGCGGAGTGTATCCGCAGAATCCGGCGTCATGCGCCGGATCATGTGATTCTGGTAGGCGGGTATCATAACAACAGTGCCCACGCGGTTCCTGCACTGGATCCGCCGGCAGACGCCCGGGTGGTGTACAATTTTCACTGCTATGAGCCGCTGAAGTTCACGCATCAGGGTGCCTACTGGGTTCGCGATCTCGATCAGAGCGTGCGTCTTACATGGGATGAGGCCGGAGTGGAGGCGGACTTTTTTGAAAAAGTCTTTGAGCCTGCAGTCAGGGCAGCAGAGAAAAACGGGACGGAACTGTACTGCGGGGAGTACGGCGTGATTGACCGTGCCGCACCGGAGGAAGCACTCAAATGGTACAGGCAGATTCATGCGGCATTTGAACGCTTCGGCATTGCGCGCTGTGCCTGGAGCTACAAGGAGATGGATTTCGGTCTGTCAGACAGCCGGATGGATGATGTTCGCAGGGAACTGCTTGAATTCATGTGATGAGACGGCGTGAAACGTGGAAAAAACAGTCTGTTTGTGCTGAAAATGGCTGACAGACTGGAAAATGCATATGTCCTGTGCTAAAATCAATCATAACAGAAAAAAAGGAAGTGGATCGGAATGTTAAAAGTACTGTCTCTGATGATGGTTTTGCTTACCCTGATGAGCGGTTCCTTTGATGTGGAAGCTCCGGTGGAATCCCAGGAAAGAGCCTTCTTCCCGCTGGAAGAGTGGACATATGAGGTTGGCACGGAGGCCATCGGCTTTCTGTACCGCTTCACAGTAAAAGGCTGCGCTGTCTGGCATGACGCTTCCGAGGAAAAGGATTATCTGATTGTCACCCAGGACGTGGAGAACATCGGGACCATCGGAACCGCTGCAACACCCGGGCTGCGGGCCTACCAGAACGGAAAGGAAATCAAATCGATTGATTTCAATGATCTGGTCACTGATCCGCCCCGTTTTGGCATCATTGATGTGGACGAGTGGATCAAGCTGACGGATCCTGCCGATACGGACGGATACGCTTTCCCCATGACTCAGTTCGGATATGCGCCTATCGGCGGATTCGGCAAGTCCGCTCAGCTGTTTGAACTTCAGGATACTGAGAAGGAAGTGAGTCTGGAGCTTGTAGTGGGTGAAACGCGCTACAGCACAGTCATCTCTCCCGCAGAAGTCCTTGCTTTCATGCAGAACAACTGATCTGCAGACAATACCGCATCATGTCCGGAATCGGCAGTACGCCGGTTCCGGTTTTTTCATCCGCCCGGGGCATGGGAAACCTTGTGCAGGAAGAAGATTGTACGTATAATTTCAGGAAGGCATGACCTTGACAGATGGCGGCGGATGAAGTAGAATTTCACACGTTACCACTTTAACACGATAAATCGGAGGCAGTATGACGAGAGGACGACTTCAGATTCCCGGCGGAATGCAGGATACCCTGCCCTCTGAGTGCCGTGCCAAGCGGATGCTCGAGAGCGAACTGCGGGAACTGTTTACGAGATGGGGCTATCAGGAGATAGAAACGCCCATCCTGGAATACTATGAAGCCCTGAGCGATGAAACCTGGGGCTTCCGGCCGGAGCATGTATGGAAGACATTTGATCAGGAAGGACAGATTCTGGCTGTGCGTCCTGACAGCACCATGCCAGCGGCGAGGCTTGCTGCTGGACGGCTGAAGGATCAGCAGCTGCCTCTGCGTCTGTGCTATCTTCAGAATGCATGCAAATATGAGCGGGATACACTTTCCATGCTCTCGGAACAGACTCAGGCCGGCGTGGAACTCATGGGTGTCAAAGGACCGGAAGCGGATGCGGAAGTGATTGCCCTGGCAGTGGAAAGCCTTCGCAGTGCGGGAATCAGGGATTTCCAGCTGGAGCTTGGCCAGGCTGCTTTCTTTTCCGGATTCATGGAGGAGGCTGGGCTTTCACCGGAAGACGTTTCAGAAGTGCGTTCGCTGGTGGAGGAGAAGAATTCGCTGGGCATTCAGATCTACCTCCATGGACGGAATCTTCCTGAGGATCTTTCCGGAAAGCTGATGCGGCTTCCCATGCTGTACGGGGATGAGCGCGTACTGGAGACGGCGGAGAGCATGACGGAAAGTGAAGTCTGCCTGTCGGCGCTCAGGAATCTCCGCCAGGTGGTGGACATGCTGAGAACATGGGGGATTCATGAGGAAATCTCCTACGATCTGGGCATGGCACAGGAGGCCGCCTACTATTCCGGCACGGTTTTCCGGGTGCAGACAGGGACACTGGGACAGGTGCTTCTGTCGGGCGGACGCTATGATGGTCTTCCCGCAAGGTTCGGACGTGACGTGCCGGCTGTCGGTTTTGCCATGAATCTGAAGCTGGCGCTGATTGCTCTGGAACGTCAGGGAATGGCGTTTGAAATGCCGGTTCCGGATCTGGAAGTGGGGTTTGCGCCCGGTGAGCTGGACGCGGCCATTGCCCGGGTATGGGCGGAGCGCAGCCGTGGAAGAAGCGCAGCCCTGGTTTACGGAGCCACCCGGGAGAGCATGGAAAAGCGTCAGGCCATGGGTCTGTGCAGGAATATGGTCTATCTGGAAGGAAAGGGGTGCTGACCATGAAGGAAATGATTACCCTTGCCCTTGCCAAGGGCCGCCTTGCGGAGAAGACCTTTGAGCTCCTGGAAAGCATGGGGATTGACTGCACGGAGCCGAGAAATCCCGGACGACAGCTGGTTATTGAGCTGCCGGAAGACCGGCTTCGCTTCATTCTGGTCAAGCCCAGCGACGTTCCGACGTATGTGGACCACGGCGTGGCGGACCTGGGCGTGGTGGGAAAAGACACGCTAATGGAAGCCGGAAGACCGCTGTATGAAGTCCTGGACCTGGGGTTCGGTGCGTGCCGGCTCTGCGTGGCCGGGTATCCCAAGCCCAAGGAGCAGAGCGTCAGCCATGCCACGTTCCGCGTGGCCACCAAATATCCGCGGATTGCCAGATCCTTCTGGTCCGCCAGGGGAGAAACCATCGAGATCATCGAGCTGCATGGCTCGGTGGAACTTGGTCCGGTGATCGGACTGAGCGATGTCATTCTTGATATTGTGGAAAGCGGAGCCACGCTGAAGGCAAACGGGCTTGAGGTACTGGAAGAGGTGTGCAGCTGTTCTGCGCGGCTTGTGTGCAACCGTGTAAGTCTGAAAACCAAAAGGGAAAGAATGCGCGAGCTGATTGAAGGAATGGATGCAGCGCTGCGCCTGAAAGGGGATAATTGAAATGGTGCCGGTGATCCGAAAAGAGGATGGAGCGATTCTTGCAAAGCGTCTGAAAAGCCGTGGAGAGATGGGCAGTGAGGAAGTCTCCAGGCGCGTGCGGGAGATTGTGGAGCAGGTACGTCTGCGCGGAAACGAAGCGCTGTTTGAGTATACGGAGAAGTTTGACCATGTGCGTCTGAGTGCGGAGACTGTGCAGGTAAGCCGCGGGGAAGTGGAAAAGGCCATGGCCGCTGCGGATCCGGAATGGCTGGTAGCCATGCGGGAGGCGGCTGCCAGAATCCGCGCCTTCCATGAAAAACAGAAGCAGAACACCTGGGTGAACTTTGAAAACGGGATTGCACTGGGACAGAAGATTTCCCCGCTGCGCCGGGCGGGACTGTATGTGCCCGGCGGCACGGCGGCCTATCCGTCCTCCGTGCTGATGAATGTGATCCCGGCAAAAGTGGCAGGAGTCCGGGAGATTGTGATGGTGACGCCGCCCGGACCGGACGGGAACGTGAGCTATCCCCTGGTCCTTGCTGCGGCCGAGATCGCCGGCGTGGACCGGATCTTCAAGATCGGCGGCGCGCAGGCTATTGCCGCGCTTGCCTTTGGAACGGAAACGATTCCGCGCGTGGACAAGATCACGGGCCCGGGCAATATCTATGTGGCCATGGCCAAGCGGGAAGTATTCGGGCATGTGGGCATTGATATGGTGGCCGGGCCGAGTGAAGTGCTGGTTGTGGCGGATGACAAAGCCAATCCGGTATGGGTGGCGGCGGATCTGCTTTCCCAGGCGGAACATGACGCGCTGGCTGCGGCCATACTGGTTACGGACAGCCCGAGCATGGCGGAGGCTGTGCAGGCGGAGCTGGACCGTCAGGTGCAGCTGCTGCCGCGCCGTGAAACCGCACAGAAGAGCCTGGATGCGTTCGGCACCATTATTCTGTGCCGTGACCTGGAGGACTGCGCGGACATGGTGAACACGTTTGCTCCGGAGCACTGTGAGCTGTACGTGGACCGACCCTGGGACCTGCTGGAGCAGATCGACTGCGCGGGCGCCATATTCATGGGCCCGTGGTCGCCTGAACCGCTGGGGGATTATCTTGCCGGACCAAACCATGTACTGCCGACTTCCGGAACTGCCAGATTCTTCTCGCCGCTGTCCGTGGATGATTTTGTGCACAAGTCTTCCATTATCTGCTGTTCTGAGCAGGAACTGAACCGGGTGTGCGGGAAAGTGATGACGCTTGCGCATTCCGAGGGACTGGATGCACACGCCAGGGCAGTGGGATGCCGTTTTGAAGCGGAAAGGAAGGAATAAGCAGTGAGTGCCAGCAGACTGTCACGCATCAGCCGGGAAAGCCGGGAGACCCGGATTGACCTGGAGCTTTGCCTGGATGGAAGCGGGAAAACGCAGATCGACACGGGTATCGGGTTTTTCAATCATATGCTGGATGCCATGTGCCGGTTCGGCCGGCTTGACCTGAAGCTGACCTGCAGAGGGGATCTGGAGGTGGACAGCCATCACACGGTGGAGGACTGCGGAATCTGCCTTGGAAAGGCAGTCCGGGAGGCTCTGGGTGACCGGGCGGGCATCCGGCGGGCCGGAAGCGCCTATATGCCGATGGATGAGGCCCTGGCGTTTGCCGCCCTGGATATTTCCGGACGCCCCTATCTGGCCTACGACTGTCAGTTTCACGCGCCCATGTGCGGGCAGATGGATACGCAGCTGGCGGAGGAGTTTTTCCGGGCTGTGAGCCAGAATGCCGGGATTACCCTGCATCTGAAAGTCCTTGAGGGCCGAAATGACCATCATCAGATGGAAGCCATGTTCAAGGCATTCGGACTGGCACTGCGGCAGGCCATGGAAATTGATCCCGGTATTCAGGGGGTCCTTTCCACCAAGGGAATACTGGATTGAGGTGAAGGGAATGATACTGTATCCGGCGGTTGATCTGATGGGCGGAAAAGCCGTGCGCCTGCGGAAGGGAAAGCGGGAGGATGTCACCGTATACGGTGAGGGCACGGACATGGCCCGGTCCTTCCGCAAGGCAGGGGCACAGTGGCTGCATCTTGTGGACCTGGATGCGGCCTTTGACGGGACCGGACGCTCTCTGGACCTGATCCGGGCGATCGTCACTGCCTTCGGAGGACATGTGGAGCTCGGCGGAGGACTCAGGTCATTTGAAGACGTGGAAATGACGATGGAAGCCGGCGTGGAGTGCTGCATTCTCGGCTCGGCGGCTGTGCTGGATCCGGAACTGGTACGCAGGTCCTGTCAGGCGTATCCGGGCAGGATTGTGGCCGGTATTGACGCGGATCACGGGCTTGCCTGCGTGCATGGATGGGTCCGGAACACCGGGGTGTCCGCTGTGAAGCTTGCCCTTGATATGCGGGATATGGGTGTGACCAGGATCATCTATACGGATGTGAACCGGGACGGAATGATGCAGGGTCCGAACCTGCAGGAGACGGAAAAGATGGTGCGTGAAACGGGCATGGACATTGTCATGTCCGGCGGCGTCTCCTCCCTGGATGACATCCGGCATGCGCGGGACTGCGGATGCAGCGGAGTGGTGCTCGGACGGGCACTGTACGAGAAGGCGTTTACCCTTTCGGAAGCAATGGAGGTAGTGAAGGAATGGAACTAGATCAGATTCGGTTTGACGAAAAGGGCCTGGTGCCGGCCATCGCCCAGGATGTGCGCACAGGTCAGGTGCTCATGCTGGCCTACATGAACCGCGAGTCCCTGGAAGAAACGCTGAGAAGCGGTTATGCCACCTATTTCAGCCGCTCGCGCCAGCAGCTGTGGAAAAAGGGTGAAACATCCGGGCATGTGCAGAAGGTGCTGGAAATCCGCTATGACTGCGACGAGGATGCCCTTCTTCTGAAAGTGGAGCAGACCGGAGCAGCATGCCATACCGGTGAATATTCCTGCTTCTACCGGACGCTTATGGAAACGGATCCGGATGAAATGCCGGCCGGTGCCAATGTGCTGGAAGAAGTGTACGCCACCATCCGCGACCGCAGCGAGCATCCGCGGGAGGGAAGCTATACCAATTATCTCCTGGACAAGGGCGTGGAGAAGATTGCGAAGAAAGTGGGCGAAGAAGCCAGTGAAACCATCATTGCAGCGGTGAAAGGCAGCTGTGAGGAAGTAACCTATGAGGCCGCAGATCTTCTGTATCATCTGCTGGTACTGCTTTTCCAGCAGGGGGTGAGCCCGAATGAGGTCTGGGATGAGCTGGCACGCCGCAGGGGCTGATGCTGTCAGGCGCCTGGTTCTGTGTTTTCTGGTTCTTCTTCTGCTGCCCTGCGCGGGTCGGGCGGAACACACGTATGAATCCCAGCTCCTGGCCTGTCCGCTGATTGAGCAGTTTGACAGCCGGTATCAGGGGAAGAATTACCGGTATATGAATGCTGCATTCAGTGCGGAAGGGTGCGGTCCGTCCTCTGTGGCGAACCTGCTGGCTTCCGTGCTGGGGGTGGAGGACCAGACGGACATGGATGGCCTGCTTTCTGAGATTCTGTGGATGCTTCCGTATAATCATGTTCCATCCACCACGGAAGCGGATCTGAGGAACATGGACCGGCTGGGAAGAATCAGTGAGGAAGAAACCCCGGTGCTTTACCGCATGACGCAGCGCTTTGGCGGGCACTGGACAGTCACCGGAGAGGAGGCGGCGCCGGAGGAGCTTGCCCGTTTGGCCGCAGATTCTGTGACACCGTCCTTCTATACAGCAAGATTCAGGCTTTCCGAGCGCTGGGGCGAGCTGACACAGCTGTGCTCGGCGCTGTACGGGGCAGGCCTTGAGGAAGCGGTCATCGGGGTCGGCCATCTTTCCGTGGGCAACCGGAATGTGGATGCACCGTTCCGCTACCGTGACGGTCATTATGTAAGTCTGTGCATCCATGTGAAGACGCTGATGGAAGAAGGATCGCTGTATCTGCTGGATTCCTATCCGCGGGCACTGGCGGGCGAAAAGGTTGGCCGGGGCGCGTATCCGGACTATTATGTGCTGAAGGTGGCGCCGGGGGAAACCCTGAATGCGTCGTTTGTGCTGACACGCATCAAGCCTGAGGTTGTGCGCATCCGGCTGAACACGGATGTCCGCGGCATCATCCGGGGAACCGGCATGGAGGAGCGCTCAGGCGTGATGGCGGAATATCTGGAAAAAATCAAACTGTTCGGAAGCGGGATGATCTGCGTGATGATTCCCTGAAAACCGGCTCCGGTAACGCAACCGGAGCTTTTTCTTGTTTGACGCTCCATAGGCGAAGTGTTATCATAATAAGGTTTCAGGAGGAACAGATATGATCGTACTGGGAATTGATCCGGGGTATGCGCTGATGGGCTGGGGTGTGGTGGAAAGCACCGGAAGCAGCATGCGGCTTCTTGGGTATGGATGCGTGGAAACCCATGCGGGCACGCCCATGCAGTACAGACTGAGGACTCTGCAGATGGGCATACGGGATCTGGTGTCCATTTATCATCCTGACGATGTGGCATTTGAAGAGCTGTTTTTCTCCCGAAATGTCACCACGGCCCTGATGGTCGGGGCTGCAAGAGGCGCAGCCATCATTGCGGCGGTGGAGTATACGGAGAATCTGTATGAATACACTCCCATGCAGATCAAGCAGGCAGTGGCCGGACACGGAAAGGCGGACAAAAGACAGATTCAGGAGATGGTCAGGCTTCTTCTGAACATGAAGGAGATTCCGAAGCCGGATGATGCCGCGGATGCGATTGCATGCGCGATTACGCACTGCCAGAGCGGGAGAAACAAGGAACAGTTCCGGATGAAATAACAGGAGGCACACGTGATAGCACTGATTGAAGGAACGGTTGAAGAAAAGGGCAGGGGAACGCTGGTACTGATGACGGGTGGGATCGGCTGGCAGCTCAGCTGCTCCATGACCACCATCAATGCGGCGCCGGCGATCGGGGCGACCATGCGCTGCCATACATATCTGAACGTGCGTGAAGATGCCATGGAACTGTTTGGGTTTTTCTCCGCTGAAGAGAAACAGGCGTTTCTTTCGCTTACCTCCGTATCCGGCGTTGGACCGAAAATGGCGCTTGCCATTCTGGGCACACTGAGCACGGATGAACTGAACCGCGCCATTCTTCTGGAGGATGTGTCCGGCATATGCCGGGCACCTGGTGTCGGGAAAAAGACAGCTCAGAGAATTGTCATGGAACTGCGGGATAAAGTGTCGCCGGCTACCGTGATGAAAGCCGGAACCAGTGCGGCGGCCAGCACTCCGGCCGCCCATGACGCCGTCATGGAGGCACTGGAAGCGCTGACAGCGCTTGGATATACCGGCAGTGAGGCACGGGATGTGCTGATGAAGGTACAGGGTCAGAGCGATGATACCCAGGAACTGATCCGCCTGGCACTGCGTGCCATGGCCGGCGCCTGATAGGGAGGAAACATGGAAGAAGAAAGACTTGTGAGCGCGGATGTTTCGCCGGAGGATATGCTCATTGAAAACAATCTTCGTCCGCATTCGCTCCGGGAATATGTCGGACAGGAAGCCATGAAGGCGAGGCTGAATATTGCCATCCAGGCTGCGCTGAACCGCCATGAGCCCCTGGACCATATTCTGCTGTACGGACCTCCCGGCCTTGGAAAGACCACGCTTGCCTCCATTCTTGCCAGCGAGATGGGCCAGAACATCCGTGTGACGTCCGGTCCGGCCATTGAGCGTCCCGGCGATCTTGCGTCGATCCTGGCAAACCTGAACCAGGGGGACGTGCTGTTTATCGATGAGATTCACCGCCTGAGCCGGAGCGTGGAGGAAGTTCTGTATCCGGCCATGGAGGATTTCGGGATTGACATCATGCTGGGCAAAGGCCCCACGGCCCGGTCCATTCGTGTGGCAGTGCCGAAGTTTACGCTGGTGGGTGCCACGACAAGGGTCGGCATGCTGTCCGCACCGCTTCGTGACCGTTTCGGAAGCATTTATCATCTGGAAATGTATTCGCCGGAAGAACTGGCCAGAATCGTCACACGGTCTGCCGGTATTCTGAAGGTGCGCGAAGTTCAGGAAGAAGCCATGCTGGAAATCGCGCGCCGGTCCCGCGGCACGCCGCGTATTGCCAACCGCATGCTGAAGCGCGCCAGGGATTTCGCGGAAGTGAAAGGCAATGGAATCATCACGCTGGAGTGTGCCAGGGAAGCACTGGCCATGGAAGGTGTGGATGAACTGGGTCTGGACCGTACGGACCGGACCATGCTTGCCACCATGATGGACCGCTTCGGCGGCGGCCCGGTGGGCCTGGATACCCTTGCGGCCACGACAGGCGAGGATACGACGACCATAGAGGATGTCTATGAGCCGTATCTGATGCAGATCGGTTTCCTTGTAAAGACGCCGAGAGGCCGCGTGTGTACCGAAGATGCGTGGAAGCATATGGGCAGAAATATGCCTGGAGGGAAATAACCGGCATGAATATGATCAAAACGAGCGATTTCTGGTATGACCTTCCGGAAGACAGGATTGCCCAGACTCCTATGGAGCCCAGGGATATGGCAAGGCTCATGGTGATTCACAGGGATACGGGGAAGCGCGAGGACCGGATATTCCGGGATGTGGTGGATGAACTGAATCCCGGTGATGTGATGGTGATCAATGATACGAGAGTGATTCCCGCGCGTCTTCTCGGCGTCAAGGAAGCCACGGGCGTTCCTGTGGAGGTGCTTCTGCTCAGACGGCGGAATACAACCGACTGGGAAGCTCTGGTCAGGCCAGGACGCAGGCTGAAGCCCGGAACCACGTGTTCTTTCGGCGGAGGCAGACTGCGCTGTGAGATTCTGGACGATGTAAAGGAAACGGGCGGCAGGATTGTCCGTTTTCTTTTTGAAGGCGTGTTTGAGGAAATACTGGACGAGCTGGGAGAAATGCCCCTGCCGCCCTATATCCATACCAAGCTGGAGGACGGCGAGCAGTACCAGACAGTGTATGCCCGTCATGAGGGTTCTGCGGCTGCACCCACAGCCGGTCTGCATTTCACGCCGGAGCTTCTGCAGCGCGTGCGGGAAAAGGGCGTCACGATCGTTCCCGTGCTCCTGCATGTGGGCCTTGGCACCTTCAGGCCTGTGAAGGAAGAGAATGTGCTGGAACATAAAATGCATTCCGAGTATTACGAAGTGACAGAGGAAGCGGCACAGACCATCAACCGGCTGAAGGAAAGCGGGGGACGCCTGATCTGCGTGGGTACCACATCCATGCGCACGATAGAAACAGTGGCGGATGAATCGGGAAAAATCCATGCCGGGTCAGGGGAGACATCCATCTTTATCTACCCGGGCGTAAAGATCAAGGCGGTGGACGCGCTTATCACGAATTTCCATCTCCCTGAGTCCACACTCCTGATGCTGGTGTCGGCCATGATGAGCCGGGAGATGACATTGGATGCCTACGCGGAAGCCGTACAGAAGGGCTACCGGTTCTTCTCCTTCGGCGATGCCATGATGATTGAGTGAACCACGGATCCTTCATGCATCCGGAATGGCAGGGAATCCGGATATGCATGCATATGATGCTCTCCAGGAATGAAAGCGTGACCGCATGTTTCGCCGGAAAGCACCGTCGGCATGCCAGTATTTCCGCGCGTTTCACGAAGAAAGTACAGAAAAAATGCACTTGACACGGACATAAAAAAGATTACAATATAGCTTGTCGCAAGTCTGTTTAGGCTTGTTGATGCGGATATGCAGGTGTAGCTCAATGGTAGAGCGTCGGCTTCCCAAGCCGATTACGTGGGTTCGATTCCCATCACCTGCTCCACTACCGCATCAACCGCCATGAACAGCGACAGGATGGCTGCAACACCTGTTGCAGCAAGCGCGGTTCCATGAATGTGGAACACGAATAAACCTTCGCAGTTTGTGCGAAAATCGAGGAGGAGATTCCCATGGCAAAGGAGCATTTCCAAAGAACTAAGCCCCATGTCAACATCGGCACCATCG
>CAMNDE010000081.1:0-12437 GCA_946534895.1 uncultured Clostridia bacterium
TCATGCATCAGCAGCGCATGGCTTCCGTAGCGGGCCGCGAGGCTCAGGTCATGCACCACCGATATCACGCACCGGTGCGGGCGCGTCAGCCACTGGGAAATCAGTCTGAAAACATGCTGCTGGTATTTCAGATCCAGATGATTCGCTGGTTCATCCAGAATCAGAAGACTGGGGTTCTGGGCAAACACCTGGGCCAGAAACGCGCGCTGCAGCTCGCCGCCGGACAGGTTCAGAATGCTTTTTTCACGCATGTCCAGCATGCCGGTAAGCCGGAGTGCTTCCTCCACGGCCTGCTCAGTGTCCTCTCCGCCGCCTTTGAGAAAACCCTGCCTGTAAGCATAACGTCCCAGACGCACAATTTCTTCCACGGTATAGCCGTACTGTGCCCGGTTGTGCTGGGCCAGCACACCGATCAGCCTTGCACGCTTCATGCTCTTCATTTCACGCAGGTTCTCCCCGTCCAGGCGCAGGCTTCCCTCCCAGGGCACGGTCTGGGCAATGGCACGGATCAGCGTGCTTTTTCCGGCTCCATTGGGGCCGGCCAGCATGAGCCACTGCCCCTCCGAAAGATCAAAAGAGACGTCCTGAACCGCCCACGTATCGCCGTAATGCACATTGACATGCCTGGCTTCCAGCATCACAGACGCCCCTTTCTGGTCCGGTAGAAAATGATCACAAAGACAATGGCACCCACCAGGGATGTCACCACGCCGATGGACAGCTCAATGGGACTGAGAATCACCCGGGCGGTGAGATCCGCCAGCAGGAGAAACACGGCACCCGCATACAGGGATGCCGGAAGAAGCTTCCGGTGATTCGGGCCCACCAGCATGCGGGCCATGTGCGGCGTGACCAGGCCCACGAACGCGATGGTTCCGCCGATGGACACGCAGACACCGATCAGAACAGACACCGTGATCATCAGCACCAGCTTGACCCTGCGGACATTCACGCCCACATGCATGGCGTTCTCTTCACCCACAGCGAAGGCATTGAGTTCATCCGCGTGAAAGAATATCACGCTTCCGCACACCGCAAGGGCGGACAGCAGGATCAGAACGTAAGTGTAATTGCTTCCCGAAAGCGAGCCCATGGTCCAGAAGGTAATCGACTTGATCTTTTCCCCCGCAAAGGAAATGGTCAGATTCATGAGACTGGATGCGAACATGGAAAAGATCACGCCGATCAGGATAATGGAATGGGTGGCCATACTCTGGTCCAGGGCATAGGCCAGTGCCAGAATCAGCATCAGTGAAAAAAACGCGAACAGCATGGCCGTGATCATGGTCCCGCCGTATGGAATCCCCGGGATGGAAATACCGAAGGCCAGCGCCACCACCGCGCCCAGGGACGCGCCGGAGGAAACCCCCAGCGTGGATCCGTCTGCCAGAGGATTGCGCAGAAGTCCCTGCATGGCTGCACCGCACAGGGAAAGGCTGGCCCCGCTCAGCGCCACGCACAGCACCCGCGGAAGGCGGACCGAGAGAATGATGGACCGCGGAATGCCATCCGGCACAGGCTGTCCTTTAACAGCCGCCCACAGGGTACGGAATGTGTCGCCCAGGGGAATGGATACGCTCCCCGCGCAGATGCACAGCATCATAACACCGAAAAGTACCAGGGTAAACAGCCCGTATTCAGACAGTGTGAATCGATCTTTTCGTTTCATACTTGCACCCAATTGCAAAACGGAGAGGCCGCTGCCTGCCTCTCCGTTCATTTTCAGGCAGCCGGCTCCTCAGCTGCGTTCCCGTACACAAACTCAAACAGGGTTACCGCCGCGTCCTTCAGGCGGGGACCGGGTCTGGAAATCTCATTGGAATCAGCATTGAGAATCGTATCGTTCTCCACCGCCCTGAGCTGTTCCCAGCCGGCGCGGCTCCGGATTTCCTCCACAGGCGTAGGGCCTTCACCATAGTACATGGTAATGGTCACAATATAGTCAGGATCGCGTTCCAGCACCTGCTCTTCGGAAATCTCCGCCCAGCCTTCCAGGTCTGCGAAGGCATTCTTCAGCCCGCACATCGCGGCAAGCTCGTCCATAAAGGTATGACTGCCGGCAGTCCAGAGTCCCCACTGAAGCGGAGAAACCTCAAAGTAGACCGTTTTTCCGGAATCAGCGCTCTTCTGGCGGATCTCATCAAACGTATTCTGCATATCGGCAACCAGTGCTTCCGCTTCCGCGTTCCGGTCCATCAGGGCACCGATCATGCGGATGGATGTATACACACCTTCAATGTCCTGCGCATCACTGATCACGATCTGAATGCCGGCCGCGGCCAGCGCATCCACCTGCTCAGTGGTCTGGGCCATGGTGGACATGAGCACCACCTGGGGCTCAAGGGCAATGATTTCCTCAATATTGGTATTGTAGCCGGACTGCACCGACGGCTTCTCCAGCACGGAAGCGGGATAATCGCAGTACTCACCGCGTCCCACCAGCGCGTCCTCACAGCCCAGTGCGCACAGAATCTCGCAGTCGGCAGCCGTCAGCGCCACAATCCGGGTGGCCGGTTCGGTCAGCGTAATCTCGCGGCCCATCATGTCTGTCACAGTCACAGGTGCATTCTCGGCACCGGCCGTGCCCAGGGCAAACAGCAGCACCGCAGCCAGGATCAGCAGCAGTTTTTTCATAAACCAGTTTCCTCCATATTTTTGATCAAATGAAACAGCGAGGGCGCCATGGCGTCCCTCCCCGGAGGAACACTGAAAAAGCCATAGAATTATGGCCAGATAGCGTTTCCCATCCCCAGGGGTAGCTTTCGGTGTAAACAGGTCTCCCGGCTTGGCCTCATCCTACTTGTGCACCTTCCCGCGCCTCCCTGCCCTTTCCAGGGCATCAGGATACACAGTGGCATCATCGCACGTTCGTCCGCTTCACGGTTACTGGGATAGCCCGGAAATTACATCCGCGTTCCCATGACAGGTTTCGGGCGGACCGGCAGCAGTCCTCCTCAAAACCTGCCGCGCATTGCTGCGCAGATACACCGGCTATTCATCTGTCACGGATCATTATACTATGAACGTCCGTTGTGCGGCAAGGCAGAAAACCACGTTCCGAAAGGCCAGTTTGCATTGACGAATCCGCTTATCGTGAACTATACTTCATTCCTAAACCTTTCTGTGAGGTGAACGGTGCTTGTCCTTTTCCTTTATTTTCAATTCCATCATCCTTGGCGCAGGGCTGGCCATGGATGCCTTCTCAGTTTCCGTGGCCAACGGACTGCGCAAGCCGGATATGCCGCTTCGTGAAAAGCTTCTGATTTCAGGCGTCTTTGCCTTTTTCCAGTTCCTGATGCCACTCATCGGCTGGTTCTGCGTACATACCGCCCTGCACTATTTCCGGATCATTCAGCCTGTGATTCCCTGGACCGCCTTTCTGCTCCTGCTCTACATCGGCATCGGCATGATCCGTGAAGCCCTGAAACCGGACGAAGACACGCACACGGAAGATAAGCCGCTTACCTTTTCCGCCCTGATTCTCCAGGGCATTGCCACCTCCATTGACGCGCTGTCCGCCGGATTCACCATCGCGGAATATTCCACGCTTGAGGCCCTCACTGCCTGCGCACTCATCGCCGTCACCACCTTCTGCATCTGTCTGCCCGGTGTCCGCCTCGGCAGCCTGGCCGGAGTGCGTCTGAGCCGCAAGGCCACCATTGTCGGCGGCTGCATTCTGATCATCATCGGCATCCGGGTGCTCCTTGACTTCCTGCTCGCCTGACAGGGAGCTGACAAAGGCTGCACGCAGCCCTGTTTCCAGCAACAGAAAATGCCGCGGAAATCATCATGGACTGATGCTTTCCGCGGCATTTCTCATATATGGCTTGTTCATCGGCCCGGGCCGGTTCACCTGTGACAGGTGCGCACCGGTTTTCAGCCGGACACCCTGCCCTGCTGCGGGGCGATGCCTGTCTCCTGTTTCCGGAGCTTTTCCAGCTTTTCCGCAAGCCTTGGGAAAAAGTCCGGCACGCTTTTGCAGTGAATGGCAATGCCCCGGGCAATGCCGGGCTTTGTCGGAATCCTGTACAGGTCTGCCAGGTGTCGTTCCAGGTTTTCCCAGTCCGGGATCACACTCCGGAAATAGGTTTCATAATCCTTTCCGAAATAGGCATAGGTGTCCCGGATGACACAGGCATCTCCCTGCGTGACCCATTCCTCCTCATGACAGATGCCCCGGAACATGGCGGAATTCTCAGGGCCCTTTTCATCCCCGTCAAACAGGCAGTATACATGATAGCCATAAGCCCGGAACAGCCGCGCATACAGGGATATGCTGCTCTTTCCTTCACAGTTGATGATCTCCACGCCATGCCCGGGCAGGCTGAAGGAAATGCGCCGGAAGAATTCCGGCAGGGCACAGTATTCCGTGGCCCCCTCCACCAGAAGCACGGTCTCGGAAAACAGGCCCCGGAGCTGTTCTGTAAACAGGCGCGTGGCATAGAAATCCGTAATGCTTTCCCGGCTGATCCGCTTGCGGGATGCGCCGCTCTGAATGCAGAACTCATACAGGTCCGAAGGGCTCAGCTGCCGGGCATGGGAGATGCCGTTCTCCCGCCAGATGCGCACCAGTCCCTCCAGATGCCGCGCCTCGATAAAGTCCGTGGAATGCGTGGCGATCAGGACCTGCATGCCATGGCTGCACATATCGCAAAGGAACTCATGAAGCCATTTCTGAGCCAGGGGGTGCAGATGATTCTCAGGCTCTTCGATCATGAGAAGGAAATGATCTTCCGGAAACGTCTCGGTCCATGCACGGAAGATGGAGAGAATCAGCACCTGCTCCTCGCCTCTTGACAGCGCAGGGCCCTCGTCGAGATGCGTCTTCTCGGTCAGAAGAACACGCAGCACATTCCCGGCGCCTTCACTACCTGCATGCGCATCCGTCTCCTGAAACGCAACAAACCCGGATAGACTGCCCTGCAGGGATTCGGTAAACGCCTGGCAGAATGACCCGTATTCCCTGCTGTGCCGGAACACGTCCCGGACGCTTTCCATGGCCTGGGAAAGCCCGGACTGCTGTTCATCGCCCAGGCGCTCCAGAATCCTTTGGATCAGGCGTTCCAGCAGACCGCCGTCCTCCGAAAAGGACACGCTGCGGTCCAGGCGCTGGCTGGAGCGCAGAAAGACGCTCTGGAAATGCGCCCGCTCCTCATCCCGCGGATGAATGCGGTGCCGGCGGCCGTCGTACAAAAGATTATTGCTGCTGACGCCGCCTGCTCCATAGACCACCTTCAGGGCATCCACGGGCCCGAATCTCGCATCCGTATAGAGCGGTTCATCAAAATGCACCTGAACCTCCGCGGTATCCATGCACGTTTTTCCATTCAGGAACCGGTCACTTTCCCTGAGATCGCGGTGTGTCGGATAAACCGGACCCAGCAGACGGTCCAGGGCCTCCATCACATTGCTCTTGCCTGCCTTGTTGGCGCCGAACAGGACCACAGGCTGATGAAGCGGAAATGTGATTTCCATATCTTCCACGGTCCGGAAATGCCGGATATGCACTCTTGTGATTCTCATGCTGCATGCCCCCCTGCGGAATATCTTACGGTTTTCAGCCTTGGTGTCAACTGTTTTCTTCTGCCGCCTGAGCTTTACAATTCCCGCTCCCGCGTGGTACTCTCTTTGGCGGACACTTTCCCCAAAAAGGAGACTTCAGGCATGTACGAATCCATTCTCAACAGCATGATTCAGGCTGCCCGGGCCGGCGGCGCGCTCATCCTCGCGGCCCACGACCATTCCGCACACTGGAAGGAAGGGCACTTCAATTTTGCCACGGACACGGATCTCAAGGTTCAGCAGAACATCCAGGAAATGCTCGCGTCCGACTTTCCTAACGTCCAGTTCTTCGCCGAAGAGCAGGAAAACCGGCCGCTCTCCGATGTAGCCGCATTCGTGGTGGATCCCATCGACGGGACCATCAATTTTGCCCGCGGCAGACGCGCTTCCGTGGTTTCAATCGCCTATCTTGAAAAGCAGCAGCCTGTGTGCGCCGTGGTATACCAGCCGTACTCAGATGAGTGCTTCACCGCCATTGCGGGCCGGGGCGCCTTCCTGAACGGCAGTCCCATCCATACCGCGGATACCCCGCTCTCACGGGCTGTGGTGGCTTTCGGCACTTCACCCTATGATCCGGAGCTCTGCCGGGACTCCATGCAGATCGCCGCGGACTTCATGAAGGAATGCGGGGACCTGCGAAGGGTCGGTGCCGCTGCACTGGACCTGTGCGATGTGGCCTGCGGCAGATCGGATGTGTTTTTCGAGCTTCGGCTTCGTCCCTGGGATGTGGCAGCCGGCGCTCTGATCGTGAAGGAAGCCGGCGGAATCTATGCTTCCATCGGCCTGGACGCCCCGGTCTTTTCCCGCAGCGCAGGGGCCTTCGCCTGCTGTCCTTCCTGCAGCGGCGCCATGGCCGTCATCCAGAAAACACTGGACAGATAACCGGCGCGCTTTCGCGTCTTTCCTTGACTTCACTCTGGGGCTATGCTATACTCCGCATGTTAACGGGGCGGCTTATGCCTTCCCGGAATCCTCAGATGGGAGATGGGATTATGGAAAGAATCAAGACCCTGAACACCCGTGATCTGTGCGAGAGCGCCAAGAACGGCGGTTGCGGCGAGTGCCAGACTTCCTGCCAGAGCGCATGCAAGACCAGCTGCGGTGTGGCAAACCAGCAGTGTGAAAATACTGCCAAGTAAAGCAGAGAAAGCAGCTGCCTGAGGCAGCGCTTTTTCTTTCTCAACGAATCAAAGGAGCATGCATGGTACATCAGTTCAAACTCAATGGGTATAACATCTGTGTGGATACCTGTTCCGGTTCTATTCACGAAGTGGATGACGTGGCCTATGACATCATTGCCATGTACCCGGATCATACGCCCGAGGAAATCGTGGAGACCATTCTCCGCACCTATCCCGACCGTGAAGACGTCACCCGTGAAGAAATCCTCGAGTGCATCGAAGATGTCCGGAGTCTCGTGAAGGCCGGAAAGCTGTATGCCGAGGATCATTTTTCCTCGCTCGCAGGCCGGCTCAAGGAAAAGTCCGGAAATGTGGTCAAGGCTCTGTGCCTGCATGTAGCACATACCTGCAATCTGAACTGTTCCTACTGCTTTGCCAGTCAGGGCCGCTTTCACGGAGAACGCGCGCTCATGAGCCTGGACGTGGGCAAGCGGGCCCTGGACTTTCTTGTGGAGAATTCCGGCACGCGCAAGCATCTTGAGGTGGACTTTTTCGGAGGCGAACCTCTGATGAACTGGGACGTGGTCAAGCAGCTCGTGGCCTACGCCCGCTCCCTGGAAAAGACCACCGGAAAGGTGTTCCGCTTTACCCTTACCACCAACGGCATGCTCATTGATGACGATGTCATTGAGTTCAGCAACCGGGAAATGAACAATGTGGTGCTCTCCCTGGACGGCCGCAGAGAAATTCATGACGCCCTGCGCGTGGATTATGCCGGGAACGGTAGTTATGACCGGATTGTCCCCAAGTTCCAGGAACTCGTGCGCAGGCGCAAGGGTCAGTATTATATGCGGGGCACGTTTACGCACCGGAATCCGGATTTTACCAAGGACCTGTTCCATATGGCGGATCTCGGGTTCACCGAGCTGTCCATGGAGCCCGTGGTCTGCGCCGATGACGATCCCGCGGCCCTCACCGAGTCGGATATCGAGATTGTCAAGGAGCAGTACGAGATTCTGGCCAAGGACATGCTCCGGAGAAAAGCGGAGGGACATCCCATCACCTTCTATCATTACATGCTTGACCTGGAAGGCGGTCCCTGCATATACAAGCGGCTCAGCGGCTGCGGCAGCGGAACCGAATACATGGCGGTCACGCCCTGGGGCGATCTGTATCCCTGCCACCAGTTCGTAGGCGATGAGAACTATAAGCTGGGCGATATCTGGAATGGCGTTACCAACACAGACCTCCGGGAATCCTTCCGTGCATGCAACGCCTGCAGCCGTGAAGAGTGTGCGGACTGCTGGGCCCGCCTCTACTGCTCCGGCGGATGCGCAGCCAATGCCTACCATGCCAGCGGCAGCATTACGGGCATCTATCCCAAGGGCTGCGAGCTTTTCCGCAAGCGCATGGAATGCGCCATCATGATGAAGGTGGCAGAAACACATATGTAATCTCCGGGACGGCAGACCCTGTCTGCTGTCCCTTTTTCTTTCGGACAGACAGTTTCCGGAAATCCGGGCAGTAAAAACGGCTGCTACAGTTGACCTGCAGCAGCCGCTGTGCTTCAAATGGATAAGCCGTTATTCTGTTCTTCCCTGCAGGCACGGCCTGCGTTTTCAGGCATCCTGCCTGTACTGGTAGCGGACCACTTCAAATTCGTGTCCGAGCCTCAGGATATTCCGGATATCATGAAGGCACCGGAATCCGAGGGTTTCAAACAGAAAGCGCCCGGAAAGATTATGCCGCAGCAGCCAGATTTCTTCCTGCTGCATGCCCATCTTCTGCAGCTCTTCCACAGCCCAGAGCACCATCTGACGCTTCATTTCAGGCGTCAGGTCCTGAACCCAGCCTACATCGGTGATCAGACCGACCCTGCTTTCCTTACTTTCCGGGCCGTACACGACATATCCTGCCAGCCCGTCACCGGAAGGAATCACGGAAATGCAGCGCTTTTCCGAAAGCCATTTGTCCACCTGACCGTCGGCATACCTGCGCATTTCCGCTTCCTGCAGATTGGCCTCCGGAAGAAATCCACGGTATGTCTCTCTGGCGTAATTCTGCTTGAGTCTTACGAGCGTCTCACGTTCATGTGAGAGATAGGGCCTCATCTGCACTGTCTTCGTCATGCTTATACCAGTCGGATACCAGCATCAAGCTGTTCCTGATTGTACTTGTTCAGCAGCCGGTGAATCCTGGCGTAGGGATTCAGCAGTCCGGACAGGGAACGATCATGGTTCAGGGTTGCAATGATATAGGAGATATACTTGCTCATGTCCGCTTCCACAAACCAGGGAGCTTCGCGGAGCTCAGGCCTGCGGTAGGTAAGGTTGGTGGAGATTACACGGTCGATAATCCCCTCTTCGTATGCTTTGTTATACTCATCGATGCCGTCGGTGAACAGGGCAAAGGTAGCTGCGGCAAAGATGCGCTTTGCATGGCGCTTCTTCAGCTCACGCGCCAGCTCAATCACGGATTCGCCGCTGGAGATGATGTCGTCCGCCACGAACACGTCCTTGCCTTCCACGCTGTCGCCCAGATACTCATGGGCAATGATGGGGTTTCTGCCGTTGACAATGCGCGTATAGTCACGGCGCTTGTAGAACAGGCCCATGTCCAGTTCCAGGACGGACGCATAGAAGATGTTGCGGTCAATTGCGCCTTCATCCGGAGAAACAATCATCAGGTGTTCCTTGTCGATCTGAAGCGTCTTGTCCTTGCGCAGCAGCGCCTTCAGGATCTGATAGGAGGGCATGACGGAATCAAATCCGCCGCAGGGAATGGCATTCTGGACACGCGGATCATGTGCGTCAAAGGTGATGATGTTGCTGACACCCATGCGCTCCAGTTCCTGGAGCATCATGGCGCAGTCCAGACTTTCGCGGGAAGAGCGCCTGTGCTGTCTTCCTTCGTACAGCATCGGCATAATGACATTGATGCGCTTTGCCTTCCCGTTCATTGCCGCGATCAGCCGCCGGAGATCAGCGTAATGATCATCCGGGCTCATGGGTACGTCCTGTCCATACATTTTATAGGTGCAGTTATAGGCGCCGACATCGCAGAGAATGTACATGTCATAGCCGCGTACGCTCTCCTTGATCATGCCCTTGCCTTCGCCGTTGCCGAAACGGGGGCAGATATTCTTTACGAGAAAGTCCTGTCTTGCCGCGCCTGGCGTCGTCGCCATGTCTCCTGGTTCTGTCGTCTCCTCTGAATGATCACGCCATTTGATGAGCCATCTGTTGATCTTTTCACCAAGTTCTTCCGTTCCCCGCATGGAGATCAGTCCAAGCGGTCCAACGGGGTAGGTCAGAAAACTGTCTCGATTCCAGGTGCTCACAAAGTCACTCATGGCTCCAACCTCTTTCCGAGTATATTGGGCATACAATTCATTATAACGTGACGATTCCTGATTGAAAAGCCTTTTTCAAAAAAACAAATTCCCAAATTCTCTTGAATGTGGCATCTGGTCAGAATCCGCCAAAAAGGAAACAGCGGTTGAAGAATCCGTCTGTCGTGCAGTAAAATCTGTCTGCCGGAAACTCAGTCAAAGGAGGGACAGCCATGCCCCAGATTCGTATCCAGGATGATTTCAGTCTTGAGAAAATTGCGGACAGCGGTCAGTGCTTCCGGTGCCGTCAGGCAGAAAACGGCGCATGGGTTTTCATCACCGGCCGCCATATGCTCCGCATCCGGAGCGTTAAGGAAAACGTCTTTGATGTCTCCTGTGACAGGAGCACCTGGGACCGGGTCTGGCATCCCTACTTTGACCTTGACCGGAATTATGCGCGCATCCGCTCAGACGCTTACGGTCTGTTTCCCTATCTTGACCATGCCCTGGACACAGGAGCCGGTCTGCGGATTCTCCGTCAGGATCCCTGGGAGATGCTCATCACGTTCATTCTGTCCCAGAGACGTTCCATTCCCGTAATCCGCAGAAGTGTTCAGCTGATCTGCGAAGCTTTCGGCGAGAAGAGTGAATCACATATCCGCTTCCCTTCCCCGGAGGCGCTGGCCCAGGCCGGCGATGAACCGCTCCGGCAGTGCTGCCTCGGCTACCGCGCTCCCTATGTCCGGAAAACCGCCGCCATGATCTCACAGGGCATCATGCCGCCTGTGTTTCCGGACTCCCTGTCCACGCCGGAACTTCTGGACGCACTCATGACCTTTCCCGGGGTCGGCCGAAAAGTGGCAAACTGTGTGGCGCTCTTTGGATACGGACGGATGGATGCCGCTCCTGTGGACACATGGATTGCCCGGGTCATTGAGGAAGATTTCGGCGGGAAAGCGCCCTTTGACACGTTTCCGGAAACCGCCGGCATCATCCAGCAGTATCTCTTCTATACCAAGCGCGCTGACAGCAGAGAGCACCCTGCCTCATAAGCACCGCACCAAAGACCGGAATTCCCCCGGAACTCAAAAAGAGCAGCGTTTTCGCGCTGCTCTTTCACATGTATGCTCACTGCACCTGATTTGCACCCGGATGGCTGTTCACATAAAAACGAACCAGTTCCTCCAGGATTTCATCCCGTTCCAGGCGGCAGATCAGGCTTCTTGCCTGGTTATAGCTGGTGATGTACGTAGGATCACCGGAAATAATATATCCCACCAGCTGGGTGATCGGATCATATCCTTTGGCCTGAAGTGCCTGATAGACATATAGTAGAATATCCTGAGCTTCATTGCCGGATTCTGCAATAGGCTTCAGTATCGTTGTATTATAAGTTTCCTGCACGTTCATCACCACCTTTTGCACTTTTCATGATTATACACAATTCCGAATGAAAAAGAAAGACCAGAATGGACAATTATTGCATATTTGTTGCATTCTGCCATTTTCAGAACATTTCCGGTGCCTGGCACGCATTCTCCTGCGCCCGATCCTTACGTGCCCGGCTTCCACAGACCGAGTGCCTGGGAAAACCGGTACATGCCGATCCCTGCGGCTATGGACAGATTCAGGGAATCCACCCGGCTTCCGCTGGGAATCCTCACGGCCTGTCCCATTCCGGAGAACACGGCCGGAAGGCCGGTCCCCTCATTGCCGAATACCAGGGCGCATGTCATCGGCACGCCGTCTTCCAGCGCCTGCTCCAGCGGAACCGATGCGTCCAGCATGAAAGGATACAGCCTGTGATCCGGAGATGCGCTGCGGTAACTCTCAAAATCCGGGTACATATGCACGCGCAGGGAGAATATGCTGCCCATGCTCGCCCGGACGGTCTTGGGATCAAACACGTCTGCGCAGGGCCGGATCAGGGCCACATCCTCCAGTTCAAAGCCCAGGGCAGTCCGGAGAATCGTGCCCACATTTCCGCAGTCGGAGGGCTGATGCAGCACCACATGCGGACGGTCCGGCGACAACTGGTCAGCAAATTTGCGGAAAACGGCGGCTGCGTAACAGTTTTCCTTGCCGGATATGCGCGACAGCGCCCGGTCAGCCGTTTCCGTGCGCACATGGCACAGTTCAGCCTGCTTCCTGAGATCTGCCCCGGCCTGGGTATCCAGCGCTCTGGAATGAATCAGAATCCGTTCCACGCACGCAGGCCGTTTTTTCAGCGCTTCCATGGCCGGGAAAAAGCCAGGGGCATAACTGTATTCCAGTTCCTGGCGGTATGCGGACAGTGATGGCATATTGCTCCTCCTCAGCCGGCTTCGCTTTCGTCGCCGAACAGCGCATCAATAAATGTTCTGGCATCAAAGGACTGAAGATCATCAATCCCCTCGCCGACCCCGATATACCAGACCGGCACG
>CAMNDE010000082.1:0-12373 GCA_946534895.1 uncultured Clostridia bacterium
GGTCAGGGAATTCGGAAGCGTCTCGTCCGGAGTCCGGACAAGGTCGCACTTCAGGCCTTTGATTTCTGCTCCATCCACCCGGATGCGCGGGCGTCTCAAGACGGTTGATGATGCGCAGAACCGTGCTTTCCCTGTGCCGGAGAGGCAGAGGTCAGACCAGGAACCGGTCTTCCACAGCAGGTGCCAGAGCCCAGAGGCGCAAAGATGCATTCATGTCTGTGCGGAAGAAATGCTCCTTATGCGCAGGAAAGACGCGGGAGCTCAGGACGGCTTCCCCGTCATTGACAAAGATTTCCAGGGAACTGGAGTCTATAAACATGTGCAGGCGGTGCAGGCCGTTTTCCAGGCGGCAGGTCCTTGCGGTGCCCATGTCAGGGCTGGACACATGCTCCATGCCGCCGCGGTCCGCAAAGAAGGTATGGTTCGCGGTGTCATAGCGGAGCATAAAGCCGCCCTGTCCCTGTGCGTCGGTAAACAGGGCCATGTCCAGATCGGAGGAATCCCAGTCCATTTCCAGCTCAGCGCAGAGGGGAAGGGAAAAACAGCCGGCATGGTTCGGAACGGGTGTCAGCTGCTCATTCCTGAGCTTTTTCATTTCTGGCAGGGGACGCTGGATCAGCTGTCCATTGCGCAGCGTAAGTTCCCGGGGCAGGCTCAGGCAGCCGGACCAGTCCTCTTCATCTGTGGGATAGGAGGCATTTGGCAGGCCCATCCAGCCGATAACCACGGCCCGGTCCGAACCAGGGAGACCGGCGGCGCCGGCCGCCGCATAAAAGTCAAAGCCGGCATCCAGCACGGTAAACGGGGATTCCGGTGTGAAGACAAGGGATGCCCAGTCCATGGTCCCCAGAAGATACCCACAGTGGTCACGGCAAGTGGCGCGCGAGGGAAGCGTCAGCTGCTGCGGGCAGAAGATCAGCACATCCCGCCCGGATATATGCTCCATGGAGGGACATTCCCACATGCTTCCGAAATGTTCATACCCGGTCACCTTCAGCTGCCCTGCAAAGGTCCAGCCGTCCACCGGGCTTTGGGAGGAGTAGACCAGTATGCATCCGTCCCCGTCTCTGGTCTGCGCACCGAGCAGCATATGCCAGGTCTGGGTTCCGGGGTCGTAAAGAATCTTTGGATCACGCTGGTGCTCCGTGTAGTCCGGATGGGCTCCGAACAGAGGCGCCGGCGCTTTTTCCGCATGGCCGTTTCTGTCAAGGCGCGCCAGGCAGGTGCAGGGGCGGCGTGTCCAGTCCAGGTCCCGGTGGTTGCCGGTGTAGTAGAGCAGAAGCGTGTCTCCGGCGGGCATGGCGGAACCGGAATACACGCCCCGGTTGTCGAAGGCATCGCCCAGTCCCGGACAGAGACAGACGCCCAGATTTTTCCAGGAAACAAGGTCATGGGAAATGATGTGGTACCAGTATTTCAGGCCGTGAACAGCGCCCCAGGGACACCACTGGTAGAAAAGGTGCCAGGCTCCGTCAAAGCAGGCAAAGCCGTTGGGATCGTTCAGGAGGCCGGTGACGGGCTGGTTGTGGAAATGCTGACGCCAGACGGAAGACGCGGTCTTCCGGTGCAGCGGCTCCAGTTCGCCGGGGTCTGTGAGATAACGGTAGGACGCTTCCCGGGTCCAGATACGCATGGAAACCTCCGATCTTCCCGGCGGCCGGGCCTCCGGGATACATTCATGTGTACATGGAATGATTGCGCAAAAAGGCGGGCTATACTACAATACAGGAAAGCGGGCACGGCTTTCCCGGGTCTGCAATCCACAGGATGAATGAGGAAGACGATGTATCAGATTGCTGCGGATATTCATACCCATACCATTGCCAGCGGGCATGCCTACGGCACCATCCGTGAGATGGCACAGGCGGCCTCGGAAAAGGGACTGGCCGTACTCGGGCTTACGGAGCATGCCCCGGGCGTGCCGGGAACGGTGGATCCGTTCTACTACCTGAACCTGCACGTGATCCCGAGGACATTGTACGGCGTGCAGATCATCCACGGCTGTGAGATCAATGTTCTCAATGACGGAACCCTGTCTCTGGAGGAGCGGTTCATGGATCATCTGGATTACGCCATTGCCGGCATTCATGGAACATGCTATCAGGATGCGGGGGCCATTTGGAATACGGAAAACGTGGCGGCGTGCATGCGGCATCCGAAGGTGAAGCTGATTTCGCATCCGGATGACGATCATACCCCGCTGGACTATGAGGCGCTGGTACGTGCCGCGAGGGAAACCGGGACCGCACTGGAAGTGAACAGCAGTTCCCTGGGCAAGCCGCAGCACCGCCTGAACTGTTTTGACAACTACCGCCGGATGCTGGCTCTGTGCGTGCAGTACCAGGTGCCGGTCATTGTCAGCTCCGATGCCCATGATCCCAGTGCTGTCGGGGATGTGGACCTGGCAAGACAGCTGATGGAAAGTATTTCCTTCCCGGAAGCGCTTGTGCTGAATACAGACGCCCGGCGCACGCTGGATTTTTTGCTTTCCCGGACATGACATCTGAAGAGGAGGATTCCGCATGTCACTTATGCATATCAATTTTGAAAGCCAGTATCTGGCGAACAATCATGAGGTGGCCGTGATCCTGCCAGACAAGCCCAGAGCGATGACGCCGGAGACGTTTTACCGCTCCGGGAAAAAATACAGGGTGCTCTGGCTTCTGCACGGGACCTACGGGGATCAGACCGACTGGGTGCGGAAAAGCAATATTGAACTGTACGCCGAGGAGAAAAACCTGGTGGTGGTCATGCCTCCGGCGCTGAATTCCAATTATTCCAACTGGAATGACACCATGATGGGCTTCCGGATGTACGATTATCTGACGGAAGAGCTTATGCCCATGGTGTACGGCTGGCTGCCTGTCTCTGACCGCAGGGAGGACAATTTCATTGCAGGTCTTTCCATGGGCGGCCGGGGAACCATCAAGTACGCAGTCAATCATCCGGAACGTTTTGCCGCGGCGGCGGTGCTCTCCGCAGCCCCGGTGGACATGGAGGACATGCGCGAGGGACATCCGAATTTTCTGCTGGATACAGGAACCCCGCGGATGCGCAATACGCTCCGCAATGCCGGCGGACTGGACGCGTATAAAGAGTCCAATGAGAACGTGTGGGCCATGATTGACCGGCTTGCCCCGAAAGGAACGCTTCCCCGCCTAATGTTTGCATGCGGGGAAGACGATGCCATGATCTATGAAAATTTCAGGAAGTTCAGAAAGCACTGTGAGGAAATCGGCCTGGAAGCACACTGGTTTACCAGGCCGGGATACGCGCATGAATGGCGCTTCTGGGATCTGGCGATTCAGGAAGCGCTGACGTTCTTCGGGCTGTGAGCCCGGGAAAAGGCATTATGAACAGGTGATTTCCCAGCGGAAGGTTGTAAAGTCCGCCCGGAGGCGCGCCCAGCTGCTGCCGTTTTCCCGGCGAATCACGAGCTCGTGCTCCCCGCATTCTTCCAGACGGAACGAACCGTCAAAGGCCGGATGCGTATTCCGGAAGCGAAGCAGCTCCAGCAGTTTCTGTACCACCGGCCGCTGAGTTTCCGCGGCAATTTCTTCCAGTGTATAGTTGTGCCGGTTCACGTCCCGGGGCTGTCTGGTCTTTTCATACAGGTCAAAGTCGTTCTTTCCGGCCAGGAGGCCCTGGTAATGGATCTGGGGAATGCCCGGCGCGAACATCTGCACGGCGCGGGTCAGCAGATACCGGTCGTCGTCCTCGCCGACGGCGGAATAATAGGAACAGTTGATCTGATACGTGTTGAAATTCCGGTCCAGAGGTCCGCGGAGTTCGCTGAAGATTTTTGCGGTCCCGGGATTGAGCTCGTAGACCTTCATCTTCGTGTCCTGCACTTCCTCGTCCGGCATGAGATACCGGACATCCACCACGCCGATGCCGTCATGGGTATCCAGCGTGGTGAACTGGTGCGGCGAGCAGATCTTCAGCCAGTTCTTCAGATACAGGGTCTTTCCGGTGAAGATGGCATTGAGCAGCAGCATGGGCAGCTGGAAGTCATACACGTAATAGCCCTTTTCGGACAGCTTCATCTGGATAAAATAGTTCTCATGGATTTCCGGCAGGATTTCCACACCGCCTTCGCCCGCAGCGTCGCGGGCTTCGGCCATCAGCTTCCACACGTCCGGCTCCACAAAAAAGCAGTTGGTGCCGGCTTTTTTTGTGGCATAGGCAAAGGCGTCCAGCCGGATCAGGGAACAACCGTGCTCGGAGAGAAAACTGAGCGTGTCCTTCAGGAAGCGCCGGGCCTCCTCGGAGCGCTGGCAGTTGATGTCCACCTGTTCATCGGAAAAGGTACACCATACCTTCTCGCTGGTGCCGTCGGCAAAATTGGCGGTGATATAGGTGCCCTTGCCGATGCGCCGACGGTAGATGGCCGCGTCTTCCTCCGGGGTCGGTTCGCCATTTTTCCAGAAATCCTTGAACCGGATGAAGAAATCGTGGTAGCGCGAGGCGTCCTTGTTCCGGAGAAAATCCTGGTATTCCGGACTTTTTACGGAGATATGATTGATCATATAGTCATACATGAGATAGTAACGGGATGCGATGCGGTCAATATCGTCCCAGGTGCCGAATGCGGGATCCACCTCACGGTAGGTGATGGGCGAAAAACCGCGGTCTCCGGAGGACGGGAAGAAGGGCAGGATATGCACGCCGCCGAAAGCACCGCTGAGCGGGCCGTCCAGCACCTGGCTCAGATCCTTCAGATTGCTTCCGAGGCTGTCGGCGTAGGTGATGAGCATGGCCTTGTTTTCAATGGGTCTGTGTGACATGACGGTTTCCCTCCATAAGCAGAAAATGCGGACAGGAAAACTCCTGTCCGCGTGTAGTTCCGGGTGTTCCTGGGCGGATCAGAAAGATTCCGCTTATTTCACGGCACCTGCGACGATGCCGCCGATCACGTGCTTCTGCAGAATCAGATACACAAGGATGACCGGTGCAACGGACAGCGTCAGACCTGCCATGATGTTGCCGTAGTCGCTGGAAAACTCGCCGTAGAAAGTGCGGATAGCCAACGGCAGCGTGTAGAGTTCCTTACGGGTAAAGATCATGGAAGGAAGCAGGTAGTCGTTCCAGTAGCTCAGGATTTCCAGGATGGCAACAGTGGAAAGAATGGGCTTGAGAAGCGGCAGCACGATGGTAAAGAACGTGCGGTGGTAGCCGGCGCCGTCAATGCGTGCTGCTTCTTCCAGGGCTACAGGGATGTTTCCCTTGATGAAGCCATGACACATGAAGGTACACATACTGACGCCGAAACCCAGGTTCATGAACACCATGGTCATGCGGTAGTTCAGCAGATGGAGCTGTGCTCCGTAGATGGCAATCAGCGGGATCATGACGACCTGGAAGGGAACGATCATGGATGCCAGCATGGCGGAGAAGCTGATGCGGCAGGCTGCCCACTTGGCGCGTACGAACAGCCACGCTGCCATACTGGAGACAATCATGAGCAGGGCCACGGAAACGCCGACCACGAAAAGGCTGTTGCCGAAGGTACGCACGAAATCCATTTTGTCGATGGCGTTCTGATAGTTGACCCACTGGGGACCCTTTGCATCAACCAGCAGAAGCGGGGCTTTTACGATGGAAACCTTGGTTTTCAGGGAATTGACCAGCACCAGAACGAAGGGGAAAAGGTAGATGATCAGCACAATGATGGCGATGGTCAGCTTAAGGGCCTGACGGAGCTTTTTCCTTCCGCCGGCGGCATGCGATAATTCACTCATTATGCTTCCACCTCCCGCTTCTTTCCGAGATAGGTCTGGGTCAGGGAAATGACAGCGATGACAAGGAAGAAGATCAGGGCTTCGGCCTGGCCGACGCCGTACTGATGATTTTCAAAGGCCTGCGTGTAAATATGCATGGCTGTCATTTTTGTGGAATTATATGGACCGCCCGCTGTCAGGGACAGGTTCAGGTCATAGACCTTGAAGGAACGCGTCAGGGACAGGAACAGGCAGACCACGAAGGAAGGCACCATCAGGGGCAGCCGGATATGCAGCGTGGTCTGGCGGTCGTTGGCGCCGTCGATCTTGGCAGCCTCCAGCACATCCTCCGGAATGCCCACGAACCCGGAAATGAAGATCAGCAGCATGTATCCGGACAGCTGCCAGGTCTGTACGATGACCAGGGAAGCGAAAGCGGTGGAGGGGGAGGACAGCCAGGATTTCTGGAACAGCTGAACGGGAAAGACTCCGTACAGACTGGGAATCACACGGCTGAAGATGATCTGCCAGATATAACCGAGAATCAGGCCGCCGATCAGGTTCGGCGTGAAGAAACCGGCCCGGAAGAAATTCTGTCCGCGTACGCCGCTGGTCAGCAGATAGGCCAGGAAGAAGGCGATGACATTGATGAAAATGACGGACAGAACGGCGAAACCGGTGGTCAGGAGCAGTGTGGTCCAGAAGGTTTCATCCTGGAAGGTGGCCACATAGTTTTTCAGTCCCACAAAATTCTTGACATCGGCCAGACCGTTCCAGTCCGTGAAGGTCAGGTAGATGCCGTAGATCAGGGGGATAATGACCACACAGCAGAAGAAGAACACAGCTGGGCCCGCAAAGCTCAGGAACAGGAATGCCTTTTTTCTGAAAGACATGCGCTGATACAAAGTAAATCCCACCTTTGTAAAATGCCGCAAAGCGGATCAAGGCTCTGCGGCACTTTGAAATCAGGACAGATCAGCTGTCCGGGGATACATCAGAATTGCTCTGTCAGTGCAATCAGTAGTTCACTTCATGCTCTGCCCAGTATGCATCAAATGCCTTGCCGACTTCTTCGCGGGTCTCGGAGCCGTCGAGGTACTTCTGCATGTTCGCGCCAAGCTGGCTGCGGTGATCGCTGGGAAGATAGGTGACAGCTTCGCAGGTCAGACCGGCGTCGATGTATTCCTTCAGGCCCACGTTGAAGGGGTTGGACGGAGGCAGGGTGATGTTGGTGAAAGCGGTGACCATGCCGCAGCCATTGATCATGGCATCCTGTCCTTCGGGCGTGTAAATGAGCCAGTTGAGGAACATCTTGGCAGCCTGCTGGGCTTCTTCAGTGGCGAAGGCCTTGTCCACAACGATGTACTTGGTGGCCTGAGCCAGCAGTTTGCCCTGAGCGCCGGCGTCCACGGGCATATGCATGATGGAATATTCCTGATCTGCCTGTGCGAAGGGCTCCAGGTTCGGCCATGCCCAGGTGCCGTTGATCCAGAAGGCAGCTTCGCCTTCAGCCAGGTAGGAGGCGTTCAGATCATAGTCGGCGGACAGGGGATCCTGCTTGTTGATGTTGTATTCCATGTACAGGTCGAACATATCCATGCAGGCATTGAATACGGCGTTGTCGTTGAAGGACTCTTCACCAGCGCGGACCTTTTCAATGAAGGCCTCGGCTCCGGCAATGGTGCCGTCCTGGATGCCATAGAAGTACTGGACGAAGTGCGAACCGATGGACCAGTCTTCCTTGTTGATGATGACCGGGTTCTCCATGCCGCCTTCGCGCAGCTGCTTGAGCAGGGCTTCGAAATCGGCCTTGGTCTGATACTTCAGGGGATCAAAGGGTTCGCCGGTGATCTTTTCGATGGCGGTCTTGTTGATCAGGTTGGCCTTGGCTTCAATGGTCAGGGGCATGCCGTAGAGCACGTCGTTGATGACAGCGCCCATGTCACGGCCGCCGATTTCCGCCCAGGGCTGATCGCCCAGGTCAACGATCTTGTCTTCGCGGGCAAGATCCTTCACGTTGGCGATATCTACGATGGAGATGGTGGGAGCCGCGCCGGAGTTATAGCGCTTGGCCAGTTCGTCACCAGGGGAGCTGGTTTCGGTGACTTCAATTTTTACGTTATAGGCTGCGCCGAACTGATCAGCGGCTGCCTGAAGAGCGGAGGTGATTTCGGGCTTGGAGTTCATCAAGGTGATGAATACCTGATTGGCAAAAGGTTCACCGACTTCTTCTGCTACAGCAGAGAAGCAGAGAGAGGAAAGGGCCAGGATGGAAACCAACACGAGGGCAAGCAGTTTCTTTTTCATGGTGTTCTCCTTTCATGTTTGGGAAGATTGTATCCTGTAGCCAGAAACCGGCTCACAGGAGCTGCCGGAAGGAATGTACCACATATCGATGTATTTTTCAACAGATAATTTATCCAAAATCGACAAACACGTTGACTGCGAGAGTGTTACCCCGGCATATGTGATGAAGTTTTCCTGAAAATCCTTTGAAACAGCGGTGAAAAAAGAACGCATCAGTTTTTCGGCGGTGGGAATTCCATGGATTTGCAGACAAAAAACCGGAATCTGTCTGGATATTGGCAGATTCCGGGAATGGAGATGCGGCACGGGGCTCGTGGGTGTTGCACCAGGGGATGCAGCGGTCGATGAAAACCTTGAACTGTCCCGGCACATCGGTCCAGCAGGAAGGGGAGATACAGACGATGATATTTGCCCACGCAAAGTCATCTCTCAGCTTTTCCATGTTGTCCATGTGCCTGTATCGTGACAGCTTCTTCAGTCCCGGCATAAGGAAAAGCGGTAATCATCGATGCACACGCTTCGGACTGCAGGGCGCTCTGAAAGCTGCTGTGCCATGATTTCGGCAATGGCCCGGGCTGCTCCGGTCCGGACGGGAATGCAGTTGAGGATCAGTGCTTTCATACAGTTCCCGCCAGCGCTTTTCCCATGATGAGTTCAAGCGGCTGTTCATGCCCGGGAAACGGCAGTGCCAGCCCGCCGCAGTCCCGGTATCCAAGTTTCCGCCAGAAATGCTGCGCGGCTTCGTCCGACTGGGTGGAGGTCATGACCAGGTCGTATCCCCGGGATCTCATGTCTGCTTCCCAATAGGCAATTAGCCTGCGTCCGTGGCCCATGTGCTGGCAGTCGTCCCTTATGTACAGAAGGCTGCAGAAGGGGATGCTGTCCCAGAACAGAGACCAGCGCAGAATCCCGGAGGGCCGGCCGTCGAGAGTGAGCACATACCCCATATGATCCCGGACTTTCCGGATAAACTCCTCTTCATTCAGATGCCGGTCCAGGGAAAACCAGAAATCATGGTCTGCAGCGGTGACCGGGCGGATTCCATCCTGCGGCGTACTCAGATTCAGGGCTGCGATGACTTCGTTTCCGTCCCATTCACCTGTCTCACGGAAGCCGAAGGAAGCGTACAGGCGTTTCGCGGCCAGGTTTTCGGGCTCATAGGAGAGCCAGCAGAAAGCCGCGGGTCCGCAGGGACGTGTCCGGATGAAGGCCAGAATGCGTTCCATGGCCGCTCTGCCATAGCCCCTGCCCTGGAACCGGCGGTCGATCATCAATCGCCAGATGTTATAGCTGTCTCTGGCGATGGCCAGTGCGTCCGTCCAGGCATCGTCCACGCCGTATCCGATCATGCAGAAGCCAACCGGGGTTTCGTCTTCATAGATGCCAAAGGGAAAGGCGTGGCCGTGGCTGGTGACGGCGATGTATGCTTCGCCGAGGCTGACGCTGTTGGGCGCCACAAATTCCTTCTGTGCTTCGCTGACCTGAAGAGACAGGACTTCAGGAAGATTGCTTTCGCTGATTTTCTCCAGTCGGATCATGACATTTCCTCGCTTCCACGAATGAATGATACGGGTTTTCTTCCCGAAGGACGCTTTGGGAGAGCGGTACCGGTTTCCGAGACTTTATGAAAAAGGAGACGGAGGTAAGCTCCTCTGTCTCCTGCGTCACCGGCGCTTTCCATGAAAGACCGGCCCGGTGTGTTACGTCTCTTTCAGCCTGACCCGCTTCTGGCCGGGGCTGATGGCATGCTGCGGACATACCAGAATGCACAGATGGCAGCCCACGCAGTTCTTTCCGTTCAGCTGGGGCAGACGCTTCTGATTCATGGTGATGGCCTGATGCCCGCCGTCCATGCAGGAAATGGCGCAGCGGCCGCAGCCGATGCAGCGTTCCCGGTCGAACTTCGGGAAGATCACCGTATCACGTTCCAGTGCATCCGTTCTGCTGTGCAGGGAGAAAAGCCCCAGACCCCTGGCTTCCTGGACGCTGGAAAATCCTTTTTCCTTGAGGTACAGGTTAAGCCCGGATTTGAGATCGTCAATGATGCGGTAGCCGTACTGCATGACGGCGGTTGCCACCTGGACGGAGTCCGCGCCGAGAAGAATAAACTCCAGCGCGTCCATCCAGGTCTCAATGCCGCCGATGCCGGACAGGTGCATGCCCTGCAGATCCGGATGCTGGCCCAGTTCCGCAATGAACCGGAGGGCGATGGGCTTGACCGCATTGCCGCTGTATCCGCCCACTGCGCTCTGGCCGTGCACGGCAGGCGCGGAAACGTAGGTGTGCGGATGGACGCCCACGATGGACTTGATGGTGTTGATGGCGGCAATGCCGTCTGCGCCGCCGCGTTTGGCGGCCTCGGCCGCGGGGCTCATGTCCGCCACGTTCGGTGTCAGCTTTGCCAGCACAGGGATATGGCAGGCGCGCTTGGCAGCCGCTGTAAAGCGTTCCACCAGTTCGGGCACCTGACCGATGTCTGAGCCCAGACCGTCTTCCATCATGTTGGGACAGGAGAAATTGAGCTCGACAGCATCCGCTCCGTTTTCTTCACAGAGCCGCGCGAGGTCGCCCCATTCCTGTTCGTTCTGGCCCATGATGGAGGCCAGAATGAATTTGCTGGGATAGTTTTTCTTCAGCCTGCGGAAGATTTCCATGTTTTCGGCCACGCTGTGATCGGAAAGCTGCTCGATATTCTTGAACCCGATGATGCTGCCGTCGCCGCCGGTAATGCCGGAGAAACGGGGCGAAGACTCGTGGATGTCCAGCGTGCAGACGGTCTTGAAGCAGATTCCGGCCCAGCCCGCCTCAAAAGCTCTGGCGCACATGTCATAGGTGCTGGATACAACGGAGGAAGCAAGCAGGAACGGATTTTCCAGGGGGATGCCGCACAGATCGCACTGCAGCCGGCTTTCATCTTCCGGAAGCGCTGTCTCGCACGCAGGGCTGACCTGGTAATACAGCCGGTTGACCAGATCACGGATCGGTACTTCGCCTGGCCGTACGCAGGCCCGTTCGCAGGGCACCATGCATGTAATGCAGGGGTTTTCCTGCGGAAGACGCAGCGCCGCGGTCTGTTCGTTGGCAAACCAAATGGAACGTAGCAGCTCTGCCGGATCCAGTTTGCCACATACCTGGCTGCAGGGTGCATCCGCACAGAGGGCACAGTGGATCATATGCGCACGCGGTATGCAAGGTTCTGTCTGAATCATGGGAGACTCCTTTCTTGACGGCATGCTGAAGGATGTTCAGGAAAGCATGGATGCAGCGATACTGCCGGGAGTGTACAGACGGGAATGAAAATACACGGAACAGAGTTTTTCATATTATAAGGTATTTCAGGGATTTTATCCATTGCGCGCGCGGAAAAATGAAAAGTCCCGGAAGACTGCTGAAAAACGGCAGTCTCCGGGAATCGGCGCTTACGATACATTCTGATCCGCAGGCCTTCCGGGGGCGGGATGACAGAATCCGGGAAAGAAGCAGCATGCTTCAGGCAGATGGGATATCATTCCTGCTGCGCGCTGATTTCATCCAGCGTCTGAATCAGTTCGGCGTCTTCCGGCTCTCCCAGGCTCTCCAGCCATTCGCGGATGGCGGAATACGCGTTGCACAGTGTTTCTTTGGCAACGGAACCGGCCTCCGAGGCATTCTGCTTGATCACGTTCCAGGCTTCCCTGGCAGATTCGGTGACCAGTCCGGCTTTTTCTGTCATATAGTTTTCCATTTTCCGATACCAGCCGGACAGCTTTGCCTCAGCGACGCCGGCGGCCTCGGCTACGCGGTCCACGGCTTCCGCCACTCCCTGATCCACGGTTTCACCGGTTTCCGTCAGCCATGCCTGAACGGTGTGATAGGCTTCCGTCAGCTTTTCTCCGGCTTTCTCGCCTGACTGCTGAGCTCCGGTTTTCAGGGTCTCCCAGGCGTCCTGTACCTTTTTGTCCCACTGCTTTTGCTGCATATAGGCTTCAGCCTGGTCTGTCCAGTCGGCGATTTTTTCATCCAGCCAGTCCATGCCGGAGGTAACGGCGTCGGAAGCCTTGTCCCACCCGTCTGAAAGGACATTGGTGAGCATATCCGCGCCTTCGCCGATCCAGGACAGGAAGGCGTTCTTCTCCGCGGCGGCTTTCTCTGCCGCTTCCGTCTGCATATTGGCCTGCGTCGGTTCAGCCGGAGCGGGTGTCTCCGCCAGCGCGGTGCCGCTCAGCATCATGGCCGTTATAAGGGCTGTGACAATCACAGCTGTTTTTTTCATCACTTGTTCCTTCTTTCTGTGTGTACTGGTTCAGCTTCTGCTGACAGATGAATCATAGCATGTGAATGTTGCCGTTTGATTGGGATTCTGTTAG
>CAMNDE010000083.1:0-12236 GCA_946534895.1 uncultured Clostridia bacterium
GTCCAGCAGAACATGTCAACACTCTGCAGGGCGGAGATGCCATATCCCAGGGAGTGGAAAAGAGCAGCATCCCTTGCCTGAGTGGAAACATTGCAGCTTACATATACGATATGGTTTACACCGGTTTGTGCGATTGCTTCGATAACGGAAGGATCAAGGCCTTTTCTGGGAGGGTCTACCACAATGACATCCGGTTTCTGGCCTGCGGCGACCAGCCGGGGAAGCTCTTTTTCCACCGCCCCGGCAATGAAATCTGCGTTATGAATATCATTGAGAACGGCATTTTCCTTTGCGTTCTCGATCGCTTCCGGAACGATCTCGATGCCTGTGACATGTCTGCAATGCCGGGCAAGCATAAGGGAAATGGTTCCGGCTCCGCAGTAGAGATCAAAAACATGCTCATTTCCGGACAGTCCTGCGAAGTCCAGCGCAGTGCCGTATAGCAGTTCGGTCTGGACAGGATTCACCTGGAAAAAGGAAGCGGGCGACAGCCTGAAGGTTAGGCCGCAGAGCTGAGCACTGAGCACTTCCTGGCCGTTCAGCCGTTGGAAGGTTTTACCGAATATAACATTGGTACGATCCGGGTTCACGTTCAGCCAAAGGCTCACGCAGCCTGCCTGGCACAGGCGGTCCCAGAGCACGTCTGTGCCGGGAAGCCTGGCAGTCCGGGAAACCAGTGTGACCATGGCTTCCCCGGATGTGCTGACACGGATTACAATGTGGCGAAGCGTGCCCGAATGGTTTTCTTCGACATAGGGGGAAACATGATGCTCACGCATCCATTCCAGCACAATCCGGCAGAGTGCATTGGAAGGATCCAAGGCGTTGGGACAGGCGTCGACCGGCACGAGCGCATGGGAACGCGGGGCAAAAAAGCCTGTCTGAGGTCTGTCTGCGGTTCCGCCCAGGGGAAGGGCGGTTTTATTCCGATAGTGGTCCGGGTTCTGCATACCGAGTACCGGAGGCACGTCCACCGGCAAATGCGCGATCCTGGCAAAACAGTCCGCGACCTGCTGACGCTTGGCTTCCAGTGTGGCTTCATAGGCCATGTGCCTGCCGGTGCATCCTCCGCATCGCGGATAGGCCGGGCAGTCCGGCTGCCGGCGCTGGGGAGAAGGAATCTCAGGCTGGGAAGCCATCCGCCCATAAGCGAAGCGCGGCTGAACCTTGACAATGCGGACCTGCGCGGTTTCACCGGGCAGCATGCCGGGGACAAACACGGCCATGCCCTCATGCCGGCATACGCCTTCCAGGTCAGCACCAAGGCGTTCACAGGTCAGGGTGACCAGAGAATTCTTCGCAAGCGTCATCGTTCAGGCCTCCAAGTTCCAGATGTTCGTTATTCCTGCATATGGGATCCATCTTTCCCATGTATATTCTGTACATTTCACCAAAAGCCGTGATCCGGCTGCCGCACTGCCAGATATAGGATCCGTCCGGAAACGCAAAAAACGGCTTATGGAAACTGTCGCGGAAGGTGACATCCTCATACAGCCGCAGGCCGTCCAGTTCGATGTGCCGCGTCTCCTGCAGATGGGGAAGAATACTGATCTTTGTCAGTGCCAGACCGGCTAGAAAGCGGCTGGCGTCATCACAGAGTGCTTCACCGGGAAGCTCAGGCTGAGCATACACAAGATCAGCTGCGTTCATGGAGCCGGCGGAAATGCCCATGATCACACCGTCATAGTCTGCAAGTGCCGCGCGAAGTCCGACCTGCTCCAGAAAACGCTGCTGGGTGGGCACGTGCCCGCCGCAGAGAAGAACAAGGGACGCGGCGGCGAGATATTCATGCATCCGCACTATATTCCGACTGTCCAGGATCCAGGCCGCTTCCGAGCACAGGCCCTCTTCGGACAATACCAGGGAAAAGTCCCGGAGCATACGGTCATTGAAACGGTGTCTGTCCGGCGCGGCGGAGATGAGCAGCAGCGGCCCACAGGCCGTAAGACACTGCCTGAGATGATCACAGAAGCCGTTGGCCGGGTTCAGCCGGAAGGGCAGGCGGCTGCTGTCCGGCGGAAGGCAGGGGGAACTGGTGAGAAACAGGTTCATGGCAGCCTCCGTACAGGTATTCCTTCAGGCATTATACACGCAACGGCTTGGATTGTCATGAATTTTCAGAAAGCGGCGGGAAGGAAAACTTCATCTACTTCCATATCCCGGTGGGAATCCTGTAAAACATGACAGACATGAGGCGTTCGTGCTATGATAAGGTGCAGGGCAGTGTGCTGCTGTGAAGCGGCATCCGATGTTCTGCGCAGTTTTCAATTCTGGGCGGATAAAGAGGGAAAGCGGTATGAAACTGGGGTTTGCGGGCGGTGCCATGGAAGTTGGCGGCAGCTGCATATATCTGAGGACCGGGAATGCAGGCATACTTCTTGACGCGGGCGTGCGTCAGGCAGCCGACCGGGATCCGATTCCGGATTTTCGGATGATCCAGAACATGGGCGGCGTGGATGCGATTCTGATCAGTCATGCCCATATGGACCACATCGGGACACTGCCCATCATCTCCGGTGCGTATCCTGAGGCGCGCATCTATATGACGCCCATGACCATGGACCTGACGCGGGTGCTGCTCCTGGATTCCCTGAAGATCATGAGCATGCGGGAAGAGGAGATACCGATTTACGGTCAGGCCGAGGTGTCCGCCATGATGGACCGGATTGTGCCGCTGCATTATCAGGCGGAGCGTGAGATTCTACCGGGCATCCGGGCGGCTTTTTATCCGGCAGGCCATATCGCAGGCGCGGCCTGTCTGTATCTTCAGACACCGGAAGGCTCGCTTTTCTATTCCGGAGACTTTGCCTCCTTTGCCCAGCAGACCATTGAAGGCGTCCGGATTCCGAAACTGAGACCGGATATCGTTATTACCGAGTCCACCTACGGAGATCAGCTGCATGCCAATCGCCAGGTGGAGGAGCGGCGGCTTGTGGAGCTGGTGGGACAGGCGGTAAAGGACGGAAGAAAGGTACTGATTCCAAGCTTTGCACTTGGGCGTGCCCAGGAGGTTCTGCTGCTTCTGAAAAGCGGCATACGCAATGGCCTCATTCCCAAAGTCCCCGTGTATGTGGACGGCATGGTGCGGGAAATCTGCAGGGTGTACCGCCTGCACCCCACCTATCTTCGCGGAAAGCTGGGACGTTCTATACTGAAAGGTCAGGAACCGTTTTACAGCGATGAAATCCGGCCGGTGCAGCCCATGGAAGACCGGAGGGCACTGCTGGACAAGCCGGGCCCGGCCGTGTTCGTGGCGAGCTCGGGCATGCTCAGCGGAGGGCCGAGCGTACTGTACGCGGAAAAGATCGCTTCCATGCGGGACGGCATGATCGTGATCACGGGATATCAGGATGAGGAAGCGCCGGGACGCCGGCTGCTGAGCCTGATGGACTCTTCGCAGGAGAGTACGGCTGCTGACAGCGATACGCCGCCTTCCGTTTCCCTGAACGGCCATTCCGTGCCGGTGCGTGCCAGGGTGGAGCGGGTCGGGCTTTCAGCGCACGGTGACCAGAGCGAGATTCTGAGCCTGATGAGTGCCCTGAGCCCAAAGCATCTGTTTCTGGTGCACGGTGACCCGGACGTCATGAACATGCTGGCTGCACGGATTGACATGCCCTATCTGCGCGGGCTGTATGTGCCCAGGTGCGGTGAAGTCATTGAGGTGCATTGCGGAGTGCCCAGGAAACAGCGCGAATTAGCCTGGCCGCATACCATGGGGGAGACGGGGCTGCCTGAGCGTGAAGGTGAAAAACGGCTGTGGGCGTTTGTGCGGGAAAAATACCCGGAACGCGAATGGACAGCCATCCAGCTCTCGGCGATCTGGACGGATACAGCCGTGTCCGCGGATGAGGATATCCGTTCATGGCAGAGTATGCTTGAGGAATCTCCATACTTTGAAGTGAATCCCTTCCGCCTGTTTCTGTTCCGTCCGGTGACGCAGGAAGAAGCGGAAAAGGCAGAGGCACCCCATGAACTGAATCAGCAGGAGATCCAGGATCTGGTGCAGATGCGCTTTGAGGCCTTTGCGTTTGCAAAGGCGGGACTGTATGCCGAAAGCAAGGAAATCCAGCTCAGTTTTGCGTTCCCGGACGCGGTTCCGGAAAATGCGTTTCAGACAGCGGCGGATGCATTCCTTGAGGAAACGGGCTGGAATGTTGTCATCAGTCCGCGTGTCAATCATGCAGCCATGCAGCAGCTGCTGAGCGAAGCCTTCGGAAACCGGCTCCGGAAGTATTCCTATTACGAGGACCGGAAGACGTACAGGATCCAGGTTCAGGGAAGCGAACCGGGGGATCCGGCAGCGATGGATGCTTTTCAGACAAGGACCGGCTGGGCGCTGCAGCTGGAAACGGTTTCCCCGGAAAACGAAAACCGGCAGGCTTCTTTCTCGGCCGGGAAAAGCAGCGGACCCATGGAGCAGAACCAGGCGTTTCAGTATATCCGGTCCGTCTGTGCAGCGGCGGATGTCCCGCTGCAGAAAATGAGCATCCGGACGGATGTGGAAGGCAAATATATCGAGCTTGGCTTTATCTCCCCGCAGATCGGCAGACGCCATGCCGCCTGCATCGGGGACATGGCGGAGCATGTCGGATGGCGGATGAAGATCGGGAAAACCGTGATGCAGAATCTGGTGCTGGCCTATGCCGCTTCAGCGGTGCAGAAGGCAGGGCTTGCACTGAAAAAGGGTCCCTCCTATATGCCGCTTGCCGGTCAGGTGCAGATCCGGCTGGCGGACAGGGACCCGGAAAAGGAAGCTGCGCTGGCGGAAGAAATCCTGGAAAACACGGGGATTGCCTGTGTCATAGCGGAGTGAGGAACACCCGGAATGCAAAAAGAACCCGAGCGGGTTCTTTTTGCGTTATCTGCGGATGTCGTAGGACATGTTCATGAGATTGCGGATACTCTCCGCGTTGTCGGTAATATTGGCGTCGCCATGAATAGTGTGCTTGAGCGCACTGGAGGCCACGGCGAAGTTCAGCATGTCCATGGGCTTGTAGTGCTTCATCATGGCATAGATGAGGCCGGATGCAAAGGCGTCCCCGCCGCCGACACGGTCCAGGATGGTAAAGGTGTACAGCCGGCTTTCGAAGGTGTGCCCTTCATAGTACATGAAGGCCTTCAGGCTGTTTTCCGAGCCGGAGTGGGCGTAGCGGACATGCCGTGCGATGCAGGACAGATTCGGGTATTTTTCCAGAAAATGCTGGAAGATTTCGTCCTGCTGTTCGTAGGACGGCTGGAGCGGAATCCCGTCCTTCCAGTCGCCCAGACTGTGATTGCTGTCATCCTTCCAGAGATGATACGGTTCAATGCCGAACAGGACATTGACATAGGGCAGGCACTGGGTGCAGAAATCCCGGGCCTGTTCCCAGGTCCAGAGAGAGGAACGGAAGTTGCCGTCAAAGGACACGGTCAGCCCCTTCTCATGGGCAATGCGCAGCATGTCAAGGATCAGACCGGCACAGTTGGGCGAGAGCGCGGGCGTTATGCCGCTCAGGTGCAGCCAGTCAAAGTCGGCAAGCAGGTTTTCCAGGTCCACCTGGGAAAAATCAAATTCGGAGATGGCGGAATGCTTCCGGTCATAGATGACCTGACTGGCGCGGATGCCGTAGCCGGTTTCCAGATAATAGCTTCCCAGCCTGTGGGTCGGGGTCTGCTCGGGCGAGGTCAGAATCACCGGCGTACAGTGCACATCATTGGAACGCAGCCAGCGCACGGCACTTTTTCCCAGAGCGTTGTTCGGCACCACGGAGAAAAAGGTGGAATCGATCCCAAGATTGGCCAGTGCCAGGGCGATATTGGCCTCACTGCCGCCGTAGCTGGCCTCGAAGGATGTGGTCATGCGGATTTTCTCATAGTTTGGCGGGGTCAGACGGAGCATGATTTCTCCGGCGGTAATGAAGCGGGTGCTGGTATCCAGTTCAGACTGCAGAGGATTCTGATGAAGCATAATGCGCCTCCCGGATGCTTGATGCATATATTGTACAGATTCCGGGGACTCCGGTCAATGGAAAACGCTTTGACATGCGCGGGAAACCATGCTAGTATTTCCCTTCGGAATACAGAGGGATGCTTGGAATCCCGCCGGCATTGCTGCCGGGAATCATAAGGAGCGCGGAAAAAAGCATATGAAACGGATCAGAACACTTCTGTCCTCGGACGGAAAGCATCAGCTGCATGTGCAGGAATGGTGTCCGGAGGAGGAAAAAGTCAGGGCGGTTGTTCAGCTGACGCATGGCATGGTGGAGTACATCGACCGGTATGATGATTTTGCCCGGTTCCTCTCCGGGCAGGGATTCCTTGTGGTGGGCCATGATCAGCTGGGACACGGGCACACGGCAGTGAACGAAGCCGAACTGGGGTACATTGAAGAACATGATCCCTGCGGATGTCTGGTGCGGGACATGCACCTTCTCCGGGAGGACGTGCAGAAGGCATGGCCGGGTGTGCCCTATTTCATGCTGGGGCACAGCATGGGATCCTATCTGCTCCGGCGCTATCTGTGCGAATACGGGAAAGGCCTGGCAGGCGCGGTGATCATGGGAACCGGGTTTGTGCCGCCGGCAGTGGCGGAGCTGGCCCAGACGATTGCGCGTACGATCGCTCTCAGCCGGGGATGGACCTACCGCTCTGCGCTCATGCAGAAGCTCTCCATCGGAAGCGGGGCATACAGGCAGTACAATCTGGACGGAACCGTACCGGAGAACAGCTGGCTGACCCGGGATGTGGAGATTGTGAAGAAATACTATGCGGATCCGTTCTGCGGATACTGCTTTACGCTCAATGGATACCGCGCGCTGTTCTCGGCCGTGGCCTATGATGCGGATCCTTCCAGAATGAAGGAAATTCCTGCGGATCTCCCTCTGCTGCTGGTATCCGGCGACAGGGATCCGGTGGGGGATATGGGCAAAGGAGTCCGGACTGTGTATGAGATGATGCGCAAGGCCGGGCTTCAGGTGGAAATGAAGCTCTTTGAGGGCGACCGGCATGAGATTCTCAATGAGCTGGACCGCAGTGATGTATATGCCTATCTGGGTGCATGGTTCGTAAAAAACCTTGCATGAGAAATGTCCCGGTGCGATTCAGGATTTCCTGAGTGCACCGGGACATTCTGCGTTATTCGCCGCGCTTGAACCTGAGAATATCATCCAGACGATTCCGGACAGCCTTTTCATCACCGGAATCCGTCGGCCGGTAGTACCGGCGGTCCCTGAGGCTTTCGGGGAGGCATTCCATCCGGGTGATTTTTCCCTCATAGTCATGGGCGTACTGATAGCCCTTGCCGTAATCCAGCTGCTGCATGAGCTGAGTAGGCGCGTTCCGGATCTGCAGGGGCACAGGCTCAGCCGGCCGCGTGCGGATATCCTCCTTGGCCTCTTCACAGGCGACATACAGAGCGTTGGATTTGGGCGCCATGGACAGATAGACGACCGCGTGGGTGAGATGCACATCGCATTCCGGAAGCCCCAGCTTGTGGCAGGCGTCAAAGACGGAGATGCACAGCGGAAGGGCATGGGAATCCGCCATGCCCACATCCTCGCTGGCGAACCGGACAAGACGCCGGGCGATATACAGGGGATCGTCTCCGCCGTCCAGCATGCGCATGAGCCAGTAGACGGCGGCATCCGGATCGGAATTGCGCATGGATTTGTGGAGAGCCGAGATCATGTTGTAGTGTTCCTCGCCGTCACGGTCGTAGAGCAGGCTGCGGCGGTTCATGATTTCGCTGAGCCGCTCGTCCGTGACCGTCACGGTGCCTTCGTGATCCATGTCCCCGTTGAGTACGGACATTTCCAGGATATTCAGGGCGGTTCTGGCATCTCCGTTGGCAAACCTGGCAATGGCGTGCAGTTGATCTTCGGAGATATGCAGCGGCATGCCGCCGAATCCCCGGCGGTCCCTGATGGCGTGCTGCAGGAGTCCGTAGAGATCGTCCTCGGTCAGCGGCTTGAGTATGAAAACCCGGCACCTGGACAGCAGAGCGGAATTGATCTCAAAGGAAGGATTTTCCGTGGTGGCCCCGATCAGGATGATGCTGCCTTTTTCCACATAGGGGAGAAAGGCATCCTGCTGGGCTTTGTTGAAGCGGTGAATTTCGTCCGTGAACAGGACGGTGCGCTGTCCCATGCGCCGGTTTTCCTCCGCCTGGGCCATGACTTCGCGGACTTCCTTGATGCCGCTGGTCACGGCGGAAAACTCCACGAATGAGGCATGCGTCGTGGCGGCAATAATGCGGGCCAGCGTGGTTTTGCCCACACCGGGCGGTCCCCAGAAAATCATGGAGGAAAGATGATCGGACTCAATGAGCTGGCGCAGCATGGCGTGCGGACCCACGAGATGCTTCTGGCCTACATATTCGTCCAGCGTCAGCGGGCGAAGTCTTGCGGCAAGCGGAGCGGAAGCGGAAAGATCCCGGTCATCGGAAGGGACGGGCGTATCGAACAGGGAAAGCTGGGGCATGACGGAACACCTCCGTGCAGGGAATTGAAAAAAGTGTAGCATGATGCGGCGGCCAGTGCAAGCACAGGGGAAACGCGGGAAAAAGGAAAAGCCCTGGGCACCGGTGTGCACAGGGCTTGACAGGTTGGGTATGAAACAGACACTCAGGTTACCGGTTCGTCGCGCAGTTCATTCGCACGCTGAAGAATACTGGAACCGGCTCCTTCCAGCAGAAGGCAGGCGCGGGAAATAACAGCTTCAGGCTCTACGTGAAGCGTATCTCCGATCCATCCTACAATCAGCCCCTCCACACTGCACGCGATGAGAAGTGAGAGGATATCCAGGTCTTCCTGATTGATCGCAAGACTTCCGGCTTCTGCCTCAAGACGCTTCTTTGCACAGTTCATGAGCAGATCACCGAAGAAAGACTGAATCATGGACAAGGAAAAACTGTCGCTGATATTTTTCAGAATTTTCCTGTTCTCAGAAGCATAGTTCACAAATATGCTGATTGCTTCCTCCCAGGATCCGGCGCTTTCTGAAAGGGCAGAGAGCCTGGTTTTTTCTTCTTCCAGGAACTGGTTCACAAGATGATGGATGTCATCAAAGTAATAATAAAAAGTATTGCGGTGAACAGCGCATCTTGAGACGATCTCTGAAACATTGATTCTGTTCAGAGGTCGCTCCTGAGCCAATTCCGCAAACGCCTTGATCAGCATTTGCCGTGTATACCTTGACATGGCTACAGCCTCCCCTGTGGTCGGTGTCGTGGCTTGGGGCATTTCATTTTAACATGAAGAACTCCTGCATACAATGTACATTTTAAAGAGTCTGTTTAACTTTATGGCATTTCAGGGCTCGTTTGATGTTGAAATTGATCCATATTTATGCGGATAAAAAACAAAACGTCCATGTTCAGAATGCCGGAAGCATACAAATTGGTGCATTTGGATGACATCTGCACGTTTGATGTCGACCAGTCAAACAGGGGGAAAAGACGAACGTTCAGATGCCGGAACCGCAATATGTTTCGAAAAGCTTGCTTCCGGTACGGGCATGCTGTATAATTTTCCCTGTCCTGCGTGATGAAGCGGATACAAAGGAGGGTCTCTCATGGTTCAGGCAGTGGTAGGCGCCAACTGGGGCGATGAAGGCAAAGGCAAGGTCACGGATCTGCTTGCAGAACAGAGTGATGTGGTGGTCCGCTTTCAGGGCGGAGCCAATGCCGGGCATACAATCATCAACGATTACGGTCGGTTTTCCCTTCATCTTCTGCCATCCGGTGTTTTCCATCCGGAGGTGATCAACGTGATCGGGCCCGGAGTTGCCCTGAATGTGGATGCACTGCTCCGGGAACTGGACAGTCTGGTGGCTTCCGGGGTGCCGCAGCCGAAGATCTGCATCTCTGACCGGTGTCAGGTGCTGCTTCCCCTGCATGTGGAGCTGGACAAACTGGAAGAGGAACGCCTCGGAAAGCAGTCCTTCGGGTCCACCCGTTCCGGGATTGCACCGTTCTATTCCGACAAGTACGCCAAGATCGGCATTCAGGTATGCCAGCTGTATGACGAGGCCATCCTGCGGGAGCGCCTGGGCATGCTGGTGGACAAGAAGAACTGCCTGATTGAGCATATGTACCACAAGGAGCCCCTGGATCTGGAACAGATGGTTCAGGATCTTCTGAAGACGGGGGAAAAGATCCGCAGCATGGTGTGCGATACGACGCTGCTGCTGCATGAACTGGACGCCCAGGGCAAGACCATTCTCCTGGAAGGTCAGCTGGGCACCCTGCGTGATCCGGACCACGGAATCTATCCCTATACGACCTCGTCCTCGCCGCTGGCCGCATTCGGCTGCATCGGTGCAGGCGTGAATCCGACATCCCTGAAGAAGATCTATGCGGTGACCAAGGCATATTCCAGCGCCGTTGGCGCGGGCCCCTTTGTCAGCGAGATTTTCGGGGACGAAGCAGAGGAACTGCGCCGGCGCGGCGGCGACCGCGGTGAATACGGCGCAACCACCGGACGTCCGCGTTCTGTGGGCTGGTTCGACGCAGTGGCTACCCGTTACGGCGTCATGGTGCAGGGAGCAACGGAAGCTGTTCTGACAAACCTGGATGTACTGGGCTATCTGAAGGAAATTCCGGTGTGCACCGCCTATGAGACGGATGATGGACGGATTCTGAAGAATTTCCCGTCCACGCCCACGCTGATGCACTGCAAGCCGGTGCTGGAAGTGCTTCCGGGATGGGGAACGGATATCCGCGGCATTCGCTCCTATGATGAGCTGCCTGAGAACTGCCGCCGTTATGTGGAATTCATCGAGCAGGTGTGCCAGGTACCGATCCATATGGTATCCAATGGCCCGAAACGCTCGGACATGATGTATCGCTGATCCGAAGGCCGTCGGAAAGACGGCCTTTTTTGGCACAGGGGGAAAACGCATGATCGGAATCATAGACTATGGCATGGGGAACCTGAGGAGCGTCAAGAAGGCTCTGGAGTATCTCCATTTTGAAGCCGCCATCCTGGATGATCCGGACGAAATCGGAACGTGTGAAAAGGTGATCCTGCCCGGCGTGGGCGCCTTTGAACAGGCCATGGAGCGGCTGCGCGCCACCGGCATGGACCGGGCTGTGCTCCGGGCGGCGGATGCCGGAAAACCCGTGCTTGGCATCTGCCTGGGCATGCAGATGATGTATGAAGCCAGCGAGGAGAACGGCATGCACCGTGGACTGGGACTGTTCCCGGGCTGCATCCGCAGGCTGAAGGGCGGGGAAGGCATCAAGATTCCGCATATGGGATGGAATACCATCACGCCCCGGGAAAGCATGCTGTTTGCCAATGCCGATCCGGTGGAAGTATATTTTGTGCATTCCTACTGTGCGCCGGGAACCAGTGAGTTTACCATTGCGTCATGCGAGCACGGCGAAGTGTTCACGGCTGCCTGCCAGCGGGAATCGGTGTGCGCGGCCCAGTTTCATCCGGAAAAGAGCGGGGAGGCCGGACTGGGCATGCTGAAGCGCTTTGCCTCGGGAGAGGGGTGGAAGACATGCTGAGCAAGCGGATTATTCCGTGCCTGGATATCCGGGACGGTCGCGTGGTCAAGGGCGTCAACTTTGTGGGCATCCGGGATGCCGGGGATCCGGTGGAAACGGCACGCAGATATAACGAAGAAGGCGCGGACGAGCTCGTGCTGCTGGACATCAATGCCAGTCACGAGGGACGCGGCACCATGCGGGATGTGGTGAGCAGGGTGGCGGAGCAGGTGTTCATTCCCTTTACCGTGGGCGGCGGCATATCGGACCTTGAAAGCATCCGCAGCATGCTGCTGCTCGGAGCGGACAAGGTGAGCATCAATTCACCCGCGGTCCGGAACCCGGATCTGATCGAGGAAGCTGCCCTGAGATTCGGCAGTCAGTGCATTGTGCTGGCCATGGATGTGAAGCGCAGCGGGGATCACTGGGACGTCTATATCAACGGCGGACGTGTGAACACCGGGCTGGACGCGCTGAAATGGGCCGAGGAAGGCGTGCGCCGCGGGGCAGGAGAGATTCTTCTGACCAGCATGGATACGGACGGGGTGCGAAACGGGTTTGCCATGGATGTGACCCGGAAGATTGCGGATCTGGTGCCCGTGCCGGTGATCGCCAGCGGAGGCGCCGGGGCCAAGGAACATTTCCGGGATGTGCTGACGGAAGGGCATGCGGAAGCGGCGCTGGCCGCGACGCTGTTCCATGACCGGATCCTTCCGATTCCGGAACTGAAGGCCTATCTGGCGGAGAACGGCGTGCCCGTAAGGAG
>CAMNDE010000084.1:0-11660 GCA_946534895.1 uncultured Clostridia bacterium
GGCATGGGATGCACAACGGGAACAGGAAAAGAAAAAGCCTCGTCATGCTTCCATTGACGAGGTATGGAGCTCAGTGAAGCCATAGTTTTCCAGCTTCGGGGTTAACGGACGATCTTTCGGAATCAATCCAGGCCGAGCGCTTCCTGCTGAGCCCTCATGGCTTCCTTGATGTCCGCTTCCTGCCTAGCGAGCCTCATCGCTGCTTTCAAAGCGTCCTCACTAGCCCGCATCCGGATATCAGCAATGCCCTCCATCTTCAGCTTTTCCTTTCTCACCCATTTCTGCCAATCTTCAAGGGCGTGCATTGCATCAATTCTTACGCGCTCTTCATGCATCGGGGGGGTATAGCAGAGGATGCCACCGTTTGCAAGATTCATATCCTTCTCATTCAGCATGTTCATGGTTTATATTTCCTTTCTTATTCACATCTTTATTTTTCCGGCTTTCCGTTTTCTGCGGAATGTTTTTTACCGGTGTTTGTCGGGTTTCATTCACCCGACACATATAGATACGCACCAGATTTTCCGATGGCAGTGGCGAGTAAAAAAAATTCGAGTGAGCTGCTACAGCTTGTTGAATGTATATCCCGAATCCCACAATGAAGAAGAAGGTGAAGATAACCTATACTTCCAGATTTCCTGCAGGAGAACTGACGTAACCGGGATTATTCATAGGGTAAAGAAAAATCCCGACTCTGTAAGAATCGAGATTTCACCAGGAATGGCTCCGATTGGGCTCGAACCAATGACACTCCGGTTATGAACCGAATACCCGCAGAGGATATTACTTTTTCATCAGTCCCGCGCCGGCGTTCCAGGCCTTTCCGACCTTCCGGCCCGTGGCATAATAGCCGTTCTGGAACTGATCGAACATGAGCGCGTGGAGCTTTTCAGGATCCACCTTGCCCTTTTCGTTCAGAACTGCTTCCTCGGCCTTCACATTCACAATCCTGCCCACAATGCCGGAAATGGATTCCGTCTTCACATGCTCCAGCAGCTCGCATTCCATGACCACCGGGAACTCCTCAATGACCGGCGCGTGGACATGCTCACTTCTGACCGCGTGATAGCCGGTCCGCTCAAACTTGTCGTCGATCTTGTTGCCGGATGCGATTCCGAAGAAATCGGCCACATCCATGTGCGCTTCATCGGCAATGGACACGGTAAACGCCTTGCTGGCCATGATATTCAGCCAGGTTTTCTTTCCTTCCCCGATAAACAGGATGATCTTGTCATCATCGCAGATCTGTCCCCAGGCCACGTTCATGACATTCACCTTTTCATGCTCATCATACGCAGCCACCATCAGCACCGGCATGGGATATACCGCCTGAACCAGTCCGAGATCCTTCTTCATGTTCGTGATTCCTTTCATACTTCATTGTGCAACCCGGTGAAATCATGGTATCATGTATATGAAAGAAATTCTAGTACCATCATTATTGTAAGGTACTTACCCGGAGGTAAGCATGGAGCCGAAACAGATTGACAAGGCGAATTTCTCCGATACCGGATACAGCTATACCCTTTCCCTGATTTCCGGGAAATACAAGCCTATTATCCTGTACTGCCTCATGGAATACGAGCCGGTCCGGTTCAATCAGATGCAGCGGTATCTGGGCAATATAGCCGACAAGACGCTGAGCATGCATCTCAAGGAGCTGGAGCGCGACGGGCTGATCCACCGGGAAATGTTCCCGGAAGTCCCGCCGCATGTGGAATATACACTCACGGAGCGGGGGCACTCCCTGATGCAGGTGCTGGATCAGCTCTGCACCTGGGGTCTGGAGCACCGTCCCTCCGGGCACAGCGAGCCCTGAGCGCGGATCCTGCCCGCTCAGAAGTCCGGAATGTCCAGAAGCTCATCCAGTTCCAGGTCCAGTTCATCCGCCAGCGCCTTCCGGTCAATGGTGGCAAACCAGATCATGTCGCCCACCGCCCGTCCGGGACCCCTGCCCGGCGTATTGATCTTCTCCCCGCCCAGCACCACGGAGGTGGACACGCCGCCGTCCAGGTTATAGGCCTGCAGGCAGCCCTGTTCATAGCAGAGATCCGCCAGCTGCTTCAGCGTCAGTCCCCATCCCTGCTCATCCTCCGGCCCGCGGCTTGCGAGAATCAGATACTCCAGCGGCCCCGTCTGGCCAATGGCAATGCGGCGCAGCTTCTTCTCCCTGGCCAGATCCTTGATCTTCAGGTTCCAGGTGTCGCGTTCCTCACCGTCCACCACAAGCGCGGGACCAAAGCAGAACGCGTGCACCGCGTTTTCCTTTACTTCCTCCCAGGCCGCCTCGGAGGTGGGAGACAGGATCCTGAAGTTTCCTTCCCCGTCCACCACCAGCGTATCCCGGTTGCGGTCCGGCTGGAAGCGGAGCAGCTGCTCGTTGCGCATCACAATCCCGGAGGAATGAAAGCTGAAATTGTCCGCATTGACAGCCAGCACCGCCCGCACCTTCCTGGCCATGTTGGCCACATACTTTGTTGTCCTGGACGGAAACGGCGCCGCCAGAGCCGTGCGGAACTGGACCGGGGAAGCCAGCTTCACCCGCACCAGCATGACCGGCGTGCCATGCACTTCCATTTCGCTGATCTCAATATCCAGGCTCCCGTCATGATAGCCGGATCCGTCCTGGGCATACCCGGCCTGCATGGGCGCCGCGGGTGCCGTTTCCTGCGACCAGGGAAAATCCAGAAAGTCCGCCTCCGCCAGCGCCTGACAGGGCATGAGCAGGCACAGCATCAGCATCAGCCATATACGCATTCCACAACCTCTTTCCTCTATGCAAAAGGGAAGGATACCGGTCCGGTATCCTTCCCGATCGCTTTTTCAGGGAATTACATCATGCCGCGATACAGCGCCTTGATTTCTTCCACACTGGTGTCCCTGGGGTTGCCGGGACGGCAGGCATCAGCATAGGCGCTCTCGGACAGGAATTCCACATCCTCATCCTTGAGAATGCCCTTGAGGTTTTCCGGAATGCCCACATCCTTGGACAGCTGCTTCACGGCTGCGATGGTGGCGCATGCCGCCTGCTCGTCGTCCATGCAGTCAATGCCGTCCACGCCCATGGCCTTGCCGATGGCGCGATACCGCTTGCCGGCCACGGGAGCATTGTACTCCAGGCCGCAGGGCAGCAGAATGGCGCAGGCTACACCGTGAGGAGTGTCATACAGGGCGCTCAGGCCGTGTGCCATGGAGTGCACAATGCCCAGACCCACATTGGAGAAGCCCATGCCGGCGATATACTGGCCCAGAGCCATGCCCTCGCGTCCGTCCGGATCGTTCTGGACAGCAGCGCGCAGGTTGTGGCTGATCAGGCGGATGGCCTCGAGATGGAACATGTCGGAGATGGCGCAGTGGCCCTTGGTGATATAGCCTTCAATGGCATGGGTCAGAGCGTCCATGCCGGTGGCGGCCGTCAGGCCCTTGGGCATGGTGGACATCATGTCCGGATCCACCACGGCGACTTCGGGAATGTCATTGACGTCCACGCACACGAACTTGCGCTTCTTTTCCACGTCGGTGATCACGTAGTTGATGGTCACTTCCGCAGCGGTACCGGCCGTGGTGGGCACGGCGATGGTGAACACGGCATGCTTCTTGGTGGGCGCAACGCCTTCCAGGGAGCGCACATCCGCGAACTCAGGGTTGTTGATGATGATGCCGATGGCCTTGGACGTATCCATGGCGCTGCCGCCGCCGATGGCCACAATGCAGTCCGCTTCGGCCTTCTTGAAGGCTTCCACGCCGCACTGGACGTTTTCAATGGTGGGGTTGGCCTTGATGTCGCTGTACACGTCATAGGCAAAGCCGGCCTGATCCAGCAGGTCCAGCACCTTCTTGGCCACGCCGAACTTGATCAGATCGGGGTCAGTGGCCACAAAAGCCTTGGTGCAGCCGTGGTTCTTCAGCTCGGGCACAATGTTTTCGATGGCACCGTGGCCATGATAGGAAACAGGATTGAGAACAATACGGTCAGCCATGGGAAACTCCTCCTTTTCATTTCGGGAACTTTCAGTCAAGATATCCTTCTCTTGCCTTGATATTGAACCGCTTTTCCAGCTGATGCATCTGATCATCGGTGATGGTGTTCAGCAGCGGCAGGTGAGCGATCTTCATATAGATTTCCGCGCCCTTTTCCGCCGTCTCGATGAGGCCGAAGGTCTCGTCCAGATCCTTGCCTGCGCCATAGATGCCGTGCTGGCTCCAGACCACCAGGCGGGCGGTGAGCATCTTTTCGGCGGTGGCTTCGCCGATCTCATTGGTGCCGCAGAGCATCCAGGGCAGCACATTCACGCCTTCCGGGAACACCACAATGCACTCGGTGCACATCTGCCACAGCGTGCGGGTAAACGCTCTCTCGTCCAGGGAATGCACATAGGTCATGGCCAGAAGATTGGCGGGATGGCAGTGCATGACCACGCGGTTCTTGGGATCCACCTTCAGGCGCGCCACATGGCTCATCATGTGTGCCGGGAACTCGCTGGTGAACTGTCCGCCGTCGCTGAAGCCCCAGAGAAGGTCGGCCTGCTGGCCCTGATCACGCAGACGCACAATGCCCAGGTTCACGTCAGGCGCATACTGCACGTTCTTGAAATACTTGCCCGTGCCGGTCACCAGGAAATAACGTCCGTCCAGTTCCGGGGCGGTGAAGCCCGTGGGAATGGTTCTCGCAACGCAGTTCACGTCCAGGTACTGGGCCACTTCCTCGGGCTCGAGCATCAGGGACACATTGCCGCCATTGCGCTCATCCCAGCCATGGTTATACATGTTGGTTGTCGTGCGGATCATTTCCACCAGGAACGGGGCTGTGAGAATGTCTTTCATGGGTATCTCCTCCATCCTTTTCTTCTCTGCCGGACCCTCCGGCTGTCTTGGATTATTCTGCCTGGAATGCCGGAATCCGTCTCCGTCACTCCGCGTCAAACTCCATCTGAATCTTCAGGTTGCCCAGTGCCGTGGCCTCAATGGGCAGTGCAATGACCTGCTTGCCGGTGGCTTCCTCGGTCAGGCGGTTCAGGAACTTGTTCTTAGCGCCGCCGCCCACAATATAGATCTTCTGATACGTCTTTCCGGTATTCTTCTCCAGTTCCCGGATGGCCTTCTGATAGGTCAGTGCCAGGGAACGGTAGGCGCAGCGGAAATAGTCCGCCGGCTTTTCCGGGCAGGTCTTCAGCGCCGCATCAAAGGCCGCCTTCATGCTCTCCGGCGCCAGGAAGGCCTGGTCATTGGCGTCCACGGTTCCGTCGAACCCGGACGCTTCCGCTTCGGACACGATATCACCGAAGGGCTTTCCGGGGCACAGTTCATCCCGGAGCCGGTTCACGAGCCACATGCCCATGATGTTCTTCAGATACCGGTTGTAGCCCACGCCGCCCTCATTGGAATAATTGGCAGCCAGACTGCCCTCGTCCGTCAGTGGACTGGGGGTCTTCACACCCAGAAGGCTCCAGGTGCCCGAGGAAATGAAGGGTTCATTGCCTTCCATGGGAATGCCCTCCACCGCACTTCCCGTGTCATGGGTCGCGCACAGCATGACCCGGATGCCGTGATAGCTGCCGATCACCTTGCCGGGCTGCTCCAGGGGATGGAACAGATGCGCCGGAAGTCCCAGACGCTCCGCCAGTTCCAGATCATACTCGCCGGTGGCCGCGCTGACCAGTCCGCCGGTAGTTGCATTGGTGTACTCATGGCTCTTCACGCCGCACAGCCGGTACATGAGGTATTCCGGCATCATCAGGAAGTCGGTCACGCCCTCCAGGCGTCCGGCCTTAAGATCCGCGCAGAGCTGATACACGGTATTGAAGGGCTGGAACTGAATGCCGGTGTGCCGGTACAGTTCCGCAAAGGGCACAAGTGCATGCACTTCCGGGATCACCTTTTCTGTCCTGCTGTCCCGGTAGGCATAGCAGGGAAGCACAGGCTCATCCCCCTTGAGCAGGACATAGTCCACGCCCCAGGTATCAATGGACAGGCTCTCGATCCGGCCCACCGCCTGCTCGGCGGCATCCACGCCGGCCTTCACATGCTTTTCCAGTTCCTGGATGTTCCAGACCAGGTGTCCGTCCTGTTCCTCCACGCCGTTCGGAAAACGGTAGACTTCCCTGGTGCAGACCCTGCCTTCTTCTTTCCAGGCCACGATATGCCTTCCGCTGGAAGCCCCGATATCAATCGCCAGGTAGTATTTCATGTCAATCCACCCCGCTTTTTTTGTCCTTGAATAACTGTATCATATCCCATGACAGACCGCAAGAAAAGAACCGACCATTTCCGTGTTTTTTTTCCATCAGGAACGGCCTTTTTCATTTTCCCGCGTGCAAAAAACGGGCCCGGTTTTCCAGGCCCGCAGCATTACAAGCAGGACATGTTCCGGCGGCCTCAGGACTCGCGGCCGAGACGGAACGCCTTCAGGTTGATCTCAAGGAACTTCGGCGGCACGCACTGGCGGATGGCATCCTCCCAGGCGCTCACGGGAAGATCAAACGCCCGGGACAGCCGTCCGATGAGCACAATGTTCACCGCTTTCACGGACCCGGCTTCCTCGGCCAGGCTCAGACAGTCCATGGCCTCCACCTGCGCGCCCTTGCCGCGCAGCTTCTCCTCCAGGCTTTCCGGATAGACCGCAGCACCGTTGATCACGGGCATGGGATTGATCTGCTGGGTATTGGTGATTATCTGTCCGCCCTGCTTCAGGTAGGGCAGCCAGCGGGCCGCCTCCAGCAGCTCAAAGGAAAGGATCACGTCCGCTTCCCCGGCGGTGATAATGGGCGAATACACCTTTTCCCCATAGCGCACATAGGTCACCACGGACCCGCCGCGCTGACTCATGCCGTGCACCTCGGACACCTTGACATCCAGACCGGTATTGAGCAGGAGTGTGCCCAGCACGCGGCTGGCCAGAAGAGAACCCTGACCGCCGACACCAACAATCATGATGTTGCCCTTCATGCCTCTTCCCTCCCCTCAATGGCACCAAAGCTGCACATCTGCACGCAGACGCCGCAGCCGACGCACTGGGTGTGGTCAATCCTGGCCTTGCCGTCGGCAAAGGAGATGGCGGGACAGCCGATGCGCATGCAGCTTCTGCAGCTGCGGCATCTGTCCGCGTTCACCTTCAGCGGTGCCTTGTGCTTCACACCCTTGAGCAGCGCGCAGGGCCGGCGTGAAATGATGACCGACGGCTCATCGCACGCAAGGCCTTCCAGCACGGCTTCCTCTGTATCCTTCAGGTCATAGGGATCGCAGACACGCACGTGCCTGATGCCCATGGCCCGGCACAGTGCCTCCAGATCCACCTTGGCCGCGGGCTCACCCTTGATGCTGTAGCCCGTGGTGGGATTCTGCTGATGCCCGGTCATGCCGGTAATGGAATTGTCCAGAATGATCACAGTGCTCGCACTGTTGTTATACACGATATCCGCAAGTCCGGTCATGCCGCTGTGCATGAACGTGGAATCCCCGATCACGCCCACCATGCGGTGGCTGTACTCGGGTCTTGCCTTCAGGAAGCCGTGCATGCCCGACAGGGACGCGCCCATGCACACGTTCAGGTCCATGGCGTTGAGCGGCGCGAAGGAGCCCAGGGTATAGCACCCGATGTCCCCGTACACGCTGCACTTGTGCTTGGCCAGGATCCAGAACAGTCCGCGGTGCGGACAGCCCGCGCACATGACCGGCGGGCGCGGCGGAATCGCGTCTTCCAGCGCCTGGCTGGGTTTGGGCTCGAGCCCCATGCATCTGGCCACCACGGCCTGGGAGAACTCGTCCACCATCGGGAAGCGGTCCTTGCCGTGCACCGGAATGCCCATGGCCCGGATCTGCATTTCCAGCACCGGGTCCAGTTCTTCCACCACCACGCACTCGTCCACGCTCTGCGCAAAGCGCCGGATCAGGTCCTCGCTCAGCGGCCAGACCATGCCCAGCTTCAGCACGGGATACCGGTCCCCGTACACTTCCTTCACATACTGATAGGAAATCCCGGACGTGATGAACCCGATGCTCTTGTCCCGGCCTTCCTCGATCCGGTTCACCCCGGACGTCTCGCTCCATCTGGCCAGGTCCAGCGTGCGCTGTTCCACGCGCACATGCGCCTTCTTGGCCTGGGCGGGCAGCATGACGCGGCTCTGGTCCTTCTCATAGGGCAGTGCCTCGTGCTCCACGCGCTCACCCGTTTCCACAATGCTCTGGCTGTGGCACACGCGCATGACCATGCGCACAAACACCGGGGTCTGAAACTGCTCGGACAGTTCAAAGGCCTTCATGGTATATTCGCGCGCTTCCGCCGAGTCACCCGGCTCCAGCATGGGTACCTTGGAAGCCATGGCATAATGCCGGCTGTCCTGCTCGTTCTGGGAGGAATGCATGCCGGGATCGTCCGCCACGCAGATCACAAGACCCGCCCGGGCGCCGATATAGGAAATGGAAAACAGCGGATCCGCGGCCACGTTCAGGCCCACATGCTTCATGCAGCAGGCGGCGCGCTTTCCCGCAAGGCTCGCACCAAAAGCCGCTTCCAGGGCCACTTTCTCATTGGGCGCCCATTCACAGAAGATCTCGTCGTACTTCACGGCCTCCTCGGTGATCTCCGTGCTGGGGGTCCCGGGATAACTGGATACCACGCAGCAGCCGGCTTCATACATGCCTCTGGCCACTGCCTTGTTTCCGAGCATCAGTGCTTTCAAGATGCGTTCTCCTCCCGATCACTTTTTGTTTTCATAGGCCACCAGGTATTCCTGGCCGTACATTTTCCGCAGAAGCGGCTTTTCAATCTTTCCGGTGGCGTTCCTGGGCACGTCCGCGAAGATGATCTTCCGCGGGCGCTTGTACTTGGGCAGACCCTGGCAGAACGCCTGGATTTCTTCTTCCGTGCAGGTCATACCGCTCTTGATGGAGATAATGGCGCCCGCGATCTCGCCCAGGCGCGCGTCCGGAAGCCCGATGACCGCCACGTCATGCACCTTGTCAAAGGTGCGGATAAAGTCCTCGATCTGCACCGGATACAGGTTCTCGCCGCCGGAGACGATCACATCCTTCTTCCGGTCCACCAGGAAGATGAATCCGTCCTCGTCAATCACGGCCACGTCCCCGGTGTGCAGCCATCCGTCCTCGGTCAGCACTTCCGCCGTGGCCTCCGGATTCCGGTAATAGCAGACCATGACGCCGTCGCCGCGCACGCAGAGCTCGCCGGCCTCGCCCTGACCCACTTCGGACCCGTCCTCACGCACCACCTTGCATTCCCAGCCCCAGCCGGGCACGCCGATGGCGCCGACCTTGCGCACATTCTCCACGCCCAGATGCACGCAGCCGGGGCCGATGGACTCGGAAAGCCCATAGTTCGTGTCATACTGGTGGTGCGGGAAGTACTGGAGCCAGTGCCGCACCAGGGACGGGGGCACAGGCTGGGCACCGATATGCATCAGACGCCAGTGGCTCAGGTCATAGTTTTCCATTTTCAGCTCGCCCGCGTCCAGAGCGTCCAGAATGTCCTGGGCCCACGGCACCAGCAGCCAGACAATGCTGCACTTTTCCTGGGACACGGCGCGGAACACATACTCGGGCCTTGTCCCGCGCAGGAGCACGGCCTTGGAACCGGATATGAGCGAGCCGAACCAGTGCATTTTCGCGCCGGTGTGGTACAGGGGCGGAATGCACAGGAAGCAGTCATCCCTTGTCTGTCCGTGATGCTTCTGCTCCACCTTGGCGGCGTGCACCAGGGCGCGGTGCTTGTGCAGAATGGCCTTCGGGAAGCCCGTAGTGCCCGAGGAAAAGTAGATCGCGCCGTCATCGTCATCGCTCAGCTCCACGTGCGGGTTCGCGCTGGAGCAGTCCGCCACCAGTTCACGGTAGCTCTCGGCGAAGGTGGGGCAGTTCTCGCCCACATAGATCATCAGGCGGTGCTCCATGATATGCTCGGCAATGGGCTCCAGACGGCCGATGAATTCCGGGCCGAAGACCAGCACGTCCACTTCCGCCAGGTCCATGCAGTACTGGATCTCATCGGTGGAGTAGCGGAAATTGAAGGGCACGGCCAGGGCACCCGTCTTCAGGGTGCCGAAGTAGATGGGCAGCCATTCCAGGCAGTTCATCATCAGGATGGCCACGCGGTCGCCTTTCCGGATCCCGCGGCTGATGAGCATGTTGGCAAACCGGTTGGCCTTTTCGTCAAACACGCGCCAGGTGATCTCCCGGCGATAGGCCGCAGCCTCCGTGGGCTGGATCAGGGAGTATTCCTTCCAGGTCACTCTCCGGTTGTCCTTCTGTTCCGGGTTCAGCTCCACCAGGGCCACTTCGTCCCCGTACAGCTTCCGGTTGCGCTCCAGGTATTCTGTAATCGGCATGTCAATGCGCCTCCTCGTTTGTTTTTTCTCTGGTTCCCGTCTTTCCTTTCCGGAATGTGCACGTATAATCACGTTGGTACTCCGGAAAGGAGGGGATATGCATGCCCCGCATGATTGATCCGGAGCTCGTGCGCGCCAATGAGCGCAGAGCCCGGGAAGTTCTTGAAGAAACCGTGTTCACCCGTGACCTGGGCATTGAGCTCATTTCGCTCAGCCCCGGCGAAGCTTCCGCACGTCTGCCTGACTCGCCCCGCAATCACAACACCAACGGCGTCGCGCACGGCGGTGTGCTCTATTCGCTGGCCGACACCATCGCCAGCCTTGCCGCCGCGTCCTGGGGCGAAGGCGGCGTCACCGTCCAGGGGAATATTTCCTACCTTCTGCCGGCCTCGGGCGATCTTGTCTGCACAGCCCGCGTCGTCCGCTACGGCTCGCATGTCATCTTTACCGAGGTCAGCATCACGGACAGCCGGGAACGGTGCGTATGCCGCGGAGATTTTCTTCATATGCAGACACCCGGGCGGCCTCAGTTCGGTCTTCAGTCCGTATACCGGGATACGTAAGGAATCACATCATAATACTTTTCCCCGGCCTTGTCCAACATTCCATGAGGCACGCCCTGACGGGCGTGCCTCTTTTGGATTATTTGGTCTCATCGCCCAGGGCTTCCCTGGCTTCCACGGTCACCTTGCGGCTATATCCTGCAAAGGCGAAGTCCACCGTCTTCCGGTCCGGAGCCGGGGTGACCAGGCTCACCAATGGCACGATCACGAGCCCGGCCAGCATGGCGAAGGCACCGCAGTTGATGGGAGACTGGAGCAGTGCCGGGAAGGCGGAGCGCGCAAACAGGTTCAGCACCATAATGCCCGCGCCGAAGACGAAGCTCACCCAGACCGATGCGCGGCTGGTGCGCTTCATGTACAGGCCGTAGAGGAAGGGAGCCAGGAAGGCGCCCGCCAGAGCGCCCCAGGACACGCCCATGAGCTGAGCGATGAAGGTCACGTTCTGCTTGTACTGGATGACGGCCAGGATCACGGAGATCAGGATGAAGACCACGATCAGAATGCGCATGGTCAGCACCTGCTTTTTCTCGTCCATCTTCTTTATGATATTGTCCTTGAGCAGGTCCAGGGTCAGCGTGGAGGAGCTGGCCAGCACCAGGCTGGACAGGGTGGACATGGACGCCGAGAGCACCAGGATCACGATCACGCCCAGCAGGAAGGGAGAAAGGGTTTCCAGCATGGTGGGCACCACGGAGTCAAAGCCGTTGGCCGCGATATCGATGCGGTCGGAATACAGGCGTCCGAAACCGCCCAGGAAGTAGCA
>CAMNDE010000085.1:0-11388 GCA_946534895.1 uncultured Clostridia bacterium
CATGCCGCGCCTGATCTGCGCTTTTGGCCGGAACAGCAACTATACAAGCAAGGAGAAAGAAACCATGAAAGTCCGACTTTCCGAAATCCTGGACACATTTGATGAAATGAGCGAGACTACTTCGCACTATCTGGATCTTGAGACGGGTGAAATCGTCTGCATTGACAGAATGCTCATGGAACCTTCCGAAATTCAAGAGCTGTATGAGCAGCTGGATGAACACGACTGCTGTCAGCTGCCCGGTGAGCGTGACCTCCGGGAATATGACACCATGGAAGCCTTTGTGGATACTCTTGAAGGAAAAGCGCACAGACAGCTGGCCGCCGCCATTTCCGGCCGCGGCGCATTTCGGCGGTTCAAGGAAGGAATCCGGGAGCTTGGCATTGAGGATGCATGGTACAACTATCTGGAAAAGAGCCGCAGACAGAAAGCCATCGACTGGTGTGAGGAAAACGATCTGGAGTGGGAGGAATAAGCCCGCTCCGGATGCCCCGGAGAGAACCTGCCCAGGTTCTCGCTTACGTACTGGAAAGAACATGCAGGGAGGTGGAAAGCATGAACCAGAGATGCCCATTTTGCGGAAGTTCCGACATAGAAGTTCTTCAGAACGCGTCACCCCGGTCTGCCCCTGGCGCATCACGCAGAACCCGGAACCGCGCACCGGAAAACATTCCTGCCCTGCACTGCAGAAGATGCGGAAAAGACTTCGGCAGGCCTCCGTACTGCAGAAGACGCGCCGGGCAGCCCAGGGAAACCATTCCGCTCTACCCGGATGTACTCACCGCGATCGAATTTGCACAGGGCAGCGTGTTCGGGAATTCCTACTCTGTGAGCCTGTACAGGATTGACCCGACCCTGCATTTCTTCACCTACTTTCCGGAGCAGCTCGATTACGAGAAATGGGAACCGGATTACTTTCCCCTGTCCCGGAAACGCTGGGGGCTTGTGGTGAATACGCTGTTCTACCAGCTGTACGTCCATGAATGGAAGCAGCGGTATGAGGATCCGGGGCTTCTGGGCGGAACCTACTGGTCACTGGAACTTACCATGGAAGACCGTTACCATCACCGGATTCTCGGCAGCAATGACTGCCCTCCGCTGTTTGATGATCTGGTGGAACTGTTCAGACCGTTCAGGAAACTGAAAAAGGTCAGCTATTCCTGATCCCCTTCAGGCATCCGGAGCAATGTCATCGATCACTCCCCGGCATGTCCTGCACAGTTTCCGCTGTCTTTCCTGATGCACTCACGCCGCCTGTGTCAGGCAATGACCGGTGCCCGGAAAACACAGGCACAAACGGATGAGACCGCCGATTTCCGGCAGGACCGATGTCCCACCGGATCTTGGCGATTTTTTCATGTTCAGCTGACACACCTCTCCTTCCCTGCGTATATACAGGTGCAGGGAGGATAGAATATGAATACCAGTATGAAAGTGAACGGTATCGTGGAAATGAACCTGAACAATATGGAACAGACAGGCGGCGGCTGGCTCATCACCGTCGGCGCCATTCTGGCCTGCGGAGTCGTTGTGTCGACCCTCCCTTACATCATGGACGTTGCTGAGAGCTGACCGGAGCGGGTACATCCCTGAAGGCGCGGCAGAACGATTGGATAATCCTGGAGAAAGACCACGAAGACCGGAAAGGAAGGATCCCTTATGGCAGAGAAAAAGACATGGACCCAGGAACTGACATTGGATGCACTGGCCTCAGCCGCCGGTGGGAGCGCAGAGGCAGGCAGCGGGATCAGATGTCCGGTGTGCGGAAAAAGATTTGCCTCCGCAGCGGAATTTGAGCAGCATGCCGGAACTGCGCATCCGGACCTTGCCGATTATTTACAGACATTGCAGGAACTGATCCGGCAGCTCCTGCAGCAGGCAAGGGAAACAGAGATCGGTACCACAGGGAAATGACAAGCTCCCATACCGATTCGCGGCACCGCCGGCATGGGATGGACAAACGCCCGCCGAACACTGTGCAGTAAAGCGTCTGCTGCCTGAGGTACACCGATATGTGTGCCTCAGGCGGCAGACGTTTTTTCATACACATCCATGGGCCCATCACCGGATGAAAGTACACCGGGGCGTTATGGACCTATCAGACGGTTTTTTCCCGGAAACACACCGATCAGAGGCGGTACATGACGGGCGCCCTGGAAAGCGTCTATAAAACCCCCAAAAAAACCAGCATCCGTACTGCCAGCCGCTCCTGACCTGCGTATCAACAGTTGTTCGACAAAACGCTGACAGAAAGAAAGGATAAAGAATATGACACAGGCTGCTATGAACGCGATGGAACTCAATATGAACGATATGGCCATAATTTCCGGGGGCGAACTGACCGAGGTGCGCAAACAGACCCTGCTCGGTCTGATGAAGATCTCCAAAAAACTGGCAACCTCCAAGGAACATGTGCTGGAGTGGTGCAGAACCAATGGGCTCGACCAGGAAGAAAATGACAATGATCACCCCCGGCATGTCCTGCACAGTTTTCGCTGTCTTTCCCGATATATTCACGCCGCCTGTGTCAGGCAGGGACCGGTGCCCGGTAGACACGGTCACAACCGGATGAGACCGCCGATTTCCGGCAGGACTGATGTTCCTCCGGATCTTGGCGTTTTTTCATGTTCAGCTGACACGCCTCCCCTTCCCTGCGTATATACAGGTGCAGGGAGCAGGAAAGCTTTTCGCATGACATAAAACATGTCCACATGGCATGGAAGACAGAATATGAATACCCATATGAAACTGAACGGCATCTGGGAAATGAACACGAACAATATGGAAAAGTAAGCGACCACTTGCTCGTCACCATCGGATCCATGCTGACCTGGAGCGTTGTCATGTCAACACTCCCTCATGGGGTATGGTGATGACCCACAGGAGCGAATACAGCGCATCCCCCGGAAGGCAGAAAACATTCGATTGAATTACATTGTCTGCAGGTTCGAGTCCTGCTGACACAAAATTCCGGAAAAAGCACCGACAGCCAACGGCAGCCGGTGCTTTTTATGCCTGTAAAAACCGTTCCGGATCCATACCCTGAAAAAAACCATGTGTGCACAAAAGAACTGTGTCCGGCTGAGTGCAAAAAACGTGCACACCTATGGTAGTATTTGAACAGGTTACGACAATTGCAGACCGAATAAGCGCTTGGAGGAAAACGTATGAAAAAAACAGTGGGGATTCTCGTTGTACTGATTCTGTCCATGATTGTTGCCGGTGCCTGTACGGAAGACTTAAAGGGGGCGTGGCGCTGCAGCGACACTGGCCACAATGTTGAGTTGTTATTCATTGGAGATTACCGATGTATGATCAGAGACTATGATTCCGATAAAAAATACGTAATAGTGAGTTCCTGGAAGAGCGTAGAAAACGGTATCGAATTCGACAATGAAACGTACCTTTGGGTCGGTAATGATCTTCAGAGTAAAAAAGCGGGACATCTGTACAAGAAGCAGGATTTCCTGGTGGACAAGCCTGCATGGACATCTGTGACCAGTATGGATGAATTCTATGGAGACTGGAAGCTTGTCGGTGTTCGGGCGCTTGGGGAAAATTTCAATCGTCCGGCCGGATATGTATTATGTGATGTTCAAATGTATATAGATGAAGATTCAGGCCTTATGATGTACATTCCTCCCGCAAAACAGGGAGAGGAAACCCATGCGAGGATGTATCCATTGACCAACCCGCGGCTGGAAGACGGGAAACTGGTCATGGGAGCTATAAGCACAGGGAATGAGGAAATCAAGCTGGAAATCAACATGTACAAAAATGGATGGATTGATGCACCGCTTGGTATTGATGGTGCGGAAATCGTTTATTTGACCAGAGCGAATTCCCAGAGTGCTGACGTACAGGCATCTTCCGAAAGCGGAGAGACATCCGGCACGGATGGGAGTGAGCAGGAGGAACCAGAAGAAGCGGCGTCTGTAAACAGAGTCATGCATACCGCCAAAGGCGGCCTTGACGTAAAGGCAGCTGCATCCAGAAATGCCAGGAAAGTGGTCACGCTGAAGAAAGACCGTGAAGTGACGGTACTGGGCCTGGAAGGCGACTGGTATTACATTGAGGTTGATCTGGGCAATAAAAAGGTCCAGGGATATGTTCCTGTCGACTCATTGAAGTGAATTCCGGCTGCTGAGGCAGAAAAACAGGAAGGAGAAGGCGAACGGCCGCATACTGAGGTCGGACGCCTTCTCCTTTATCTGTGCTGCCGGTAACTGTGTACCGGCAAAGACCGGTCAGCATTTCCTGCAATTGCTGCCTGTCCTTTCAAAATTGCCTTTATTCCGCTCCTTCAGCCGCATCTTCTGCCCCGGAGTCAGATGTAGTTGCGGTTTCTGCGCGGTGGATGGCTTCATCCATGTTCCGGCCAAGATCCATGCTCTGGAAATCTCCATCCTCCTCGGGCAGCCCCAGCGTAAACCCGGGTGTCGAGTCCAGGGCGGCGTCCGCGCTGCCAACGCTCACCTGAAGCACATGGCCGCCGCGGGTCAGGTCCTCAGAGATGAAATGGAAATGCCAGCCGACGCTGTTCAGTCCGCTCATGAACGAGGGGCAGTACAGGCCTACCATCGTACCCCGGATATTCTCATAGTCGCATTCAACCTGATCCTCAGCGAGTGCGACATCCAGTTCCCGATAAGGCTTTTCCTGCTTATACTCGCTGCGCACCTTGATGGTCGAAAACTCGCCGGGGATTTTTACCATGTAGAACAGGTTGGCTCCGTTCTCACGCACCACCTGATTCAGCTGTTCCTGCAGCGACGCCATGTCGGGAACATCCGTCAGCTGGACGTGAAGATCCGGATCAAAGAATGTCACATTGGAAAAGGGCACCGTCTCAGAGTCCGGCGGGGTCACAACGCTGCCATCGTAGATCGCCTGGTATACGACGCCGTCCAGAACAATCATTTCACCGTTGACGCCTTCAAAGGTGCCAATACCGGTATCCCCATGTTCCTTCAGTTCGCCCACCGTGATAATCCCGTCATAATGGCCCTGGGCCAGCGACTGCAGCAGCGCCACCTGATAAATGGTTTCCGTGTCAGAACCGGCTTTTTCCTCACCAGCCGCCACAGAGCCGAATGACAGAAGACAGACAAGTACACACACAAGCGTGATCATCAAATACGTCCTGCGTTTCATGGAAAACCCTCCTGTTACAATCCCGATTGAATAAGTGAATACCTGTTATATCCTTTTCCCGTCCGGACTTCCCAAAGTCCCCGGGAAACCATCTGTACGCATGAAGCGGCAGTTTCTCCTCCGCTCCGTATATCCCGCCTTTTCCATGGGGTCGATGCTTCCGGGCACCGCACCTTTCGGCGTATTTCATCCGGTACCCGCAGACGCTGCCGGATATGAAGTCTGACCATGGATATTTCCTTCATTCCTGCAGGTTTTCCCAGTCAATTCTTTCATCCTTATAGAAAAACTCCCTGTCCCGTTCGGAAACCGGGCGCATGACCCGGCAGGGATTTCCTACCGCCACCACATCATCCGGAATGTCCTTTGTTACGATGCTGCCCGCGCCAATCACCGTATTTTTCCCGATATGGACACCCGGGAGAATAATGGCTCCGGCGCCGATCCAGGCATTGTCCCCGATCCAGACATCCTTGTTGTACTGCAGTCCACGCGCACGAAGGACAGGATCAATCGGATGGTTGGCCGTTGTGATGATCACATCCGGGCCGAACATCACTTTGCTGCCGATATGGATATGCCCGTCATCCACAAGCATCATATTGGAATTGATATACACGCCCTCTCCCAGGTGCAGATGATGTCCACCCCAGTTGGCCCGGAAAGGCAGTTCGATATAGCAGTTTTCCCCGCACTCCGCAAAAACGGCGTGCATGTATTCAAGTTTCTTTGCATAGTCGCTTGGCCTGAGCTGATTGAATGCCCAGAGCTGATCCTGGAACGGAACCTGTTCATCCATGATTTCCCGGTCCGCGGGATCATAGATCAGCCCGGCTGTCATGCGTTCATACTGTGTCACCCCGTATCCTCCTTCATCTGTCCCCTGGCGTGCAAATGGCATCTCCATTATATTCGAAGCGCCTCAGAACCACAACAGAACAGAGAAACCTGTCCGGACACTGACCGCAGCTGGCTGCCTGAGCAGTTTCTGATGTGCTCCGTATGCTGCCCAAAGGCAGACATGAAGCAATATGAGGTACGAGTGTTTGAAACACACTGTACTCAGCCATCGATCAGGACGCGTAGATCAGCAGTTTCCAGAAAAGGAGAAGCTCAGTCTTCCGGGTCAGCTGCACTGAAACGGAACGGTCAAGGGCACCGGCATTTGCCGGTGCCCCTTATTCTGCGTCTATCCCAGCTCCCCGTTGCTCAGGCAGCGCCGGGCAGCTCATGAATATCATAGGTATCGTAGTAGATTTCAAACGCTGTTTCCACGTCCCCGGAAAGCTCAATCAATGCGCCCGCCTGGAACATGGATGACAGTTCCCCGGACGGAGCCGGCCAGGCCGCGTTGGAGACTACGGTCAGAGGCTCCTCCGTCAGGACGGCCTCGGCCCCGAAGAGCAGCATGCCCGTGGCAATATGATAGTCGCTGGAGATGATCGCCAGTTCCTTCACCTGCGGGCATTTTTCCTTCAGCAGCTCAAAGGTATAGATGGCGTTCTGCGCGGTGGTCAGAGACCGGTCCTCCACCAGCACGCGGTTTTCGGCGATCCCGTTGTCCACAAGCCACTGCGCCATGCGTCCCGACTCCGTGGCCTCAGGATTCTCTGACGCCGTACCGCCGCCGGTACAGACGATGTATGCGTTGGGATACTTCTCCGCGCTCGCCTTTGCCACCTTCAGGCGCTCGACCAGCTCATCCTTCATGCTGCCGTCCGGGTTCAGCTGGAAGCCCAGCACCACGAGGCAGAGCTCGTCCGTCTGCGCAAGCCCGTCCGGCAGGATACCCTCATGAATGGGCAGGTCCGGCGACTGGACACTGCGCCACAGGTCCAGGACGGCGGTCCATTTTTCGCCGAGCTGCGCATTCTGCGCGCTCAACTCCTCCAGAAGGCTGTTCACCGCCGCATCAGCCTGCGCGCCGTGGGCGCCGTAACAGACCACCAGTTCCTCGATCAGGTCCTGGGCGGTTTTTCCCGCCGCGCCAATGGCCTGTCCGCCCAGCTTATCCCTAAGCGCATCCAGATCTTCCCGGGGAACACCCGCGCTGAGCAGCCAGTTCTCCGCCGCTGCGCAAATGTCCACGTTTTCCAGGGAAGCGCCTTTCTCAAGCCCGGCAATGACGCGCATCATTTCACGGATGTTCTTCTCCAGAACCGTTTCATACTGCGCTGTGCCCGGCGCGGTGCCGTAGTAGTTGGCAAAGCTGAGCATATAGTCCGCCTCGATCTCCTCCGTTCCGGCGCCCATGAGCGCTTCCAGGATCATGCATGCAAACCCGGCACGGTCCTTGCCCTCATTGCAGTGCACCAGGAACGGCGGCTCCTCATGAGCCAGGAACGAGATCCCCTGCGCAAGCTTTTCCGCAAAGTCCTCAGACGCAAAGTCCGCGGCCATGCCCAGGCAGGCTACGTGTCCCGCATCGTACAGTTCCCTGTAGAAATCGGAGGCAAAGCCGTCCTCGGCAAAGAAGGCGGCCACCTCTTCCTCCGTATTGGCGAGGTTCAGCACGGACCGGATGCCCGCCTTTTCCGCCAGCGCGCTGGCAATGGCGGCGCGGCCCCTGGAATTGTTCACCGGGGAAGCGGAGCGGTACAGCCGGCCTTCGGCAACGTTCCCCGCGGTGACAGGCCGGAAATTGGCAAAGACTTCATCGCTTGCATAGTCCCCGCGGTTATCGGTGTAGACCAGGTTGTTGACCTCCTGTACCGACAGGGCCCCGGCCTTTTCCTTCAGTGTCAGCTTTACCGGATCACCCACGCCAATGCCGGCGGTCTCGGCAAACTTTCCGTAATTGATGCACACCGCGATAAATTCCTGTCCGGGATACGCCCGGACCATGGGCTCGCCGCGATCCACATAGTAGCCGTTAAAGAAGGGCATGTCACCGGAATAGCTGCCCGCTTCCACGGTGATGATATCGCCCAGCGCGAAACCCGCTTCCTGGAACGCGTCAATGGAGATGTCCAGGCACGCGTGCCCGTACATCTCCACCTCGGTCACGTGTCCCGTGACCGTGACAGGCTCCGCCGCGGCCAGGCCGGTCACGGCCAGCAGCAGACAGAGTACAAATGCCAGTATGTGTTTCATGAAAAAACGCCTCCCCTCCCGTCCTTCGGACCGGAGCTCAGAACTTCTTCCGGATGGTCAGGATATTCATGCCCTGCTCATACCGGTACTCCATGTCATCCATGGTCTTTTTCACCAGGAAAATGCCCAGTCCCCCGATGGCCCGCTCTTCCGCGGACAGCGTGACATCCGGATCCTTCTTTTTCAGGGGATCAAAGGGCTTTCCGTGATCCATGAAGGATACGGATACCATGCGCGCTTCCTCGTCGCATTCAAAGCGCACCGTGGCCTCGCCGGTTTCCTCGCCGTAGGCGTAGTGCGCGATATTCCCGAACAGTTCGTCCACCGCCAGGTCCATCTGCATCCGGGCCTTGGGCGTACAGCCCGCCGCTTCCATCTGCCCGTCCAGGAATGCCGCCACCACCGGAATATTCTCAAGCGTTGCCGCCAGCGTCAGTTCCTTCATGCGCTTCACCCTCCTTCGGGGCACTGCCCCGGTATTCCATGCAGAGCATGGTCAGATCGTCAAACTGCTCCGCATCCCTGACAAACGCGTCCACAGCCTTCTGTACATGTTCCAGGATCTCCTTCGGCGAGGCGTCCGCGTCCGTGTTCAGTGCGTCCACGGTGCGCTGCACGCCGAACAGTTCCAGATCGGAACTGGTGGCTTCGGGCACGCCGTCCGTGTAGACAAAGATCTTGCTGCCGGGCTCGAGCTGGAGATCATACTCGCGGTATCGGCTGTTGATGCGCGCGCCGACGGGAAGCCCGTGCCGGTCCTTGAACAGCTCAAAGGGCTGACCCGCGTGCCGGAGCATGGGATACTCGTGGCCCGCGCTGGCACAGGTCAGTCTGCCGCTTGAGATTTCCAGGATGCCCAGCCACACGGTGACAAACATCTGCGCGTCATTATTGGCAAAGATCATCTCGTTGGTCCGGGTCAGCACGGCCGCGGGCGAATGCCCGAGCTGCGCGCAGTTCTGCAGGATGATCTTGGACGCCATCATGAACAGCGCCGCCGGAACGCCCTTGCCGGATACGTCGGCCATGACCAGGCACAGGTGGTCCTCGTCCACCAGGAAAAAGTCATAAAAGTCGCCGCCCACTTCCTTGGCCGGCTTCATGCTGGCATAGATATCAAACTCGCTGCGCTCCGGGAACGCGGGGAAAATATGCGGGAGCATGGCCGCCTGGATGGATGTGGCCAGGGTCAGCTCCGCCTCAATGCGCTGGCGCTCGGCGGTAATGGCGGTGAGCTTTTCCTCATGCTCGGCAATATCCCGCTCCATGAGCGCCATGGTCTGGCTCAGCCGCTCCAGCTCGTCCCCGGTCTGAATGCCCAGGGACGCAAAGTGATCCTGTCTGCCTTCGCCGCTGAGCTTGTCCTGCACATACTGCACGGCCGCGCCGGATATGGCGTTGATGGGCTCCACCACAGCGCGCCGGATCCTGCGGGAGACAAGGCCTGTGATCAGTGCCGTGGCCAGCACCAGCGCAATGCCCATGTTCACGGCATACCGGATCATGTTCTCGATCACGCTGTTGATGCTTACGTCCACCAGCAGGAACTCGCGTATCTCGCCGGCCGCATCCCGGATCGGATAGCCCGCCGTGCACATCCAGCCGTACGTCTCCGTGTTGTCGATATCGTAGAGCATGCCCTCGCCGTCCCAGTTCATGAACCGCACAAGGCCCGCCCGGTTCACGCTTTCCCATTCGCCCGGATGCAGGGCATACCCCGACTGATCCGGATCCGCGATATAGACCATGGCCTCGGTGTCCAGGTCATACATGGCCAGGTACACATAGTCCACATCAATGGCAAAGCTGCGCAGCACATGAAGCAGCGTGCTGTAATTGCCGCCGCGGCCCGATTCCTTCGCGAGATCGGAAAACAGCGCGCAGTATTCCGCCCGGGTCTTGTCCGACGCGTCCAGCTGCCGCTGTTCCTCGGAAAGGCTTTTGTACCGTTCCATGACCTGGACGGCCAATGTCAGGGAATCCGCGCCGTCCAGCACCGTATCGGAGCCTTTCTGCGCAATCTCAAAAGCCCGCGTGATGTATTCCCGGCTGACGGTATACCCGTACAGGCCAAGACCGATCAGCATCGCGAGCAGACCCAGTATGATACACGAAAGGACAGTCGTCCGGATGGTTTTGTCCGTCAGTGATTTCCGCTTCATTCCTTCACCTTTTTTGGCTGTATCGTGTGCTATGTCCTGAAGAAATCCTGTGCCGTCTGCTGCGCACCCGGGCCCGGGAAATCCTCACAGGAAGACCCTGGCCCGGACGCTTCAGCGGTTTTTCTTACTCAAACACGAGGATCTCGGAAAAGCCGGTGACTTCCAGCACTTCCATGACGTCCGCACTGACACCTTTGACGGTCATGCCGCCCTTGCGGCTCATTTCCTGCTCGGCTGCGAGGATGACGCGCAGTCCGGCGGAAGACACGTACTCAAGATTGGTCAGGTCCAGGGTCAGTTTCTCCACGCCGCCGTAGCTGGCCTTGAGCTCGCGTTCCAGGGACGGAGAGGTGGCGGTGTCCAGGCGGCCGTCCACGGCCACGGTGAGATGATTTCCGTTGAGCGTCTTTCTGATTTCCATGGTTCATTTCTCCTTTCAGTCCGGGGCAGATGCATGCCGAAATTCCGTGTACATGCGCGTCTTACTTCTTCTTTTTATAGATGTTCCAGTTCGGGACTTCCTGTCCGTCCTCGAGCAGACCGAAGAAGAACTTCTGCTTCATGGGGACGTCCAGCACGCGGACGGGCTTGACCTGGTTGGCGGAGGAGCCCTTGCGCAGCTTCATTTCACGCCAGAGCATGTGCGTCTGCTGCTGCTGGATGAGCACCAGCGGCACGTCCAGGTCGCCGCAGTCGACCACGGCCTTGTACTCGGGATTGACTTCGCACAGGATCTTCTCCATGAGCTTTCCGTACTTCCCGTCCTTGTCCACCGGAATCGGGGTGTCCGGCTCCAGCAGGAGCACATAGCGCGCCAGATCGGACTCCATGTCCACATACAGCGCGTAGTCGTTGATGTCCGTGCCCACGGCCTTGCCGAAGCGCTTCATGGCCTCGTTCAGGTGTTCTTCCGTGGTCTTCTCCGCCGCCACGTTCACCAGCTGGCTCTTGCGGTAGGCAAAGGTGATCATGGGGCTCT
>CAMNDE010000086.1:0-11228 GCA_946534895.1 uncultured Clostridia bacterium
GCCGCTGCCACTTTTTCCGCTTCCTCCGCACTGAGAAGTCCGGCCTTGTCATCCAGGACTGCCTCGTACACGCCCTCAGACAGGCCGGATGCACAGGAAAGCACCAGCACAAGGCATAAAAGCATACTCAGAATCTTACGCATGCTTTTCACCTCCCTGATGGCTCTCAAACTGCGGAAGCGCGTTGGAGCACTCCCGGTTGTGCATGAGCAGCAGATCCACGCTCTCCCAGACCACGCAGGCCAGGCAGAGAAATCCTACTATATAAATAGGCATATCCTGGCTGTGGAACACATTGGTGGCAAGGATTCCAAAGCCCGCGAGCATCACCGCAAAGGCGGCAAGACTTCCGTTCGGCGGTTTTACGCCGGTCCTGAACCCAAGGTACAGCATGAGCCCCATGAGCGCGGTCAGGGCCAGGGAGATGAACACAAATACGCCCACCTGATCGATCCGGGACAGGACAAAGGGCACTGCCACCATGCCGGCGACGAAGAATATCATGCCCAGGATTCTCAGGATCAGTGCCGTGGTTCCGTTTCCGCGTCCGTCCAGGGATTTCTGGGCTTTCAGGAACGCTTTCACGTCCATAGGCTTGGCATTCGGACTGGACCGGATTTCCTTCACGCGGATCGCGCGCTCCCGCTGGTAGATGATCACCTGGGCCACCAGGGCCAGAAGCATGGCAAAGACCATCACCATTTCCGGCCGCAGCGTCAGGACCGCATTGAACAGGAAGAACAGCGGTACGGCCAGAATCAGCACGCCGAGGCCAAAGCGCGGAATGTCCATCGGGATATCCGCGGCCATGTGTCCGCTGACACCGTTCTGAATCGCGTACAGAACCCGCTTTCCGCTGCGGATGGACATGAACCAGGTGGGCACCCAGGTCATGCCCGTATAGCGTGCTTTCGCCAGCTCCACCAGTTTCTTTTCCGCTTCCGCCGTGGAGTAGGTGCATCCGTCCTTCAGATCCTCAATGACTTCCCGCAGGCCGTTGCTCACGGCTTCCGACTTGGCGAAGCCCATGTATTCCTCCGGATTTGTATCCGGCATGTCCGCATAGAACCCGCTGATGTAGGCCGGAGAAAACTTCCGGAACGCATCGGGCTCCACGGAAGCGATCTTTTCCGACAGCTGGTCCGGCATTTCCCTGGAAGCATCATGCAGGATATGATCGTATGCGTGATTCAGCGTCACGTTGGTATGATAGTAGTAGGTATCGTCGCCCTTGGTCTCATGACCTTCAAGCACGGTCTCGCCGGTCACAGAAGCCGAGTACTCGTACTGAGGCACATAGATTCCGCGGAAGCTTTCCGCCGTGACGTCTTTTTTCAGCCACCGCGGCGCAAAAGGATTTTTCCGGAGCATGGAGCGGTACTGTTCAAAGCACTGCTCCCGGGTAATTTGGAACGGGGCAATGGTTTCCGGTGCTTCCATGGCCGAATCCTTCCGGTCTAGCATTACGGAAGCACCGCAGTAGCTGCAGAAGGATGCCGCTGCCGTATTCATGGCACGGATCTGCGCACCGCAGGACGGGCATGTCAGAAGATCCATGGAAAACGAACTTCCGGAAGAGAGTACTTCCGCTCGGTCCGCTTCCTCAATGGACATGGTCCGGCTGCACTGACCGCATTTCAGCTGCTGCGAGGAAATGTCAAAGGTCATCAGGGACCCGCATCCGGGACATCTGTACAAGGATGTTCGCCTCCTTATTTTTCTCTTCCCTGTTTTTATACCGTCTGAGGCCTGATCTGTCAATTCATCCCTGGCTTTTTCCGAAAACAGGACCGCAGAAACGGATGCACACATGTCTCTGATCTTCGTCTTGTCAGGAAATCATCCACTTTTCCCGGTTATCCATTGATTGGCCTGCTTCCTGTGATATACTTTTCCGGTAAGAAGAAACGATATCATATTCAGCAGCGGGTCTTTTCGTTCAATAGCCGGGAACCATGTCCGGCTCCGAACGTCTTATGATATGATAGGAAGGCCCCTTTGCATTGAAGAGTGTCCTGTCAGACAGAAACCTGGAGGAATCAGGATGGAGCGCACAGAAGTCACCGGGCGTGTCACACTGTATGAAGACGGCGTGTACCGCTGGATCTATGGGATGGACATGCAGAAGAACCGTCTTATGTTTTTCAGGGTGCTGAAAATCCTCGGGTGCGTCGGCATCGGAATCATTGTTCTTTCCCTGCTCGCAGGCTCCATGGGCGGCGGCAGTGCACAGTCTGCCATGCTCCTTTTTGGCTTTGGCACGTCCGCCTGCATGCTTCTTGCATGGTGTCTTGCCTACCTGATCTGGTCCAGGGCGAGTCACGGGAAAACCTATCTGTTGTACGAAATGACTGTGGACGCCATAGCCGTGCTTTCCACGGCCCCGGGACAGAAACGCTTCGCGCCTGTACCGGCGGCGGACACGGTGAGCACAAACGTGAACGCACTCCTGGAAAAAGGCAGAACCGCGCATATCGGATCAAGAAAAGGCCGCAGCACAGTCCTGCTGTCCCATATCATCTCGATTGACACCCATCGCTCCGAGGATGCCATAAGCCTTCGGTCTGCGCTTGTAGATCAGCTTGTCTATGTTTCCTGCGATGATTATGACTTTGTACTGAATTTCCTGTATGAGCACTGCCCCCGTGCCTGATCGATTGTCCGGCACAGGCGGTGCGGACAGAAGGAGGACGGAATATGACGTATCCGGACCGGGTTACTTATGAAAACGGTGTATACCGCTGGAAGTATCATCTCTCGAGGGAGCAGTCCAAAGATCATCTTTATCTCATGCTGTTTGTCTCCTTCGGGATCTCGGCTGTTGTTCTTCTGATCATGCTCATCGCACTCCATGGCCAGGGCTGGTATATCTACGTACCCATCATTCTTGTCATAGAGGTCGGCCTTCCATTTCTCCTCGAATTCCTCACGCTGGACAATAATGAACGTTCCTATGAAATGGATGAAACCTGCCTTCGGCATAAGCATGCAAGCAAGGGCGGCGACGCCGTCATCATCTTCAAAAACATCCGCTGGATGACCGTCAAAGGCGATGAATTCACCATCCGTGAGGGCATCACCACCTATACCGTGTATGTTCCCCATGCAGATGTAGAAATGGTCAAGAACCATATCCGGGAAAGAACCGGTCCCAAAGCCGAGCATATGCCCGGATAAAAAGCCGTTTATGTCCGGATAGGAATTCTGAAACCGGTTTCACCACAAGCAGTCATCTCAGATCGTCCATTACGCAGATGAGGCAGTGCCCGCGGGCACTGCCTCCTGTTCTTTCATGAATGTTTTCTTATTCTTCTGTGTGCATTGCTTCGTTTTCCGCCTGCAGAAGCTTGTCATTGACCGAATCGGCTTCCACATGCTTTCCAGCAGTTTCAGGACTCAGAGATTTACCACCTGCGGACTTTTCCGGGATATCGGTCTCCAGGCATTTTTTCACATCCTCCGGAGCGTTCAGGTCCGTTTTCAGTCCCTTGATCTCTCCGTTACGGATGGACAGGGCTGCTTCTTCGCCGCCGATCACGTCCGCCTTTGATCCGCTTTCGGCTTTCATCATCCGGACAGACGCAGTCTTGACCGGTTCCGGAATTTCCAGGACTTTGGAAGCCGTCTGCAGTTCAGTTCCTGCTGCTTTCATTTCTTCTGCCTTCCTGGCGATTTCCATCTCCAGGTCCCTCTCTGCCTCTTCAGGTGCTGTATCCGTCCGGATCTGTCTGTGGATCGTCAGTCCATTTTCCGGATTGCCCGGACAGATCTCCAGAATCCTTCCTGCTTCCCCCAGGGCTGTCTCCTGTGCAGGATCTTCCACTTCCCAGAGCAGATCTTCCGCAGCATCGGCATGCTGAGGAATATCTGACCATTCCTCATGGCTTCCAATGACAGGCATGGCCGGATCCCGCCATGCTTCCGTTTCCTGCGCATATCCGGCCACAGGGAAAAGATGCAGCAGCATGACCGCCAGAATCCATGCAGGCAGGAGACGTCGTCTGAGTACAATGTGTGCGTTCATGGTTTTCCTCCTTCTCACGTATAAATTCGGGATCTGCCCTTTGGGGCAGTCCATGGAGAAAAAAGTCCGAAATATCCTTCTCCATCGTCATATTTGACGCATGGAGAGAAGAAAAGTTTCCATACCAGGGAAAGCATGAAATCAGGATCGGGACAGCTCCATTTCAGGCCTTTTCAATGTCCGCGCGGATGGTGTCCCAGATCAGGGACGCGGCAAATTCTGAACCATGAACGGATGCGTGGGCACCGTCTTCAGCATACATTTCGATTTCAGGCCGGCTTTCCTGGCAGTTCCACCATTTTTCGCCCACCGGAGCAATCAGGGCATCGATCTCCTGAGCCACGCGCCGATGGACCTCGTTCATCTGGTCCTGAGCTTCCTTTTCGTGCTTCCTTGCCCAGCAGGCATAGATCACCGGCGTGCTTCCCGCTTCACGGATATACTGATTCAGGGCAGTTGCGGCTTCCAGGAACTTTTCCTCCGGTCCGAAGGGATGCGCATGCTCCTGCAGTACCACATAGTCATAGTTTCCATACAGGATATTGAATCGCACCGCCGGTTCATTCAGATGCTGGATCAGAAACCAGCCGGGATGTGCGAGCATGGTGACATGGCACGCAAAACCTTCCTGTTCCGCCCTTGCCTTCACCATGGAAGGCATGTCGTTATAGTAGGTATGGCTGTTCCCGATGAACAGAATCTTCAGCTCTTTCGTATTTTGCATGGGAATTTCTGCTCCTCTCAACTGTGGTTTATTTGTGTAATCAGCCGTTTTTCCTTAGCCAGGGAGATACTCCCGAATCAGGTACAGCGGCCAGAACTCCAAAAACACTTCATGGTTCGACAGCAGAATTGGTTTTCCTTCATCTTCTCCTGATTCCGGAGAAATGACATGATATTCGTCAGAATTCGCGCCTTTCCGCCTGCTGTGATTTCGGAATTCATGGACATTTGTTTCATAATACAAGAAGATTTCAAAATATTCAGAAAAAAATATTTCAAATTTGTTTCTTTTATGTTGACAGACGTGAAGAAAAGATGTATTATCTCCTTGCAAATAACAGATCACCTTTCTTGTGAAAGTGACAGCTATGCCAGTGGCTGTCTCTTTTTTTGTCCATAAAAGCTATAAACGGCCTGGGTTCGTTCCGAAAGGAAATTGTTACAGATTTATGCAGAGCCTTACTGCCTGCTTCTGTCTCCTTATCTGCTGAACTCCTGTCCGCGAAACAAGTCTGAAAAATATTTACTTCATCAATTCCCGCAATACCGGACAGATATCCGGGAATTCCATTGCCAAAATACTGCCATCATTTTACAATGAACCGAAAGATTTCCATGGCAGGCTCTGTCTCATGACAGACAGAACAGAAAAGGCTTTCAGACCCCTGGCCTGCTTTTCGCCCGCGTCCGAATTCCCATGGAATCCAGCATATCAAATGGGAGGAACACCGTTTTGAAAAACCTGGTTCGCGCTGTCCTGACATCTCTTGTTTCCGTACTGGCACTGCATCTGTCCTGCGCCTGTGCCTCAGAAGCACCGGATCTGACATTGAAATGTGAGTTTGATGTTTTTTCGGGGAAGCAGTCCTTCTCCCAATGTCTGGACGGAGACTACCGGACATACTGGTCCACCAACAAAGGCGGCTCAGATGCCCTGTTGGAAATCCGTGTACCGGAAGGACAGCATGCATCCGGAATCTGGATGCAGTGGTATGATCAGCCACACGCATGGAGTGTATGGATTCTGGAACAGGAAGGCACCTGGCAGGAATACAGCCATACAGACGGGGCCTACCTGTCCGAGTTCCTCACGCTTCCCGAAAACACCACGGCTTTCCGTCTTGCCAATGCACCGGGTGAAAAAAAGCGGCTTTACCTGGCGGACATGCATATCTATGGTGAAGGCGAACTGCCCGCAAACGTCCAGCGCTGGAATCCGCCTGCCGAAAAGGCGGACCTGATGCTTGTGGCTGCCCATCCGGATGATGAGGTCCTCTGGTTCGGCGGAACGCTTCCCAGATATGCCGGAGAAGAACAGCGTATCTGCCAGGTATGCACGCTGGTGCCTGCCATTCCCTGCCGCCGCCTGGAACTTCTGGACAGTCTCTGGACCTGCGGCGTCCGGAATTATCCGGTCTGGGGCATGTGCCGGGATGCCTATTCAAGCACACTGCAGGATCAGTACATGGCCTGGGATAAATACCGGATCTATGACATCTTTACCGGATGGATCCGGAGATTCAAGCCGGATGTGCTTCTGACCCATGACCGTTTCGGTGAGTACGGCCACGGAGCGCATCAGGTCTGCGCGGATGCCGTCATGCACGCGCTGGATCTTGCCATGGATCCCGGAAAATACAAAAACTCCTTTGAGGAATATGGGCTCTGGGAGGTACCCAAGACTTATCTGCACCTGTATCCGGAAAACAGCATCCGGATGGACTGGCGTCAGCCGCTCAAAGCCTTTGACGGGAAAACCGGATTTGAGGTGGCGGAGGAAGCTTTTCAGTGTCACGCTTCCCAGCTGCGCGGAAACTACAGGGTGGAAGACTCGGGACGCACGGACTGCAGTCTATTTGGGCTGTATCGCACTACAGTGGGACCGGACAGGGAAAAGAATGACTTTTTCGAGCACATACCCGAAAAGTAATCCATGGACATGCAGAAAAAGGAATCGGCTGCATCCGATTCCTTTTTTGCATATCTCTATTTCTCGAAACGTCGGAGCGGGATCCCCAGCACATGCATGTCTTCCGGACAGTCTTCAAGAAGTGACAGGATCCACTTCTTCACCACAGTCCTCACTTCCACTTCCCGCCATTTCCGGCAGTTATCATCCTTAAGCAGCGCCTTGGCATATTCCGGCGTCAGCTGACCGCTCACATGGAGCATGAAAGCCCTGGAGAACCAGTTGATGGCTCCTTCGTCTCCGGCATACTGAGTGGGAGCCAGGGTGCCCTCCGCCATGCTGATGCTCAGTGCTTCCGTGTCTGACTGCATCTTCCTGAAGGTGTCAGAGGACAGATCATAGAGCGCTTCTTCCGTCCAGTGAAATCCGCTGTCATCCCTGCGTATGCGTCCGGCAAAGCCGGGAAAAGCCTGGGGCTGACCTACGGTAATCTGCCGGAGTCCGGAAAAATCCACCGTAGCAAACCCATGGTCATGTCCGCACAGGTACAGCGTCACGCCATAGGCGGAAAGCAGCTCTGAAAGCTTCCGGGCACCGGGCGTGCGTGCATCCCGTTCACTGGGAAGAATCGGATGATGACCACAGGCGATCACCGGCACATTTTCAGGGAGTTCCTGCAGTACCTGCCGGATCCAGGCAAGCGTCTCCTCATGGATTCCGCCGTCAGGCAGCACCTGGTCCTGAACATCAAGCCGATTGGTGTCCAGCAGCAGAATACAGGTACCGGCCTGCGTCATGACCGCACAGCTGGCAGAAGCTTTATCCTGGCTGAAAGCCTGCTGCGAACCGTATGCTCCATACATTTCACGGAATGTATCCTTTGTGAAATGAGCGTTATAGTCATGGTTTCCGGGAATCGCAAAGACCTGAACATCGGCCCCTTCCTGCAGGCGATGGAGTCTTTCCAGCACTAGTACATGTTCTTCCATCCGTCCGTTATCTGTGCTGTCACCAAGAAGCACGCAGACATCACCGGACTTTGCGTTTCCAAGGATGGCAGCATAGGCTGCGTCAAATGCATCCGTGTCCGCCCGCATATGAGTATCACTGATCACAAGAAATGATTCAGCAGAAGCACATCCTGCAAGAACAAACAGACTCAGAAGAAGAACAAGCCATGCTTTCATGTTCCTGATCCATTCCCTTCCTTGGCGATTCCGGGAGACTGTCCGGTCACTAGAGGCACAGAGCGTGCAGTACTTTTTTTCGGAAATACCCGGAGATATCACGGGCATGTCTTCTTTGAATGGATGCGCTGTCTGCAAGGCCCGCTCTGCGACCTTATTATAAACGAAGAAAAGGATTTCACAATTGTGCAACGGATCCGCTTTCATGGATGGAGCATTCACCGCCTGTGAAAGCACGCCTGCTTCATACCATGGTTTCTTTCATCCGATACGTCATATGCCTGCCCCTCTCCTCAAATGTTCAGGCAAAGAGAGGGTTCACTTTCGGTTATGAAAAGCGCCGGCAAAGCGGCGCTTAATGGTTCTGCATCTGTTTTCCGAGAAATGAAACTCAGGCCTGTGTGTCTCCCATAAGGCGCTTCCAGCTCTCCATGATTTTCCCCGGCGTGCACATCTCCCCGGGAATCGCACGCTGCTCATAGGTTTCAAACATCATCTGCCCTGCATACCCTGTAGAGAGCAGCTGGTCCACCACTTTTTTCCAGGGAACGCTGCCTACACCCGGCATCCAGTGCTTTTCATCCACAAAATCATAATCCGAAAGATGTGTGGTAATAATGTACGGTCCGCAGGCATTGATGAAGCTTTCATGTGTTTCCTTCAGTAGATGATTGAAATCAAAGGTCATCATTGCGCTGCTTCCGTGACCGGTCAGCTGCAGCATTTCCCCGGAACAGTTGCCAAGGCAGGTCCTGGGAAGCTCTTCCACAGCAAGCACTACGCCAAGAGACAGCGCATATGCTCCCAGCTCCTCCACCGCATCTCTGGCAATGGCCAGGCGATTTGCCCGCTCATCGTCCCCGATAGGCTCAAAGCTTGCATGCATCACGGCAATTCCGATGTTCCACTCGGCGATCCTGTCAAGTACACGCTTTTCCAATGCAATCGCCTGGCGCCGCTGCTCCGTATTCGCACTGGAAGGATCCGTGGCAGGACCGAATGGCGTATGCGCTGAAAGAATCTCAAGCCCGGCAGAAAGAATGTGTTCCCTTCTGATTTCCGCCTCACGGGTCATGGCACGTTCCGGCATATCTGGCGGAAACACCAGTTCCGCTGTCTCAAATCCGACACGCCGTGCGTCTTCCCATTTTTCAGGCGTGGATTCAACAAAGAATTTGGACGTAAGCCCAAGCCTGTTCATATCTCTCATCCTTTCACAGTTCCCAGCCTGTCACAACAGTCGGAATCCCTTCGTGACAGGTATTGAGGATGTTCAGTATGTACCTGGCATGCGGTTCGTTTTCCTTCAGACGGCTGAGAGCTTAACCCTGGAAAATTGCTGCTTACGGGTCCCGAAGCGAACGACAGCACAGCAGTTCAGGAATGCAAAAATCTCTGAAAGCCACAGCCATGGCACTTTTCCTGATCAGGATATTCGTGTATACTACACATGTCAAGAGGAATCTGACTATATCAGAATGCCCCTGTCAGGCAAAGGCATCATGGACTGCGGAAAGCCTTCCCGGAACGGATGCTGCGGGTTTTCCATGCCTGCCTCTTGAATGCCGAATATATGGTATATGGTACATGCATATTCTGTTTCATCTGACCATACAGTATTGCATGTCGGATGGGACAAGCATCTATAGAGAGGAACGACAATCATGAAAAAAGCATTGGGTCTCATGCTGGTTCTCCTGGTTTTCTGTACTGTGATTTCTGTTTCAGGTGCGGAGAACAATTCCATTACCAACGTTGAAACGCATTATGACTACGACAATACATTGGCAGTTCCTGAGGACGTCAACAGTCAGGAACCCCCTATTGAGCCGAACTTTACGTTCTCCAACGATGGAAGGTATGAGAGCGTTTCGGAAAGCGGAGCTCAGAAAGGTGCTTACAGCATCTATTCAAACGTACTGGATCAGATTTCTGCTGTAGGCTGCGAACTCGCTGACACGGACGGCACTGTGCTTGCGCGGCACGAGGAACCCGGATATGTCGTAGAGGATCATCTCTACCATTATTTCCGGATCAATGAGAAGGCGGACTCATCGGATCTTACCTATAAGGTGAAGCCCGGAGCGGAATACAGGTTCAGAGTGTATGCAGTGTACAGCGGCCAGCGGTATTACTGGAACTGGGAAAGCATTCAGCTCCCCGGCACCCGCGTCTATGTCTACCATTTCCATCCAAACGGAGCCAGCGGCAGCTATCCGGACAAGACGTCCTCGAACGGCTCCATCACCCTTCCCGCCAATACCATCAACCGCAGCGGCTACCGGTTTGTAGGCTGGAACTCCAGTCCGGATGCAAGCGGGATGTATCTCGGTCAGGCCGGAGAGACGATTTATGCGCCGGATGAAACCACTTTCTACGCAATCTGGGAATCCATCGCCGACACAGCGCTTACGGAAACCACTGCGGTTTCAGGCAATGCGCGCACCATGTTTACCGCGAAAACCGGAGTAAATGTCCGGAGCAAAATGGATACGAAAAGCGCGGCAGTTGAAAGGATCCAGGCTCAGGGCACGGTGGTCACCATTCTCGGCGAAGGCACGGACAAGAAGGGCACCCTCTGGTATCATGTTCAGCTTGCCAACGGTGAAACCGGGTATATCCGCGGAGACCTGCTCGCCACAAACGCTGACCTGACAACCGTCATGGACATAGACCGTGGTGACTTCCATACGTATTCGGTTCAGCTGGTCAAAGGCAAGGACTGCCCTGCCTATTCCGGTCCCGGTACCGAATACGTGCGCGGTGCCAAGGGAAAAGCGTATATGTCCACCTATGACACAGTCTATGTATACGGACGTGAAAACAACTGGCTGCTTGTACAGTATGACATCACTCCTGCCCACTACCGGTTCGGATATATTCTTTCTGACGCTGTCACCGATGCTTCCCAGATAGGAGAACTCCAGTTCAGTCGGCAGGAAGCTGTGATTTCCAGAAAGACTGCGATTACTGACGATCCGCTTCATTCTCATTCCAAGCTGAGCGTGGTCCCGGCCAAATCCACCGTGTATATCCTCGCCCGGATGAACGAATGGGTGTACATTGAATATCTCAATGTCAGAGGATTCGTTCCCGCAGACAGAGTTCAGGCCAAGTAACATCTCTGAGAGCTGTCCGGCAGGCAATACCTGCTGCCCTTCAAACAGGTTACGCAAAAAACGATGTGTTCTGATACAGAAATCGGAACACATCGTTTTTTTGAACAGCCGGGCTGCCGCTCTTTGGAATGCTCATTTGAAATTCCAACGTTTTCCGGAAATCAAGAATTCAAGTCAGTACCACCACTTCAAGTGGTGGTTTGATAACGCTCCTATAAGGGGCCAATACTTGCAACACCTGAAAGGTGGTGCCGAAAGCTTGCCGC
>CAMNDE010000087.1:0-11186 GCA_946534895.1 uncultured Clostridia bacterium
ATGGCAAAGGAGCATTTCCAAAGAACTAAGCCCCATGTCAACATCGGCACCATCGGCCACGTTGACCACGGCAAGACGACTCTGACTGCCGCCATCACCATGACCCTGGCTCAGAAGGGTGAAGCCCAGGCCATGAAGTATGACGACATCGACAAGGCCCCCGAAGAGAAGGCACGTGGAATTACCATCAACACCGCTCACGTTGAGTATGAGACCGCGAAGCGTCACTATGCTCACGTGGACTGCCCCGGCCACGCTGACTATGTTAAGAACATGATCACCGGTGCCGCTCAGATGGACGGTGCTATCCTGGTGGTTTCCGCTCCCGACGGCCCGATGCCCCAGACCCGTGAGCACATCCTGCTCGCCCGTCAGGTTGGCGTGCCCTACATCGTCGTGTTCCTGAACAAGACCGACATGATGGACGACCCCGAGCTGCTGGAACTGGTTGAAATGGAAATCCGTGAACTGCTGAGCAGCTACAACTTCCCGGGTGACGAGATCCCGATCATCCGCGGCAGCGCCCTGAAGGCTCTGGAGTATGTACAGAACGGCGGCACCGATGTGGATACCGCTGAAGAGTGCAAGTGCATCTGGGAACTGATGGATGCAGTTGACAGCTACATTCCTGAACCCAAGCGTGCAACCGATCAGCCTTTCCTGATGCCTGTCGAAGACGTGTTCTCCATTTCCGGCCGTGGTACTGTTGCCACCGGTCGTGTGGAGCGCGGCACCGTGAAGGTGAGCGACACCGTGGAAATCGTTGGTCTGATGGACAAGCCCCGTTCCACCGTTGTTACGGGTGTTGAAATGTTCCATAAGCTGCTGGACCAGGCAGAGGCCGGCGACAACATCGGCGCCCTGCTGCGTGGCATTCAGCGCAATGAAGTGGAGCGCGGCCAGGTGCTTGCGAAGCCCGGCACCATCAAGCCCCACACCCATTGCATTGGCCAGGTGTACGTGCTGACCAAGGAAGAAGGCGGCCGTCATACTCCCTTCTTCAATGGCTATCGTCCCCAGTTCTATTTCCGTACCACGGACGTGACCGGAAACATCAAGCTTCCCGATGGCGTTGAAATGGTGATGCCTGGTGATAACATCGACATGGAAATCACCCTGATCACCCCCATCGCTATGGAGCAGGGCCTGCGTTTCGCTATCCGTGAGGGTGGCCGTACCGTGGGTTCCGGCGTTGTAGCCAAGGTCATTGAATAATTTCAATGGTTCAGGAGGCGCCCTTATATGGGCGCCTCTTTTTCGGTATGAAAGGAGAAACAGACCATGTTTCATTACACCAATAAAGGTACTTGTTCCAGAGGCATTGACCTTGAGATCGAGAATGGCGTGATCACATACTGCAAGTTCGACGGCGGGTGCAAAGGCAATACCGTGGGTCTTGCCCGTGCGGTGATCGGTCAGAACGCAGAAGAAGTTGCAGCGAAGATGGAAGGAATCCCCTGCCGTGGAAACACTTCCTGTCCGGATCAGCTCAGCCATGCCATTCGTGCATATATGGCTCAGGCGTAAGAAAGGAGTTTCTGTTGCAGGATCAGGAATTGGAAACCCTATCATTTGAACAGATGGATCTTTCCCGGGAAGTGCTGAAAGCTGTCCGGGATATGGGATTCACGGATCCTTCCACCATTCAGCAGAAGACCATTCCCCTGATGATGGAAGGACATGACATCAATGCTATTGCGCCCACCGGCACAGGCAAGACCTGCGCTTTTGGGATTCCAATGCTTGAATACGTCCAGCTGGACGATAACCGCGTGCAGGAGATTGTGCTTGCACCTACCCGTGAGCTGGCTTTACAGATCGGGGAGGAGCTTACGCATCTGGCCAAGTATATCCGCGGTGTCCGGATTGCCGTGCTGTACGGCGGTCAGCCGATTTCAAAGCAGATCAGTGCCCTGAAGCGGAACCCTCAGATCCTTATCGCCACGCCTGGACGGCTGCTGGATCATATGCAGCGCAGGAATGTGTCTCTCTCTGCTGTACATACCATGGTCTTGGATGAAGCAGATGAAATGCTGAACATGGGTTTCGTGAAGGATGTCACCCGCATTATTGAATCAACGCCGAAAGAACGGCAGCTTGTTCTGTTTTCCGCAACAACCAATCAGGGCGTGCTTACCATCGCGTGGAAATATCAGCATGAACCTGTGGAAGTTGTGGTGCAGGCCACCAAGAAGGATCGGCCGCAGATTGCCCAGTACGTGATTTCAACGGAGCATTCCAGGAAAACCGATGATCTTCTGTACCTGCTCGACGCGGATGTCTATAACAGAGTCATGATTTTCTGCAATACGAAATTCATGGTGGACCGGCTTACAAGCCGCCTGAAAAAAGAAGGGTACGCTGCGGAATGTATTCACGGCGATATCCGGCAGTCGCAGCGCACGCAGACCATGGAAGGCTTCAAGAAAGGGAAATTCCCCATTCTCGTAGCCACAGATGTGGCAGCCCGGGGGATAGACGTGGATGATGTGGAGGCTGTGATCAATTATGATCTGCCTGATGAGAATGAATACTATCTCCACAGAATCGGCAGAACCGGACGCGCACAGAAGCACGGGGTCAGCTTTTCGCTGATCACGTTCCAGGAGAGTGTACGCATGGAGGAAATCCTGCGGTACATGATTTCCCGGCCGACACCGCTCCATTTTGAAGGCGGCGTTCTGCGGCTCGAGGATGAAACACCATTTTTTGAAAATGTTTGAAGGTTGGACGGCAGCGGAAGCGCCGTCCCTGTTTTTTGCAAAAGACGGATGATTCATATCTGCAAGAAATAATGTGAATTTACCAATTGACATGCCGTATTTCCATCATGTATATATGTATAGGGTGATTTGATATGGCTTTTCAGCGATGGCAAAAGCTTCAGTCCTATTTCGGAACACAGGATATGACCATTGACTCACCGCTGCGGGTCCTGATACGTTTTTCCATGCCGCTTCTGATCGGGAATTTTGCACAGCAGCTCTACAATACTGTGGACTCGATTATCGTTGGAAAGTATATCGGTGATACTGCGCTGGCAGCTGTGGGCACATCCAATCCGATTCTGAATCTGATGCTGGTTCTGTTCATGGGCATTTCCACAGGTGCCAGCATTCTGTCTGCCCAGTTTTTTGGGGCAAAGCTGCGAGCTGAGCTGTCAAAACTGGTGGGTTCCACGATCTTTCTGACGGTGGCCAGCAGTATTATCATGAGCACGCTGGGATATCTGGCGACACCGGCTCTGATCGGAATGGTTGCGCCTCCTGAAGCAGTGGCACAGGGTGCCATTATCTATCTGAGAATCATCTTTGTGGGCATGATCGGCAGTGCTGCCTACAATATCCTGGCAGGCGTGCTCCGGGGAATGGGAGACAGTTTCTATCCGCTGGTCTTTCTCATTATTGCCAGTATTCTGAACATTATACTGGATATTGTCTTTGTGCGGGATTTTGCCATGGGCATCGCAGGCGTTGCCTGGGCAACCATCATAGCACAGGCTGTTTCTGGCATGCTCTGTCTGGTGCGTCTGGTCCGCATGAAGGATACAGTGGACATTAACCGCAGCACCCTTGCACCGGATGGCAGGCTGATCAAGAAACTCTGTCTTCTGGGCATGCCTGCGGGCATTACCAGTGCCATTTATTCCATGTCGGCCATTGTGGTGCAGAATCTGACCAATGCAATGGGAGAGACCATGATTGCTGCCAATGTTGCAGTCATGAAAGTGGATGGCTTTGCCATGATGCCCAATTTTACCTTCGGCACGGCGGCAACCACGTATGTCGGTCAGAATGTAGGTGCCAGAAAACCGGAGCGCATTCGCAAAGGCACATCCAGCATGCTGAAGCTGGGACTGTCTGTTTCCGCAGTACTGGTGGGATGTATTCTCCTGTTCGGCAGAAGTCTCATCGGCATGTTTACGGATACGGAGATGGTGATTTCACTCGGAGACCGCGGTCTGAAGTGGCTCGCGCTGGGATATATCTGCTTTTCTGTCAGCCAGGTGCTGCAGGGTGTTATGCGCGGAGCCGGCGAAACGGTGAAGCCCATGTGGATTTCTATTATCTCCACCGTGATTCTGAGAATGCCGCTTGCGTATCTGCTTGTGAACCTGACGAGGAGTGCCGAGTGGGTCAATGGACATCCGGATGCGATTTTCTCTTCGCTTCTGATTTCCTGGGTTCTTGCCATGCTTATGTCGCTGTATGTGTATAAGAGGGGACAATGGAAGAAAAAGCTGCCCCAGGACATGGCGGAACATATGTAAGAACTGTCTGATTCTGCATCAGTTTGCACATGGAAGTTAGACGTGGTAAAATTGTGAAAACACAGTAGCTGAGGCAGGTGCAGAATATGACGATACATGAATCCGCAGAGGATTATCTGGAGGCTATACTCCGTTTGCAGCTGGAGAAAGGATATGCCAGGAGTGTAGATGTGGCCATGCTTCTCAATGTCAGCAAGCCATCTGTAAGCGTGGCCATGAAGCGTCTTCGGGAAGACGGCTACATTATCATGGATGATGATCATCTGCTGGAGCTGACGGAAAAGGGAAAGAGCATTGCGGAGCCGATTTATGAAAGGCACACAACGCTGGCCAGTTTCTTCAGCGGACTTGGCGTGGACGAAGAGATTGCTCGTCAGGATGCATGCAAAATTGAGCATGATCTTTCGGAAGAAACATACCAGGCAATCAAACGGATGATACAGAAGAACAGACAGAAATAAACTGGAACGTATGCATTGGAAAAGCCAGTGCAAATGAAACCACCCTGCGATTTCCGCAGGGTGGTTTCATGGTTCTGGAGTATACTTTCTGTCTGATGGCGGTACAGAGACTTCAAATCCGGAAAAGTGGAAGCAAACAAACGCGGTCAAAGTGATGCTTTCTTCTCCTGACTCCAGGAAAAGACAGCTTCGGCAGCAGCACGTGTCATGCCTTTCACGGCAAGGAGACGGTCCAGACTGGCTTCCTGAACGGCTTTGATGGAGCCGAATTCACGAAGCAGAGCCTTGCGTCGCGTGGGTCCAATGCTGGGGATATCATCCAGGGCACTGTGCACAAATGCCTTATCCCGCAGGCCGCGGTGATGCGTGATGGCACAGCGGTGTGCTTCATCTCGGACACGCTGGATCAGCTGGAGTTCAGGCGTCCGATGGTCCAGAACAATGGGATCCTCCTGATCAGGCACAAAGATTTCTTCCTGCTTTTTGGCAAGGCCGAACATGGCGACATGGGCACCGATTTTTTCAAGTGCTTCCCGGGAAAAGCGCAGCTGCTGAGGACCGCCGTCGATGAGGATCAGGTCAGGAAGATCACTGAAGCGGCCGCCCTGCGGGGGAAGTCCCTGGGCCTGGCGTTCCCGGAGTTCTTCCAGACCATGACTGAAGCGGCGGAAAAGGACCTCATTAAGGGAAGCGAAGTCGTTTGCACCTTCCACGGTTTTGATGCGGAATTTCCGATATTCCTTTTTGGCCGGCTCACCATCAATGAAAACCACCATGGAGCCGACGCTAAGCACACCCTGCGTATTGGAAATATCGTAGCCTTCAATTCGCCGCGGATAATGGTCCATGCCGAGAATTTCCCCGAGCCTGCGTGCGGCACCGACGGTGCGTTCCTCATGAATGTTTGCGCGGGCATTGCGCTTGAGAAGCGCATCCTCGGCATTCTTGGAAGCGAGGAGCACGAGGTCGTGCTTTTCACCACGTTGAGGAACACGAAGCGTGACAGCGCTTCCTTTCTGCTGCCTGAGCCAGGCTTCCAGTGCTTCCTGCGAACCGTCCGGCAGTTCCTGAACCAGGATATTCCGCGGAATCAGGGGCCCCTGTGCGTAGTACTGGGTAAGAAAGGCCATGAGCACTTCGCCGCGGGGCTCACTGCCCTCTCTGGAAAGCGAAAAATGATCTCCGCCCAGCATGCGGCCGCCGCGCACGTATATGATCTGTGCCATGGCGTCCAGACCATCCTGTGCAAGGGCAATAATGTCCTGTTCGCTCAGATCGGTGCGTATGGCAATCTGACGTTCCATGAGCCCGCGGACATCCTTGATTTTATCCCGAAAGACAGCGGCTTTTTCATAAGCCATTTTTTCTGCGGCTTCCTGCATGCCGGCAGTAAGGGTGTCCAGCACCCGGCTGTAATCGCCGCTCAGGAATGACTGCACGCCGCTTGTGAGCGCAGTGTATTCTTCCTGCGTGCATTTTCCGGCGCAGGGGCCGGGACATTTTCCGATATCATAGTTGATGCAGGGACGGACAGGCGCTTTCAGGGGAAAAGAGAGATTGCAGGTCCTGAGAGGAAAAACGTCTCTCACGGTATCAATGACCTGGCGTACAGCACTTGCCCCGATATAGGGACCGTAGTATTTGGCACCGTCGTTTTCCATGCGTCTTGCGAGACGGAGGCGGGCAAATGGCTCCTTTGGATCAAACCGGATATAGGGATAGTGTTTGTCATCCTTGAGAAGGATGTTATAGTAAGGCTTGTGTTCTTTAATAAGGTTACATTCAAGGCACAGGGCTTCCAGATTCGATTCACACAGTAGGATATCGAAATCTGCAATATGAGAGATCATTGCAGCCACTTTGGGTGTATGGGCTGTATCCCGGAAATAGGAACGGACCCGGTTCTTGAGGTTGACCGCTTTCCCGACGTAGATGATGTTGCCGGATACATCTTTCATCAGATAACAGCCAGGCGAATCCGGAAGCATGTCGATTTTCAGATTCAGGTTTTCGCCCCAGTCGATTTTACTCACAGGCAGCCCTCCTTTCCATGGCATTCAGCAAGAGCAGACAGATAAGCATCCATGATACAAAAATATCCCCGACCCGCGATGGATCGGGGAATTCATGGTGCCGGAGGCGGGACTTGAACCCGCACAACATCGCTGCTAACGGATTTTGAATCCGCCGCGTCTGCCATTCCGCCACTCCGGCGGCGAAAGCCATTATATCATGCACCGAAGAATTGCGCAAGCGCTTATATTGTGCGATGATTGCCGCAGGCCTGTTCTCCTGCGGTTTTACTCTTGTGCAATAAACAGGAGTGTGCTATACTTCTTCCGGATTTCCTAGGCGAAAAAATATATAGGGGAGGAACATGTTGTGAAAAAGTTCTTGAAAGAATTCAAAGAGTTTGCTCTGCGCGGTAATGTGCTTGATATGGCCATTGGTATCATTATCGGCGGTGCATTCACCGGAATTGTGACCAGCCTTACGGAGAATTTCATCAATCCTCTGCTGAATCTGATTTTTGACAGAGAAGCGAATGCTGGCTACACTGTTCCCGGCGGCATTTCCAATTTCCTGACGACTGTTGTGAACTTCATCATCACCGCGCTTGTTCTTTTCTGCATCCTGCGTGCTGTGAATAAGCTGATGAACCTGGGCAAGAAGCCTGAAGCTCCGAAGGCTCCCACTACCAAGAAGTGCCCCTTCTGCCAGAGCGAAATTGACATCAAGGCTACCCGCTGCCCGCACTGCACCTCTGAAATCAAATAAGCTTCACGGCTTTTCTTTGACAGCACAGATTGATTCTGTGCTGTTTTACTATACAAAAAAAACGGGATGGATCTTTGTGAATCCATCCCGTCGATACTCAGCGGACCAGGGTAATGACAACCCGGCGATTGGGTTCTTCACCTTCGGAATGCGTTTCCACATTCTTGTTGGCCTGAAGCGCGGAGTGAATGATTCTTCTCTCATAGGGGTTCATGGGCTCCAGAACTACTTTACGGCCAGACTTTACAGCACGGTTTGCCATGCGGTTCGCGAGCCGGACAAGGGTGTCTTCGCGCTTGGCGCGGTAGTTTTCTGTGTCCAGGGTGATGCGAGTGTAGTTGTCCTGACCGCGGTTGATTTTCAGACTGGTGAGATACTGGAGAGCATCCAGTGTTTCACCTCTGCGTCCGATCAGGATGCCAAGCGTATCACCGGTCATCTGAGCATATAGATTCCCTTCGGCATCCTTGCAGAGAATGATTTCCACGGAAACACCCATAAGACGGGTGAGCTCGGAAAGGAAAGCATAGGCACGCGCAGCTGCCGTATCACCATTGAGTTCCTCGTCAGATACAGGTGTTACTTCAGGCTTTTCCAGAGCAGATACGACCGGCTTTTCTGCTGCGGGTGTGGCGGGTGTATTTTCGACTTCGGGCTCAGGCTGCTTTTCCACAGGCTTTTCAGGAGCCTTGTTGACGCGCCGCACAGGTTCCGGACGTGCGGCAGGACGGGCTTCGGTTACAGGCTTGGGTTCTTCCTTTACAGCAGGCTTCTGAGACTTGGGTTCTTCGGTGACAGGGGCTGCTTCCGGAACAGGATCATTGCTTTCACTGAGAATTTCAAGAGGATCGTCCTCTTCAGAAGCGTTTTTCAGCGTTACGCGCACGCGTGCAAGACGTGATCCGAACAGACCGAACAGACCTTTGCTTCCTTCATCAAGCACCTGAACTTCCACATCGCTGATAGAGGCATTCAGTTCTTCGAGCGCGGCTTCAATGGCTTCTTCCTGGGTACGAGCGCTTTTTTCACAACTGGTCATTTGATTCCACCCTCCACTTGGATCGCAGATTGATTCTGCTTTTTATTATCAAGAATCTTGTTGATGATGACAGTCTGCACCATGGCAATAAGGTTGCTGGTAACCCAGTAAAGGGCGAAAGCACCGTTGTAGGAGGAGCAGATCCAGAGCGAGAACAGCGGGAAGAAGTAGTTCATGAACTTCCCAGTGGAATTCGATGCGTTATCCGCAGTCGGGGACTGGGTTGCAGGCTGCAGTTTTGTCATCGCAAACTGGGACACTGCAGAAAGAATGGGCAGCAGGAAGAAACCGTTGTAGGCTTTCATGATACTGAACTGAGTAATCATAAGATTGAAGGTCCAGCCGGGCAGGATGCTTGTGGCATCCCGATAGACCTGAAGCTCAGACAGTGCATTGAACAGCTGCGTAATGGTGGCGCTGTAGTTGGCGCTGGAGAAGCTCTCCTGGGTCAGCTCGCTCAGTGCACCGGGAAGCGTGGCAATGACTTCGGGCGTCATGATCTTCTGCCAGATGTCCGGAGAAATCTGGCGGATGGTATTGATATCCGGCATGGTGGAAGAGAACGGGGAATCGGGCATCCAGATATTCTTCACCCACAGCCAGCCTTCAAAGGCAGGAAGCTGATCCGGATTCTGGAAAATGGAGATTACCTGATGCACAATCTGTTCATTGGCAATCATGCGCATGGCAGCGAACATGGCAATCAGAATGGGGTAGGACAGAAGCAGGGGAAGACAGCCGGACAGGGGATTTACCCGCTCCTTTTTGTACAGCTCAGAGATTTTCTGCTGCATCTTTGTCTGATCTTTGGCGTACTTTTTCTGGATTTCGGCTACCTTGGGCTGCACTTCAGACATACGGCGCATGCTGACGCGGCTCTTGTAGTCGAAGGGGAGAAGGATGATGCGGATCAACAGCGTAAAGACCATGATGGACCAGCCATAATTGCCCAAGACACTGTAGATGGCGTCAATGATCCCTTTGAGGAATTCATTCATGGGTAACTATTCCCTCCTTAAAGTAGTACAGGGATCTTCCGGAACAGGATCATATCCGCCGGCACATAACGGATTGCAACGAAGAATGCGTTTCAGCGCCATCCATCCCCCGCGATATGCTCCATAACGCTGGATTGCCGTGACAGCATATTCGGAACAGGTGGGAATGAAGCGGCATGTCGGCGCATGCTTGCGCGAAGATAAGTGCCGACGGTAAAAACGAATGCAGCCAAGAAGAAAAGCTTCCATCATTTAGCGCGATTCACTTCCTTGAAAGCATGCTGTCTCGTCAGCAGATCATGAACCTGACGGGACAGACTTTGGAAGTTGGCTGTGGCGGCAGAAGGCCTGGCGACGATGACGTACAAGCCGTTTTTAACGTCCCTCAGATGAGGCCGAAAGCATTCCCGAAGCCGGCGTTTGACAAGGTTGCGCGCAACTGCATTGCCGACTTTCTTGCTGACGGAAAAACCGACTTTAAGCCCATTGCCTTTGGCATAGAGCATAACCAGATCTCGAGTGGAACTGCTCTTCCCGCGTCGGTAGACGTACTGAAAAGCACCATTCTTCTTCAGCCGATAGTTTTTCTCCATGATGCATCATTTCCTTCCGGATCGGAAGACCTCAGGAACCGAACAGATATCTGTCCGGATGAAAAGGAAAAGCCCGGCCACAGACAAAGTCGCTGCGGGCGGGCTGTCTCCACAATGTGGATACGGTCCATATGTATGGAACGCGTACATCCTTGCCAGCCTGATGATAAGGACTCAATCAGACAGTCAGCTGCTTGCGGCCGCGACGACGACGGGCGGCCAGCACACGGCGGCCATTCCGCGTGGACATACGAGACCTGAAACCGTGCACCTTGCTGCGCTGACGCTTTTTGGGCTGATACGTACGGAACATGCTCAACACTCCTCAATGATTTCATCAACCGGTAAAAACCGGAAGCCTGCTAATAAACAAACAGCTTTCGAAGTATATCGAAATGACATGCCATTGTCAAGCTGAATTTCCATGGAAGGAAGAAGAAATAAAGGAAATCCGGGATACAATCCATCTGTATATTATAATGAAGGTGCTGATCTTATGTATGACGGAGCGGGAGCTGTGTACATGGAGCAGGAGCGTCTGTCAAGAACGGAATGAATAAGTAATGGGTCGTGCAGGGAAGGAAAACATGCTGGCACAATTGGCAATGAAGAAAAACTTGGGAAGATTATGATAAGAATGTTCCATTATAATCCCCCTGAGCAGGAATGGTTGACGTGGCTCAGTATGACAAAACCAAGTAATGATCAGGGAAAAGGTCTGAATAAGCGCGGGAAAATAGCATTTCTGAATAACATGACATGTTGGAGATACAGATTGACTTCCAGTTCTGCGAAATTCCAGGCTATAAACGTTCGTGTTTTCTTGCAAAACACGAACGTTTATGTGACTAACTGAATGAAACATTAAGTAAAGTACTGGAGCTAAAAGAGACAACCCTATATGAATGTACGGATTTTACGGAAGTATTACGAAAGTTTAAAAAACCTTTCAAAAAGTGCTTGACACAGAAAATGAGCGGTGTTATGATATCCAAGCTGTCGCGAGAGCACAGCATGAACCTTGAAAACGATACAGAAACCGAAACG
>CAMNDE010000088.1:0-11141 GCA_946534895.1 uncultured Clostridia bacterium
TTGTCAAAGAACATCTGCGTGGTCAGAAAATCACAGCCTGCGTCCACTTTGGTCCGCAGGTGCCGCAGATCGTCAGCCTGGCAGGCGCTGTCCGGATGCACCTCGGGATAGCAGGCGCCGCCGATGCAGAAATCCCCGGCGCTTTTCAGCTGTGTGATCAGGTCGCTGGCATGGGTGTAGGCCCAGGGTCCGGCTTCATGACCGGCCAGGATATCCCCGCGCAGGGCCATGACGTTTTCAATGCCTTGCTCCTGCATGCGCCGGATCTGGAGCGTGACTTCCTCACGGGAGGAATTGACGCAGGTGAGGTGCGCTACAGACGGCACCCCCGTTTTTTCCTGGATTTCACTGGCCAGGTCCAGCGTGAACGCACTGGTCCCTCCGCCGGCACCATAGGTGACGGATACAAAACTGGGGTTCAGGGCGGCAATGTCCAGGGCGGCTTTGCGGACATTCTCCATCGAAGTGAACTGCTTGGGCGGAAAGATCTCAAAGGAGAGATGGCATCCGTCTGCGGTCAGCCGGGAGCGTATCTGCATGGGATCACCTCATTTGTCAGGAATTCACCCGATAGTATAATCCGCGGATGACACGAATTGCAAGCTGAAATCGGACAGCGCAAAAAAGGCGCCCGGAGGCGCCTTGACGGCAGCATGCTTATTCCTTGTTCCACAGGGCTTCCGCCTGCGCAAAGGACGGGGCCAGGATGGCGGAAGAAGCCGGGATCCAGCCGATGCTCCTGTCGCCTGCCGGAAGCAGGAGATCGGGGGATGAGGAAATGGCGATCAGGAGATCCTGTCCCCTGCGGCTGAGAACACGGAAGTGCGTGCCGGGGTCCAGGAGCTGATCCCCGGACGCGAACAGGCCGGTGGAGGTATACAGCGTAACCGTATCCCGCACGATGCCTGTGGACAGGGGATGCTGGAAGAGGGCGGAAATGCTGCCCTGTCCCGAAGCGGTGCCGACTGCATACAGGCACTGGACCCATCCGTCCATTGGACCTGCCTGTACGTGCAGGAAAGCGGAACTGCCCGACCCGGAGGTTTCCAGAACCGATGCGCAGGTCCCGCACTGCAGAAATCCGAGATCTTTCGCATGGGCGGAGGGCCCGTCAAACAGATGCGCTCCTGTGAGATAGACCATATGCTCCGTCGCGGGAACCCTGCTGCCCGCCGCAAGGCCTTCCCGGGTGACGGGCATGGCGGAAGCGTCCACAAAATCCAGGAAGGAAAGCCAGATGAGCTCCGGCGCATCGCTTACCGTGTTCCGGTCGCTTTTCCATGTCCGGATCCGGCTTCCGGAAGCGGTGCGTACAGCGGAAATGCCCCACAGAAGGCCAAGATCAAGACGGGTATAGCCCTGAATTTCACAGAGGCAGTCGCTGCCCTCCTGCAGGTTGGGCATGATCTGGAAAAGGCTGTACTTTCTGTGGCCGAGATCTGTGGCAAGACAGAAACCTGCCTGCCGCCGGAGACAGAAAACAGAGGAAGCGCCTGCGGAGGGAAGTGATCTGGCGGGAAGCGGTAGCAGCCGGAAGCCGGTATCCCGGCCCTGACGCAGAAGCATGTACAGTCGGCGGTCTTCCTCCTGCTCAACGATCACAAGCCCGTAGGCATACCCGGGACTGGAAACCTGTTCCCGTATGGCTCCGCTGAGAAGCGTGCCCGGAAGTTCCAGGTCTGAAAAGGGCTCCGGCAGTTCCGTGCCCATGTTCCACAGGGTATACTGATCGCCGTCCAGATTCACGGTTTCCTTTTCCGGACGTGCGCCGGAGGCAAAGACGGTGCCGCCGGACAGCTGCTCATACCACGCATGCACGGCCGGGCTCCAGTGGGGAACGTCCGAGAACGCCAGGGTGAACAGGGCGTGCAGTGTCTGCTCCATGGAGAAGTTTTCCCATTCAATTTCATCCGCTTCCAGGCCCAGCCAGTCCGAGGCCGTACCGGTCAGGTTCGACGGCACAACCCATGCCACGCTTCTGAGAAGTCCGCGCAGCGCGCCTTCACCGGGCACGTCCGCGCTCAGGTCATAGGGCGAGGAAAAGGAACGTATAAGCCCGTCGTCTGAAAGCGAAAACACATAGGCTGTCTGGATTTCATCCGTGAGCTTTACGGTCCAGGTTTCACCGGAGCAGGCCTGGGTGCATGTAAAAGCGGCAGCTTCCTGCGGCGAGTAATTCAGACTTTCGCAGAGAAAGTCACGGCAGAGCTTTTCCCGGCTTTCCTGCGCTTCATCCGCCCGGGCGGGCAGAAACAGGCACAAAGCAGCAAGAAGGAAAAGGCTCAGCCGGATAGATGGAGCATCCTTCATAAGATCACCTCCCGGATGGGGTTCACCCTATAAAAACGAATGAGAAGCACAAAAGCTTCCCGCATGCCTGCTTTTTCTGCAATTGTCTGCAGCATGCGGAACATGGAAGTGTTGCATCCATGATGCATTCCGGTGCCGGCCGGGTTCTTGGCTTTACGGTCTGCGGCAGGAAGGCATATGCGTTCCGGATCAAAGCAGAAGGCGCATCCTGACCTGGATGCGCCTTCCGGAATCGTGCCGGACATACTGTTTACTTCTGAACATTCTCGGGACAATGCTTAAGGATATAATCCAGTGCGAAATCAAAGTCGTCTCCGTCTGCATAGATATGGTTTCTGCTCAGTCCCATGCTCAGCTTGATGACGCTTCGGCGCCTGATCGGCCTGACGGACTTCACGTACTTGTAGATGGTGGTGGAACTGCTCCGCCCGGCGTTCATCATGCCGATTCCTGTTGTGGTCAGATTCTTTGAGGCAAGACCGGCCATCGCAGTGAGCATGGCTATCACCTGCGCTTTGCTGTTCTGCTTTGGAACCTGGATATGCCGGATTTCCTTGTCATTCATCTCAAACAGGACCACATACTTCCATCCGTAGATGGCGGCAAGAAGGGTATAGCCCAGAATGCTGATCACCAGAAAGATGCCTGCCAGAATTGCGGCAAGCTTTACAAGAAACATCAGTGTTTCTGTATTCAGGCTGCCTTCCACCAGATGCAGGATCAGCATGAAAAGCAGGACGATGCCACCGGAAAGTCCCATAACCTTCCAGACGGAAAAAAGTATAGTGGGATTTTTCATCATGGGCATTTCGTATACCCAGCGGTAAAGCCCATCCCTGCATAGATAAATGTTTTCAGTTACCTTTTTCCCTTTGATGTCCATTTCAGACTGGCCGGCTTTTTTCCGGGTCTTTTTCGGCCTTGCAGATACTTCTTCCGGGGTATCTGCTGAACCGGATGCAGAAGACGCTGTGCTGTCACTGTTCCCGGCCTGCTGAGTGTTCTCCACAGCAGCGCCGCACCGAAAACAGAATCTGCTGTCATCAGGCAGTTCCTGGCCGCAAGACGGGCAGAACATGAAAAACTCCTCCTTCCTTTATATGGACCCGGCGCTCAGAACATAGACATCTGAGAGCCCGTCAGATGGTAAAAACAGTTCCATGATCAGCTGGTCCGCGTCGAACCATACTTCGCCCCCGCCGCTGCCGGTGGAAAATGTGCCGGAATCGGTTTTCTCCATCTCCACAGCCAGTGCGGGATAGGCGGTTATTCCGTCAATGGACAGGCTGAGGATGCTGTAACCGCCTTTTTCCGCATACTGCAGGATCGTGACTTCCAGATTATGTTCACCTGAAGCATAATAGGTCTTGCCGGGCTGAATGCCGGCAGTCTGGGCTGGAATGCTGCCGGCCGGAGGAATTCCGTTTTTCCAGACGACATCCACAAGATCCGAATACACCCAGGCACGTCGCTGGATGGACAGGTATTCATCGAAAAAGTCCACCAGCAGATACCCATTCTCAGCACCCCAGACAGTGACATCCACGCTCCAGGGAATGTCGTGGTCCATCCGGGCATAGTTTTCTCCGGGGCCGAACAGTGCTGTGACGTCTCCGGCAGCATTCATGGTTCCGTAACCGAGCAGGGTTTCTTCCCTGATCCCGGCAGGATTGACGTTGACACGCTTCAGACCGGTGTACGCCCGGTACAGCCTGTTCTGATTCTGAAACTCAATCTGCACCCACCAGGTGCTGCCGGTCAGAACCTTGGAAAGGACCCGGACCTGGGTGGTCTTCCAGGCCGAAGAGAAAAAGGTTCCCGGCTCATCGTAGCGGGTGGATGGACCGGTTCGCGTGGCAATCTTCTGGTTCAGCGCTGCCATCACTCCGTCTGCGCTGGAGTGCACGGCAAAGAATGTTAGGATAAGGGCAAAGACCAGGATCCATGCTTTTTTCATGAAATGACACCTCTCAGTTCACAGTGGTTTCAGTACCCGGGGGACATGCACTGATTTCTGTGGAGCGTAACGCCGGCGCGATGTCCCGAAGGTTTTGGAAAACAGGAAACGGAAAAAGACGGATTCAGTTTTTATGTGGGTCTGCCTGAAGGAAAGGTTCTATGGAAATTGTCGGTCATATGCACTTGATGATTCAGCAACTGGGTGTGTCTTATTCTAGCATACGGATATATGTGTGTCCATAAACCTGCGCCTTTCGGGCAGGCCAATCCGGCGCAAAATCTGGCCGGATATGCATGGGGGCAGAAAGAGACGGGGCGGTGCTGTGCGAAGCATGTGCCGGCTGAAGCGATCCCTGGCTGCGGGCCGGCATATCTGCGCTTGACGATACAGCTGAGATTGAATAGAATGGAAAAAAGGCTGAAAGGAAAACAGGAGTCCGGACGCTTGGACCTGTGCCTCAGGGCTGAACTGTGGACGGGCATTTACCGGAATTCGGATGCGTGCCGGCGTGTGCGCGGACGAACACCATGCTGTGATCTGAAGGACGGATGCGCAGCCTGTGATTGACGGAAACGGCTGATAGCCGTGGGAGGAGGAATAGCATGCGGTGTCTGACATGTGCGGTCCTGGTGCTGCTGCTCTGTCTGGCCTGCGCCTGTGCCGGGGCGGACAGTGTGAGCTTCGGCGCTGTGACGGCAGATACAGGAGACCGATATGTGGATTTACAGGACCAGGTGATCCGAAACTGGGACGCCTTCTATGAGTTCCTGGACAGTTTTCCGGAGCTTGAAAAGGTGGACATGTTTGCCACCCGCATTACAAGGCAGAGGATTGAAGAGATTCACGCACGGTATCCGGATGTGGAATTCGGCATGACTATGTCTTTCGGAGAACACACGGTCCGTACGGATGTCACGGCCTTTTCCACGCTCCATGATTCGGATTCGGGATGGCATTCCAATCAGGAGCTTGCCCTGCTGAGGTTCTGCCCGAACCTGTATGCCCTGGATATCGGGCACAATTCCATTACGGACCTGAGCTTCCTGTATGAAATGCCGCAGCTGAGAGTGCTGATTGTGGCCATTGCCAAGATCACGGATCTGACACCGATTGCCAGTCTCGAGCATCTGGAGTATCTGGAAGTATTCTACAATCAGGTGACGGACATATCGCCTCTGGCATCACTGAAGCGCCTGATGGACCTGAATATTTCCTACAACTTCATCGAAGACGTGACACCGCTCATGGGCATGACAAGCCTGAGACGTCTGTGGATGCATGAATGCAACCGCCGGCATCCAAGGGAGCCCGGCGAGGAACTGCAGGCCGAGCTCATGCGTGCGCTTCCCGACTGCCACATTGATTTCACATCTACGTCCACGGGAGGCGGATGGCGGGAAGATCCGCATTTTGACGTGATTTACCGGATGTTCCGCTCCAGAGTCTATGAGCCCTTTGCCGATTCGGATCCGGCGAATATTCCGGAAGGATTCTGAACCAAATCCGGGAAGGAGAATCTCCATGAAGAAACTGGGAATCCTGCTCCTTTGCTTCCTGATGTGCTGCCCGTGGAGCGCACTGGCTGAACTGACTCCGCTGCCCCTGGACCAGACAGTGCACGGAACCACCCCGAACCCGGACGGCTGGATTTCGGAAAATGAGTATCAGGACGAATCCATCCATATGGTGATGGAGATGAAGAAAGTCAAGCCGAAAACCAGTGACGGCTCCGTCATGTGCCGCTATGTACGCATAAAAATCGCGGACCCGAGCCAGATCCGCACCACCATGAGCTATGAAAACTATGATGACACGCGTCTGGCAAAGGCTGTGAGCATGGCCAGACAGGTGGAAGCCGTGGCGGCGTGCAATGCGGACTTCATGAAGTATTATTACAAAATCGGGTATGTAATCCGGCAGGGTGTCTTTTACCGGGATGCGCTGGACGGAACCCGGGATGTGCTGGTGATCGATGACAAGGGCGATTTTTCCGTGGTGGTGAAGGCAACATCGGAAATGATGCAGGCGCATCTGGATGAAATGGCCGCGGCCGGACGGAAGCCGGTCAATACCTTCTCCTTTGGACCGGTTCTGGTCCGGGACGGGGAAGTGCAGGAAATCTACGCGCCGAAGTTTGAAGGACACCTTGCCACCCAGCGCATGGCCATTGCGCAGCTGGGCGATCTGGAATACGGAATCATTGAGATCGACGGCGGCAACGGAAAGGGCATGCGTCTGATTGATGTGGCGGAGTTCATTGTGGAGGTTTTTCCGGAATGCCGCATTGCCTATAATCTGGACGGCGGAGGATCCACGCATCTGATCATCAACGGAAAGCATGTGCATCAGACGCCGTCGAGCCGCTTCATATCGGATCTTATCTATTTTGCCTCCATTGCCCCGGAAAAATGATTTGTACATAAAGAAAAAGCCGCGGTGTGCGGCTTTTTCTTTATGCTGAGCAGTCTCAGCGCCGGATGGCCAGAGGGCCGGTCCAGTATTCATTCTGATAAATATCGGTGAACATGTAGGTGAGCAGGACCTTGGAGGGATCCTCGATATAGGAGGCGCTCATGGTCACGTCCGCGTTCCATGTCAGCGGCTCGCCGATGATATGGCTGGACTGATACTCCTTGTCATAGGTGTAATAGTCGCAGAGGAACTGGATCAGGTCGCCCTCTTCCAGATCAATGACGGACTTGGCCACGGTGTCGGTTTCATCGGTATACTCGAATCTCACGCCCGTGATGGCACCGCTGGGATGCTCCTCGTCGAAGGTCACCAGGAGATTGGCAGGCTCGCCGTTGAACAGAACCGGGATGCGGCCGTGATTGGCCCAGTGCTCGCCGTCATCTTCGGTGGACTCATGGTAATAGGCCACGAACTGACCGTTTACGGTGATCCACGCGCCATCGGCCGTGGCGATCATCCGGCCTTCGCTGTCGAAGGAATAGACATTGTCGAGACCAAGATCGATATATCCGCTGCCGTCATCAAAGAATACATTCTGCTCGGCACCGGTGATCTGTGCCCATTCCTCGGGCGCCAGGGTCAGGGTCTGATCCCCGTTCTCCTGGGAGACGAACACGAGGCGGGCGGGATCCAGATGATTGGCCTGCACGAAGGAAGTCAGGGTTTCGTTGCTCAGGCTGCGTCCGGAGAAGAAGTCAAGCCCGGAGAGGGAGGAGGAACCGCCGCCCAGGAACGCGCCGAGAAGATCGGAAATCATGTCCTGAGACGAGGAACTCTGGGCCGGCTGCATGGACGCGGCGGAGAAGATGGACTCGAGGGGATTGGAAGGATAGGAAGTGGAATGCTGACCGGAAAGCTCCACGCTGGCAAAGTCACGGATGGCAGCCGAATAGGTTTCATCCATGCCCAGCTGGCGGTAGGTGGACAGTGCCTTGTCCACGTTGGAAAGCTTGCGATAGGGGAAATAGACGGACAGGCCGTAGGCATTGGTCATGCTGCCGGAACGGTTGTACTTGATGGCGCCGTTGAGGGCGGAGGCCAGGGCTTTGCTTTCCGCCGTGTCCATCCTTGTACACAGGTCGATCAGGTCCACCTGATCGATCCGCGTGGAGGGGGCAAACTCACGGCTGAGGTTGCGGGCGTCCGAGACGGTCTTGTATTCCTTGTTGGTGACCAGTGAAGAAATGGACTTGGAGAAACTGGTCAGGGTTGAGGGAACGGTATGGCTGAGCTCTGCCAGGTCCACAAGGGACAGCGTGGTGGACTGACCGCGGGCGGACGTCGCGCAGGCGCTGACAAAGTCATCGCAGATCTGCTTGCCCAGCTGTGTGGTGGGCAGGGAAGGATTCTTGCCGAGTTCCGTAAGCCAGTTGGTGTAATACCAGCCGACACCGGGCTCCGTTTCCTCGGAAGCGATCATATAGTCGCTGTGCTGGGAGAGCATGAGACCCGTTTCCACGGTGGCCATGAGGCAGGCATCGAATCCGACAAAATCGAACTTGACCTTGCCGTCGGTGAGCGCCTGGTTGATGCCGGCCAGACTCATGGAGCCGCTGGAGGGATTGCGCTGGTCATAGCCGTATCCGGATACGGTGCCGGAACCGTGGTCCCAGAGGATCAGACCGTAGCGGTTGGCCGGGAAGTTCTCACGGCAGTACTGGATGAAGGAGGAAAGCGTGGAGGGCTTGGTCATGGACGCTGAGGAAACGTTGTCCTCAAGCTTGGCCAGCTTGCCGCCGCGCACCTGCCAGATCTGATTGACCCGGTTGGAAACCAGCTTGTTCTGCCATCCGGTGCAGCCGCCGGTATAGACGATCAGATTGATGTGATCATCGAAGGATGCGTTGAGCATTTCCTGGAGATCCTTGGTGGCCATGGCAGCCTTGGACTCCAGGTCCGTGGCGCACATGTACACCATGATGGTATACACGTCACGTCCGTTTCCGAGTACCGTCGTGTACTTGTCCCGGCTGCCTTCGGCCACCGTGGTGGAAAGACGCGTGGAATCCGTGCGAACCGTGCCGGACGCTCCGGTGGCGGTGGAAGCTGCGGATGTGAACCAGCTGCCGCCCAGGGTGGAGGCCAGGGAGGAAAGCGCAGACGACGATGAGGACGAGGAAGACAGGGAGGATGATGCGGAGGAGCCCGTGGATGCGGAATAGCCGCCGCTCAGGTACTGTGCCAGGGCGGACATGGCGGAGGAACCAAGATCACCGCTGCCGCCGAGCAGGCCACTGCCACCGAGCAGGCCGCTGTCACCGGTAAGGGAGGAGTTCTGGGAAGTCACGCTCTGGACCGCACTGTTGAGCAGAGAGGAAGAAGAGGAATTGTCCGTGGAAGGACTGGAACCGAACAGGTTTCTGCCGAAGAACAGCAGGGCGAGCACGACAATGATGAGCAGCGGTGACAGTCCGGCTTTCCTGGATGTGCGGTTGCTTCCGCTGCCGGACGAGGATGAAGTGCCCGAAGGCTTCGGGGACACGGGCGGTACGACCGTGGAGGATGTGCTCGGACGCTGCGAGTTCATGGAGTGCGGCTTCGCCTGGGGTCGGCTGGAATTCTGGGCCGGCTGGGAGGTGCCGGAAACATGCTGCGCCGGGCGCTGTGCGGACTGGGAAGTGCCGAATGCACCGGCCCCCGGGCGCACATTGCCTTGGGAAGCACTCTGGCTTCCTGAAGCGGGTCTTGTGTTCTGAGCAGGGCGGAATCCGCCGAGCCCGGTGGTGACAGGTGTGGAATTCTGCGCGTTCTGTGCCGGGCGCGCCGACTGGGGAGAACCGAATATGGAGCTTCCAGCGCGTGCGCCGGAAGAGGACTGCGGATTCTGGGGTGCGCCGGAAGGCCGGCCTGTCTGTGATGCGGATGACTGAGGCTGTGCGGGCCGCGGGCTGCCTGTCTGGGCTGCCGGCCTGGCTGCGGAAGGCCTTCCCTGAACAGGGGACTGGGATGAAGGCCGGGCATTCTGCTCACGGCGCTCAGCGTAACCGTCCTGCTTGCCGACGGGCCCCTGCGTATTTACCTGTTCTTTGCGTTCCGGCCCCTTGGCGGTGCCTTCCACCTTGCGGACGCGTCCGCGTGGTCCATTCTGTGACATATTGTTACCTCCCTTGTTGAGCATATACGCATTATATCACTTTTTCACGTATCCGGGCAGACAGATCAGGGAATCCTGAACGGAATTCCGATGCGTGGGGAACCGGTGCTGAGAAGCATGAAAAAAACATGCCATTGGAACCGGAAACTGATATAATGGCCCTGACAATGTCTGAGAGAAGGGAAGGCAGCATAACATGCAGATGACTATGAAGCAGCAGGTCATGACAGAACCTGGAAAAATCATGTTCCGGGAGATTCCTGTGCCGGTTCCGGGGCCGGATCAGGTGCTGGTGAAAATCAAGCGGATCGGCATCTGCGGCAGCGATATTCATGTGAATCACGGAACGCACCCGTATACTTCCTATCCGGTGACGCAGGGCCATGAAGTATCCGGACAGATCGTGGAGCTGGGCGAGTATGTGAAGGATCTGAAGGTCGGGCAGAAAGTGACCATTGAGCCGCAGGTATTCTGCGGGCGCTGCTATCCCTGCCTTCATGGAAAATACAATCTGTGCGAAAAACTCAAAGTCATGGGATTCCAGACGACGGGAACGGCGAGTGAATATTTCGCTGTGGACGCGTCCAAGGTGACGCTGCTCCCGGATGCCATGACCTATTCGGAAGGAGCCATGATCGAGCCGCTGGCTGTGACGGTGCACGCGGCCAGACGCTTCCCCGAACTGAAAGGCGCAAAGGCTGTGGTGCTGGGCTGCGGTCCGATCGGTATTCTGCTGATTCAGTCGCTCAAGGCGCTTGGGGCCGCGGAAGTGCTGGCAACGGATCTGTCAGACACCCGTCTTGCCCTGGCAAAGAGCCTGGGGGCGGATTATGTGGTGAATACATCGCGCGAGGATTACAGCGAGGCACTGGTCCGCGCTTTCGGACCGGACCGCGCGGATGTGGCGTATGATTGTGCAGGCTCGGATACGACCATGGATCAGGCTATTCAGAACGCGCGTAAGGGAAGCACCATCATTCTTGTGGCCGTGTTTGGAAAGACCGCGCATGTGGACCTGGCAAAGCTGAATGATTCGGAGCTGGATCTGAATACCTCCATGATGTACCGGCATGAGGATTATGTGGAAGCGATCCGTCTGGTGCAGACGGGCAGGGTCCGGCTCAAGCCCCTGCAGACAGCGCATTTTGCCTTTGAGGATTATGCTTCCGCCTATGCCTATATTGATGAGCACCGGGAAAGCACGATGAAAGTGCTCATTGATGTGGATCCTGAGGAAAAGGACTGATTTCCGGAAACAGGTCCGCGCGGGAATGGGAAAATATAAGGAAAGCATGGGAAACGCCC
>CAMNDE010000089.1:0-11094 GCA_946534895.1 uncultured Clostridia bacterium
GGGCAAGCACAAAACTCAGTTTCTTCATGGTTTTCTTCTCCTTTTCGTCAATCAATATGTATGGGAAATCATGCATGCTGAATCATTGGAGCCGCCGCGGCCTCACATTCGTGAAATCACTCCACCCTGATGAAAGATCATTTCAAGCACTTCCTTTACAAAAAATACCGGGACCTCCATGCGGAAGCCCCGGCAGCATGTATCTCTTCAGCGGATTACAGGCGGCGGCTGACGCATGGGAAAACGGAGCACATGCACATGCACATGCCCATAGCCATCATCATGCCGCGATGATTCTTTCTCATGACGTCCGCCTCCTTTCCGCAAATCTCTCTGTGAACTGGCAAAAGCATATAGGAAATCACGGGGCACGTCAAGGCCCGGATTGTTTTTTTCCTGTTCGCCGTTTCCGCAGCCCTGTATTCCCCTTTGCTCCCCTTCCTGCTATGATATGCCCAGAAAGGGGTGTACGCTATGGCTCTTATCCAGGTAAACTATCTCTCCCAGGCACTGTTCCGCACTGTACCGGTTCAGGTCATCCTTCCCTGCGACCGGATCACTCCCGGTTCCCGCAGCTATTCCATGCAGGAGGACACGAAGTTCCCCACCCTGTATCTTCTGCACGGCCTGCTCGGCAATTATACGGACTGGGTCAGCGGCACACGGATCCAGCGCTGGGCCGAGCAGCGCGGACTGGCAGTCGTCATGCCCTCCGGCGACAACGCATTCTATATGGACGGTCCGCTTCCCTACTCCCGCTACGGCGAGTTCATCTCCCGGGAACTCGTGGAAATGACCCGGCTCATGTTCCCCCTGTCCAGGCGCAGGGAAGACACCTTTATTGCCGGCCTGTCCATGGGCGGCTACGGTGCGCTGGTCAACGCCATGGTCGCTCCGGACGTGTTTTCCCACGCGGCCGGGCTTTCCAGTGCCCTCTCCCTGCTGGAGCCAAGCCTTAAGCCGGTTGCCTCGGAAAACCATATCTTCGGGGATCCGGAGAAAGCCCGCGGCACAGACCGGAATCCCGATGTGGCTCTTCAGCATCTGACTGAAAAAGTGCATGCGGGTCAGGCTCAGTTTCCCCGTTTCTATATGGCATGCGGACTGCAGGACGGCCTGCTCGGCGTCAACCGCAGATTCTCGGACAGTCTGGTCAGGGCCGGTGCCGATGTCACCTATGTCGAGGAAGACGGCGGCCATGAATGGGATTTCTGGGACCGCCAGATTCATGCCGTACTGGACTGGCTGCCGCTCAGCAGCGGTGAAGCCGGGCTCAGCAGCGGGCACGTCACCAGGGATTCATAAACCGTCCTGTTTATTCAACGCTATGGAAAGATCAGCCGGTCGACACCGGCTGTTTTTTGATGTGGAGGCATCCGCTTTCCGGTACTGAATGCCTTCACGCCGGAGGGCCGATATACGTCGGTTTTCCTTTGCTGTCCATTCTGCGCCTCTTGTGAACAGACGGACAAACGTGATAGGATACCTGAAGTCTATGCATTGAGGAGGGATACCGCGTGAAAAAGCTGCTGATCATGGGCATACTGTTCCTGCTGCTCGTGCCGTCTGCCCGCGCTGAGGAACAGACGCTGTTTCCCGCCCTGGACCGGTCCTGCCTTGCGCTTCCCCTTGTGCCCGTTCCGGACACGCTTTCCCCTGACCCGCTCCTTGTGCGGCAGTGCCAGGTGCTGGCGTCCGGCTATGACGCGGAGGACGAGGCGTCACTGTTTGAATCAGCCGGCATGCAGGTGCTTTTGCAGCAGGGGTATGACAAGCCTCTGACGGACCCGGCCCACACCTGTGCCTTCACCATCGGATACGGAACCGGGGATACACCGGTATGCCTCATTGTCATCCGCGGCACGCGCGGTGCTGAATGGTACGCCAATATGGATGTGGCGCCTTCCCGGAACATGGACACTGTGTTCGCGGAAAACTTCCTCTACGCCGCGTCGGATGTCTTCCAGGCCCTGGACCGGCTCCCTGTCTTTCCGGAGAACACCATATATCTTGTCACCGGTCACTCCCGCGGGGCGGCCTGTGCCAACCTGCTCGCGCTTCTGCTGAATGAGCGCTTCGGCCCGGAACATGTGCTCGGGCTGACCTTTGCCACGCCGGCCACACTGCGAAGCCGGGAACTGGCGGCGGCTGACAATATCTGGAATTTTCTGAATCCGGAGGACGCGGTGCCCATGCTGCCCCTCAACAGCTGGGGCTTCTGCCGTGCCGGGCATGACATTTGGCTCCCCGGAGACGGCGGGCCTGCCGCTTCCCTGCTGAACACGCTGACAGCGCTCGCGCCTTCCCTGGAATCCTATTACAGCGTGCGTCACAGTCTGACCGGCCCCGGTGTTTCCGATGACGGAATCAGCGCCTATGAGATCATGCTGCTCTTCGCCGACGCGCTTTCCGGGGAAAGCCTGCCGTCCGGACAGAGCATGGCCGAGTCCGACGGATTATCCGGGCTTACAGGAAGCGGCAGTGATCTGGAGCCGCTGCTTCTCAGGATGCAGGAACTGTCTGCGCGGCAGGGTGAAGGGTTTTCCGAGCTGCTTGAGCAGCACCTCCCGAACACATATCTGTCAAAGCTGGATGCCCTGTTTGCGGAAGGAGGCGAAGCGCATGAAACCAAGAACCCGGCAGGTGCTCCGCAGCATCCGTGAACACGCCGCAAGGTTTGTGTCCATCATGCTGATCGTGGCGATCGGCTCCGGTTTCATGGCCGGACTCATGGCCGCGGCCCCGGACATGTTCATGACGGTATCACGGTATCTGGAGGACACCGCGTTCTATGATCTGGATCTCAAGTCCTTCTGCGGCTTCACACCGGATGACCTGGAAAGCGTCAGAAGCATCAGCGGTGTGAAGTGTGTGCAGGCCGCGAACTCGGCTGACCTTGTTCTTGAGGACGCGCATGAAAACACCTTTACATCTCGCCTGTACGGCCTGTATGACGCAGAGGGAAACACGGAGCTGGTCCGGGCCGTGCTCCGTGAAGGCCGGCTTCCCCAAAAAGCCGGGGAATGTGCCGTATATGCCTGTCTTGCGCAGTATGAAGCGCACGCACCAAGCGTCGGCGAGCATCTGTTCCTGCCCTCCGGCACATCATGCCATCTGCAGGAGCTGGAGATCGTGGGGCTTGTGGAAAGCCCCATGAGCGTTTCCCTGGTCACGGAATCCACCCTGGCCGGCAGCGGCAGCGTGGAGCTGGACGTGTTCGTCACCCGGGACCTGTTCCCGGAGGAAACATACACAGACCTGTATGTCACGCTGAACGGCACGGAAAGCATGAATACATTCTCGGAAAACTACCGCGCACTGCGCGCATCCGTGATCCCTGAAATCTCACAGCTGGGCCGGGATCGGACACGCAAGGCCCGTGCGGAGCGCCTTGGCACGCTGGACGCCCTCACCGGACATCTGGAAAAAATCCAGCATACGGAACTCGAAATGGCCGCGCAGGCCCGGGAAAGCGCCGCAGAGCTCACCGATACAGCCGGACGTCTTCCGGAAGGCGCGCTTCGTCAGGCGCTTACCTCCCTGGCCGCCCGGGACATCCCGGATCCCCCGGACTCAGTATCCCGGCTTTCAACGCTCTCCGCTCTGCGCAGCCGTCTGCCTGAGGGCTGGACCATCCGTACCAGGGACGACCTGAACGGCCTGAACAGCTATCGCAGCAATGTGGAAAAAGTGACCGCGCTGGCCAGGATCTTTCCCGTCTTCTTCTTTTTCGTCGCCCTGCTGGTGGCCATGACCACCATGAGCCGTCTGGTGGAGGAAAACCGGCTTACGGCCGGAACGCTGAAAGCACTGGGCTATGGCCCGCGCAGCATTCTCGGGGAATACCTCCTCTATGCCCTGCTCTTCGCCGTTCCCGGTGCCGTGCTCGGCGTCGCGGTGGGATTCCGGCTGTTCTCTGCGGCCGTCAGCGCCGCCTACAGCATGATGTACACCCTGCCATCTACCCTCACGCCGTTCCGGTGGGACCTGTTCCTTCTTGTTTCCCCGGCTACCGTGCTCGGGATTGTCTGCGCGGCGGTGTCCTCCGTCCGGTCGCTGACGCGCGAAACGCCCGCCAGGCTTATGACCCCGCCGGCCCCGGCTCCGGGCAGGCGCATCTTTCTGGAAGCTCTGCCTTTTGTCTGGAACCGGCTTGGCTTCTTTTCCAAGGTCACCTGCCGGAATCTGTTCCGCTATAAAAAGCGCTTTTTCATGACCGTGATCGGTGTGGCCGGCTGCAGTGCGCTTCTGGTCACCGGCTTCGGGCTGCGGGATTCCGTCAATGACATTGTGGACCGTCAGTATTCCCAGCTTTCCCTGTACCAGATCGCCGCGGAACTGCTTGACGCTGACGCGCCGGATAAGGACATGTCCCTGCGCGATCTGCTCGCGGACACCGACATGATTCCCGCCTTTACCGCCGTGCACACCGAGAGGGGCTTCATTACCGGCGCATCCCGCTCCGGCATTTCCCTGACCGTCCCCGCCGACCCGGAAATGTACCCGCAGTTCTCGGTGCTCCGCAGCCGCCTGACGCATGAGGCCTGCGATCCGGATGCCGGGCTTGTGATCACCGAAAAGTTTGCGGAGCAGGCGGGCATTCATCCCGGGGACAGCGTCACCATTGAAAACGCGGACGGGATCCTGGCCCAGGCGGTGGTCAGCGGGATTGCGGAAAACTATCTCGCCGCTTCCTGCACGCTGTCGCCCGGGCTCTACCGCCGGCTCTTCGGCCGGGAAATCGAGTATAATTCGCTGCTTTTGAAGCTCGCCCCCGGTGCATCCGAGACGGAAATCCTGAACCGCCTGCTCGCCTGCCCGCAGGTCCTCTATGCCGTCGGCACGGAAAACCTGCGCACCAATTTTGCGCGCTCCATGAAAAGCATCGACAGTGTGGTTCTGGTCCTGATCCTCGCCGCCGGGCTTCTGTGCGTGGTGGTGCTCCACACCCTCATCTATGTCAATCTGTGCGAGCGCCGCAAGGAAATTGCCACCATTGAGGTCCTTGGTTTCCGCCGCCGGGAAGTGGAGCAGTACCTTTTCCGCGAGACCACGGCCCTGTCGCTGATCGGTGCGCTTCTCGGGCTTGCGCTAGGCCGGGTGCTGCACAGCTATGTGGTGCGCACCGTGGAGATTGATCAGGTCATGTTCGGCCGCGATATCCGGCTGTCCTCATACCTGCTGGCTCTGGGCATTTCCATGCTGTTCACCGCCTGCGTCAATCAGCTCATGAAACGGCATATACACAGCGTACACATGGCAGAGGCCCTGAAAGTCATGGACTGATTCCGCATACCGGCAGAAAGCCGCACATTCCCTGTACGTACTGTCTTGACAGCCTCTTTCCGCCATGCTATCCTGCGCGTGCAAATTTATTCTGAAGTGAGGGAATCCTATGAAACAGGCAAAGCTGATCATGGACAAGGACTTCATCATTGGCCAGGTCGACCCCCGCATCTACGGCTCTTTCATCGAGCATCTCGGCCGCGCCGTATACGGCGGCATCTATGAACCCGGCCATCCCACAGCGGATGAAAACGGCTTCCGCAGGGATGTTCTTGATCTGGTCAGAAAGCTGAACGTTCCCGTTGTCCGCTATCCCGGCGGCAACTTTGTTTCCGGTTTCAACTGGGAAGACTCGGTAGGACCGAAAGAACTGCGGCCGAAGCGTCTGGATCTTGCCTGGTTCACCACGGAAACCAATGAAGTAGGTCTGCATGAGTTCGCCGACTGGGCCCGCAAGGCCGGCTCCGAGATCATGTATGCCGTGAACCTGGGCACCCGCGGACCCGATGAAGCGCGCAACGTGGTGGAGTATGCAAACCATCCCTCCGGCTCCGCGCTGAGCGATATGCGTATCCGCAACGGCGCCAAGGAGCCCTTCGGCATCAAGCTGTGGTGCCTGGGCAACGAAATGGACGGTCCCTGGCAGATGGGTCACAAGACGGCCTACGAATACGGCCGCACCGCCAATGAAGCCGCCAAGATGATGAAGTGGGTGGATCCCACCATCGAGGTCGTGGCCTGCGGCAGCGCCAGCCACAGCATGCCCACCTATGGTGCCTGGGAATATGAAATGCTCAATGAGTGCTACGAGAACGTGGACTATGTGTCCCTGCACCGCTATTACGGGAATCCCAGCAACAATACTCCGGATTTCCTCGCAAGGAGCATGGACCTGGATGATTTCATCCGCGAAGTCGTCTCCATCTGCGACGCCGTGGGCGGACGCAAGCATGCCAAGAAAAAGCTGAACCTCTCCTTTGACGAGTGGAATGTCTGGTATCACTCCAGTGAGCAGGACAAGGAAATCTGGAAGCGCGACAAGTGGAACCGCGCCCTGCCGCTTCTGGAAGACATTTACAACTTTGAAGACGCGCTTCTCGCCGGCAGCATTCTGATCACGTTCCTGAAGAACGCCGACCGCGTCAAGGTTGCCTGCCTCGCCCAGCTGGTGAACGTCATTGCCCCGATCATGACCCGCAACGGCGGCGGTGCCTGGGCCCAGACCATCTACTATCCGCTCATGCATGCTTCCATGTTCGGCCGCGGCACAGCCCTGCGCCCCGTGATCTCCAGCCCCGTCTATGACTGCTCCGACTATGAAGCCGTGCCTGTGGTGGATGCCGCAGCCACGCTTGCCGAGGACGGTTCCGTCACCATCTTTGCCGTGAACCGCGATCTGAAGGAAGATGTGGAGCTCACCGCCGACCTGCGTGCCTTCGGAAACCTGTCCTTCAAGGAGCACATTGTGCTGCATCATGATGATGTCAAGGCTGTGAACACCGAGTCTGACCCGAACCAGGTCGCCCCCACTGCCGGCGATGCAGCTGTGCTCGACGGCGGACACATGAGCGTGCGCCTGCCCGCTCTGTCCTGGAACGTCATCCGTCTCGGCTGAGCCGCTTTCCTGGAAAAACGCATAGAAAAATGTCACGGCGCGCCGTGACATTTTTCTATGCCTGAAACTCTTTTGGCTTACAGGTCCGCAGCAATGTCCGTGTTCTCGCCCTTCAGCGCGATCACGGCACCCTGGGCAGCCTCATCACTCTGGGGATGGGCCAGCAGCCACTTGTTTCTTGCCCAGAGCATTCTGTCCATGGTATTCGCTCCGCCTTCCGGCCGGAAATCCGTATTGGTGCCGGCAGGCAGCGCCACCAGGACCTGGAAGCCCTTGGCGGGATCCGTATGGCAGGGCGCATAGTGAAGCGTGGTGGCATAGACTTCCACCAGCACGCCGGCAGGCACGCGGAATGCCTTGACGCAGGCCGTATCCAGCACGCCATCCCTGATCTCGTCCTGCTTGGCAATGAGCAGCACGAAGTCTTCCGTGCCCAGGTTGAACTCGGAATCCCGGTGGAATTCCAGGCAGTTCAGCTTGGTGTTGTGGCCGTTGCAGTATCCCAGCTGGAAGGGCATGCCGCCGAACAGCGCGCATCCGACTTCCTCTGCCATGGGTGCTGCATGGATCGCGTCTTCCCTGGGCTTGTAGACCACGTTTGCGGGAACCGGCGTTTCCTTCAGCGCACCAAGAATACCGCTCACATCGTATCCTTCCACCACACGTCCGTACGGTGCAAAGGCTTCATCATAAACTGACAGAATCTGCATATCAGTCTCCTCCATTCCTGTTTGTGTCATTATTTATAGCAGATGCGCGCATTCCTTGTCAAAGGAAATCCACGCATTCTCACCCTCACGGAAAATTTCCTTGTTCACAGGGCAGTTGTCGGCGATCTTCACCAGCGTATCCCCCACCCTGACATGATAGTTCTGGTAGGAGCCCATAAAGCAGCTCAGCTCCACCTTGCAGGGAAGCATGCCCTCGCGGCCGATCCGGATGGCCTCCGGACGCACCACCAGCTCACAGTCCTCACCGGTGCGCACATCACGGTTCCAGGCGGCGGTCACGCAGTGGCTTCCGATCTGCACCCGGATCTCATCCCCGTCCGATTCGCGCACGGTGCCCCTGAGGAAGTTGCATTCCCCGATGAAGTCCGCCACAAACTCGCTGTTGGGATGATAATAGATTTCCGTGGGCGTACCCATCTGTGCAATCACGCCCTCACGCATGAGAATGATCTGGTCCGATATGGACATGGCCTCCGACTGATCATGCGTCACATAGATTGCGGTAATGCCCAGAATCTGCTGGATCCGGCGGATTTCGGTACGCATCTGCACGCGCAGCTTGGCATCCAGGTTGGACAGCGGTTCATCGAACAGGAGTACGCCCGGCTCCACCACAAGCGCCCGCGCCAGGGCAACGCGCTGCTGCTGTCCGCCGGAAAGCTGGTTGGTCATGCGCTGCTCCATGCCGGAAAGCTCCACCAGCGCCAGGATCCGCGTTACGCGCTCCCGGATCTCATCCTTTGGCACTTTCCTCAGCTTCAGGCCGTAGGCCACATTGTCAAAGACATTGTAGTGTGGGAACAGTGCATAGGACTGGAACACCATGGCCGTGTCCCGCTTGTTGGGAGGAAGGCGGTTGATGGCTTCCCCGCCCAGATAGATTTCGCCCTCGTCCGGGCTTTCAAAGCCGGCAATCATGCGCAGCGTGGTGGTTTTTCCGCAGCCGGACGGTCCCAGCAGCGTGACAAAGCTGCCAGGCTTCATCTCCAGGCTCACATCGTGCACGGCGTAAAAATCCCTGCCTGTCTTGGGATCCTGATAAATCTTGGAAATATGATCCAGCACCACGCCTTTGGGCTGTTTGACTTTCATTTCACTCATGCTTTTTCCACCTCACGGATTTTTCTGCTCGTACCGAAGAATCGGATAAACAGGTTCATCAGCAGCACGGAGCCATAGGTGATGACAATCAGAATGGTTGCAAAGGCACAGGCCAGAGAGTAGGAGCCCTTTTCTGCAAACTCATTGATCTGCACCGTAATGAGCAGATAACTCGGCGTCACCAGCAGAATAATGGCTGAAATGGCGGTTATGGAACGCACGAACGCGGTCACCAGGCCCGACAGGAACGAATCCTTGATCAGGGGCAGCGTGACGGAAGTGAACACCTTCAGGCTGCCGGCGCCCATGTCATAGGCGCTTTCCTCGATGGATTTGTCAATCTGGCGCAGTGCGGAAATGCCGCTGCGCGCGCCGGTGGGAAGAGAGCGCACCACGAACACGATGACCAGAATCACGCCCGTGCCATACAGGCTCTGAAGAAAACCGGTCCGGAACACGCCAGCGGAGAAACCGCGGATATACCCGATACCGAGCACGGTGCCGGGCACAGCCATGGCCAGCATGGACACGACTTCGATAAACGTCTTGGCCTTGAACCTGCGCTTGACCACCAGGTAGGAAATGATCATGGACAGAAGCGCTGTCAGAGGTGCCGCGATCAGGGAAAGCCGGAAGGAGTCGGAGAACGCCTTGAAGCCACGGTAGCGGGTAAATACCTGCTCAAACCACTTGGTGGTCAGTGTGAAATCCCTGCCCCATGTCTTGAACAGGGCACCGAAGGGCACGCAGATATACATCAGCACAACAAACAGTGCGATCAGCGAGCACAGGATGGTGAGCGGGACTGCCACGCTCCGGTCCTCAATGAGCATTCTGGCACGGCTGGCCTTGCCCGTGAGCGTGGCCGCCGTTTTCTTTTCCAGATAGAACTTCTGCACCATGAACATGGCCATGGTAATCATCAGAAGCACAACAGCCATGGCGCAGGCGCCGTTCTTGTCATAGGCGCCGGTGATCTGCAGATAAATGGTGGTGGCCAGGGTGTCATAGCTTCCGCCGATGATCATGGGATTGGCAAAGTCCGCAATGCTCTCAATGAACGTCACCAGGAACGCATTGCCGATGCCCGGAAGCAGCAGCGGGAACGTCACGGAACGGAAGACGCCCATGCGGCTTGCACCCATGTCCCGGGCCGCTTCCTCCATGGAAGGATCAATATTCTTGAGCAGACCCCGGAACATCATGTAGCACACCGGGAAAAATGTCATGGTCTGCACAATGGTAATGCCCCAGAACCCATAGACATTATTGTCATAGATGCCCAGCAGATGCCGGGTGATCAGGCCTGCCCTGCCGAAGAGCATGATCATGGAAAGCGACAGCACAAACGGCGGGGACACGACCGGAAGCATGGAAACCACCTTGAACAGACCGCTCATGAACCGTGTCCTGACCTTGACATACACTTCCACATAGGCGAACAGAAATCCCACAGCGGTGGAAAGCAGGCCCACCAGAAAGCCCACCTTCAGCGTATTGGTGATGGCGCGCACGAAGGTATACTTTCCGAAGCTTTCACGGAAAAACTGCAGAGTCATGCCCGTTTCCGGGGAGTAGACGCTGTCCACCAGAAGGATCGCCAGCGGATACACGATAAACAGGGTCAAAAAGGCAATCAGCAGAACAATGGTGGTGACCATGACCGGGTCAGCCAGAAGTTTTTTCCGGTCAAGCTCAGCACTCTGTCCTCGCGCCATATGTCATCCCCCTTTCCGTAAAATGGAAGGAGGAGGACGGTGATGGCCACCATCCCCCTCCTGAAATCAACCATGAAACATTTTTCTGCCTGCAGGAATTATTCGGTCTTGAAACGTCCGTCTTCCGCAGCACTGCCCAGGGCAGTCATGACGTCCTCGATATACGCCTTGGTGTTCATCTTGGCATCCTCGAAGTCATAGTCCATGACATTCTCGGGATCCAGACCGAACTCAGCAGCCACAGCAGGCTGGGTCGCGTTGTCCAGCACCAGGAACTGATAGGAACCATACTGAGCGCCCAGTTCCACGCACTCGGGAGACAGGGCATATTCCACCCACAGCTTGGCGGCATTGGGATGCTTGGCACCCTTGAAAATGGCAGTGGCGCCAACTTCGAAGGAAGTGCCGGAGCTCGGAATCACGAGACCCACGTTGTCATAGCCGTTGTCCACGATCTGGGTGATGCCGTCATGCAGGAAGCCAATGCCGATGACGCACTCGCCGGTGCCCACATTCTTGGAAGGGCCGGAACCGGACTTGGTATATACCTGAATATTCTTGTCCAGGTCCACCAGGTACTGGACGCCTTCGTCATGGCCGTACTTCTGGATCATGGTGTTGATCACCAGCTTGGCCGTGCCGG